>JAOABU010000002.1 GCA_026418195.1 Spirochaetota bacterium | reverse complement strand
GATCTATCGGCCCAGGCAGATACCCTTCGGAGAGAAATTGGGAACCTATCCACGGAACTTACAAGAGCTCGTGCACAGATATCCCAACTGGAACGAGAAAAATCGGAACTGCAGGCAGCTCTGGATAGAGAAATCGCTCGTCTAAAAGACGCGGAAACACAGCTTCGCCAAGCACTGAAAGACGAAATCGACCGAGGGACCATTGAGGTGAACCGGATCGAGAATGTATTGATCGTGTCTTTGAAAGAACAGATCCTGTTCGAACCCGACAGAGCGGAACTTAACCCACGGTTCGAGAAGCCCCTATTGGAAATTGCCCGGATCTTTGACCGTCTACCTGAAAAAGTAATCCGGATCGAAGGGCACACGGCAGTAGCGCCTACTCGGTGGCCTAGTTCCTGGGATCTTGGCGCAGCGAGAGCAGTCACTGTTGTACGATTCCTTCAAGAAAAAGGACGAATTGATCCCTTACGCCTCGTCGCTGCCTCCTTTGGGGAATATCGGCCTATTTCCCCGAATGATACAGAACAGAACCGGCAGAAAAACCGTCGGGTAGAGTTAATCCTTATTAACCGACCTCTGTATGAAGTACAGAGTCTGCGGCAAGCGGGAGTAGTACGGTAAGATAGCATCTAGAATGAATGAAACAAGGGCGGGCGTTCGATACAGAGAAAGCCCGCCTTTTTTAAGTACCCAGCAAAACAATCTCTTGACGCGGCGGAATGGAACAACCCCTTGAATCAAGGTGCCATGTATTGTCCGCCGTTTACATCTAGACACACTCCGTCGATGAACTCGGCTTCTTTAGATGCCAGGAATAGCACCGCCGCTACTACATCTTGAAAGGAGCCGAGCCGACCCAATGGCACGCCCTTTCTCAAGGTTTCAACCTTCTCCTCTCCGAAACTCCGGAGCATCTCGCTGTCTAAAGATCCGGGAGCTACTGCGTTCACCGTTATTCCAAACGAGGCAAGCTGGCGAGCCGCTGCTTTAGTCAATCCGAGTAATCCTGCTTTACTAGCCGAATAGGCAGGGGATACCATAATTCCTCCACTTCTACCGGAGAGGGAGGAGATATTGATGATCCGGCCCTTGATTCCTCGCTTTACCATCTGTCGAGCGACTTCCTTTAGACAGTAGAATGCACCCGTGAGGTTGATCCCTATCATCCGTTCCCAATCTGAAGGCTTGGTTTCCAACACATGCTCGGTACTTACGATACCTGCATTGTTTACCAGCACTTCTATTCCACCCATTTCTTCTTCGATCCTTGCCACCGTCTGCTCGACCTCTTCGTACCGTGACACATCGCAGAAAAAAGATTTAGCCTTCGGGCCTAACTTCTGAATCGCCCTATCTAAAGCCTCTTCCTTTACATCTAAAATTGCAACTCGAGCGTTTTGCCCTAAGAACGCATCGGCCAATGCAAACCCAAGCCCCTGTGCACCTCCGGTTATAAGCACGACGGATTCTTTGAAGTCATACTTTGCCATGAGCAAACCTCCCATTTGTAAGTATCCGTACGTTATTCACCCATTCAACCGATTATACAGATCCCTAAGTCTGGGATAGAGCTCTTTGTACACTTCGTACCTACGATCATATACAGTTCGGTAAGCAGAGCGAGGATGAAAGGTTTTTCGTACTTGCTTGGGTATGATTTTAGCGGCATACTCATACCCCTGGAATATGCCCGCTGCCATTCCACCGACACCTCACTGCGTTTATGGTTCGATCAAGATCTTGATCCCCCTTCCTTCTTTCGCGAGTGCATACGCTTCTTTGAATTGCTCTAAGGGGAATCGATGCGTCACTAGCTCTTTCAATCGAACGAACCCCTGAGCAACTAGACTCGCACTCCGCAGATAATCCAACCGAGTAGATGCGCTTGTTCCATTTACTGTGATTTCGTTGTAGTGAATGATATTCGCTTCCAGAGTACAGGTTCCTGCATCAGGAAAACCCGCGAACAAGTTCAAGGTACCCCCTTTCCGAATTACTTTGAGCAATTCGTTCACGATTCCTGGTACACCGATGGCCATAATGATCGTGTCTACTCCCAACCCTCCAGTACTCTTATTCACAATTTTGATAAGATCTTCTTTAGTTGGATCTACACAGATATCTGCCCCTAACTGTTTCGCCAACCCCAAACGCATCGCGTTGGGTTCACTCACAATGATCTTGGCAACACCCACGGTTCGGGCAAGCTGGATGTGCATCAGCCCTATGGGACCTGCACCTACGATCAAGCAGGTGTCCGACACACGGAGCTTCGCTTTCCGGATTCCGTTAAAGCAACAGGATAGGGGTTCCAACAAAGCTCCCTCTTCAATGCTCATCCCATCAGGGAGTTTGAACACGTGTCCATATTGTACCGCTTCGGCAGGAACTCGTAAGTACTCTGCAAATCCACCATCGAACTCATAACCAATGGCTCTGCAGTTCTGGCAAAGGTTTTCCATCCCTTCGAGACAGTACCTGCACGTTTGGCAAGATAGCACAGGAAAGATTCCAACCCGCTCCCCTTCTTTCAAATCCCCTACGTTCCCCCGGGTTCTCTCGATCACCCCTGCTATCTCGTGCCCGATTACGGAAGGGTACCGAACTCCCTTTGTTTTTTTCCCTTCCAGGATTCGGATATCGGTGCCACAGATAGAACAACCCTTTACTCGAACTAACACTTCTCCATGTTTCAGTTCTGGTACTGGCAACTCTCGCACTTCGAATTCATTAGGTTTTAGCAATACCAACCCTTTCATCCGATTCATCCGATGTACTCCTTTTCTACACATTCCCGATGTGTTCAACTATACTTTCTGTGTTATTCCCCTGCATCAAACAGTATAGGACGACTACTGAGTATTCACGCGGAAACAAACGTTTCGCTACCTCGACTGAAATACCTATTTACGATGTACATGGATAGCCCCGTTACAAATAGAAGGATCGTAGACATGGCGCTAGCGGTTCCAAAGAATCCATCCACCACCGATAGGTAGATTTTAATGGGCATCGTCATGGTTTGACCGACATACAGTAGGATGGACGCAGACAGTTCGTTCATAGAGGTAACCCAGCTCATAATAGCACCCGAGATGATACCTCCCTGCATCAGTGGAAGTGTAATGGTACGGAAGGTCCTTCCTGGAGGTGATCCTAAATTGATACCCGCTTCTTCAAGAGCAGGGTCGATCTGTTTTAAAATCGAAGCTGCAGAACGCACAGAATAGGGCAGGCGACGAATAAAATAGGTGAGAATGATAATTACTGCCGTTCCTGTCAAATAGAGGGGAGGACGGTTAAAGGCCACGATAAACCCGATACCGAGGACTGTGCCCGGAACTATATAGGGAATCATGAGGAGAGTATCCAGCACCCGCACCACACCCTTTTTTTTCCGTGCTATGACGAATCCTAGAAGTGTTCCTACTGTTGCGATCAGTAGCACAGCGATGAGGGAATAGAGAAAACTATTGGTTACCGTTTTGGGCACATCAAAAAAAATCTGCCGGTAACTGTCGAGACTGAATCCGGGTTGGAATACGGGTCCTGAGGTTTTACGAAAACTGTAGTACACGATCACTGCAAGGGGTAATGTAGAAAGGAAGACGATGCCGTAGCAAAGAGCATGGGCCAAGACGGACCGAAGCCCCTTGAGTTTCTTTACCACAGGTCGGTTGATCAGCATACTCGCATACTTTCGCCGGGATGCGAGCCACTGCTGCAACACAATGACGAGGGATGCGCAAAGCATCAGAATGATCGAAACGGTAGAAGCCATTCCAGGGGTTTCCGAAATTTCACTGGTAAAAAGATTATAGGCAAGGGTGGGAAGAACAAGAAAATTGCCTCCAATGATCATGGGTGTGCCAAAATTTGACAGAGACATCATGAATACGATCAGCGCTCCGCCTGTCACGGATGGTAGAACCATTGGAAGAGTGACATCGAAAAATATACGTCCTGGACGGGCCCCTAGGTTTTCCGAAGCTTCTTCCAAGGAACGGTCGATGGTCATCAGGGCACCGGACGTCATCAATAAAATAAAGGGGTAGTATTGTAGTGTGTCGGCAAGAACAATCCCCAAAGGACCGTAGATCTGGGGAAGGGTTATCCCTATCGATTGGAACAGGGTTCGAATAAAGCCGTTTTTGCCCAGCATGGTGATCCAGGAATAGGCTCCTATGAAAGTAGGAGACAGTAAGGCAAGCACCGAGAGGGTCGTCAGGAACGTAGAACCTGCAATTCTATACCTAGTTGTAAAAAAGGCTAAAGGAACTCCAAGCACAATGGAGAAAAACGTTGTGGCTACAGCGATGAGGATGGAATTCGTGAAAGCCCGAAGGTAGTACTTTTTCGAGAAGAACTGAATCCAGTTTCCAAGGGATACCTCACCGCTATCCTTATCGATAAAACTGTATCGGAAAATATCCAACAGGGGGTAAATCAAGAAAACCACAACAATCACAAATCCAGCAAAGGTGACAAGAGTCCATAGATCGATGGTTTGACTTTTTCCCTTCATGGCCGCTCCTCCTGAGCGAGTCGTTTGCCAGATGATGGGTCAAACAGAAGGATACTCTCCGGTGGTACGGAGAAGGTAATTTGCGAGTGTATAGGGGGGATATCCAATTCCCTTGGCCTATGTCTGTCGATAGTCAGTAGCTGCCCTTCCACATCAACTTCGAACCGAGCAATGGATCCCATGAAACTGACGGTTCGAAGGAATCCTGTAATGGTATTACTGCGATCCTTCGAGGAAACTTCAACAACATCCTCTGGTCGAAACGCCACAATAATGGAATCCAGCTGTTCCGTACCCTGAGCGGGGATATTCAGGGAAACCTTCCCAGTAGTTGCCTGCCTGTATCTAAGCCCTGCACCAGGTCCAAGCTTAAGGGTGAGCATATTGATCTTCCCGACAAAGCTGGCGACAAAGGTATTCTGGGGATTCCGATAGATTTCCCATGGTTTGCCGACCTGCTGTATACGGCCTTGATTCATTACCGCAATTCGGTCAGAGATCACCAAAGCCTCTTCTTGATCGTGGGTGACGTAGATAGAGGTTATACCTAGTGATTTCTGTACCGCTTTGATTTCCTCACGCATTTCAATCCGGAGTTTCGCATCCAAGTTTGAAAGGGGCTCGTCGAACAGCAAGACTCTTGGTTCGATCGCCATAGCTCTGGCAAGCCCGACTCGCTGTTGCTGCCCTCCCGAGAGTTTGTCGGGTGTACGATCCTCAAATCCTTCCAGATGTACACTTTTTAAGGCAGTCCTCACTCTTTGGGTAATTACCTCCTTCGTTAATTTACGTACCCGTAATCCATAGGCTACGTTATCGAACACGGTCATATGCGGAAATACCGCATAGTTCTGGAACACCATTGCGGTATTTCGCTGGTAGGCTGGCACCTCATTGATCAATTCGTCTTCTATATAGATATCTCCTTTGTCTTGCTTGCAGAAACCTGCGATAGTTCTAAGCAGGGTAGTTTTCCCGCAACCGGAAGGTCCTAACAGGGTAAAGAACTCCCCTTTCTCGATTTCCAGGTGAATGTTGGAAAGAGCTATTACTTCCCCAAAGTTTTTCTCCACACCGATGATACGGATCGCATACATGGTTGCTCCTCCGGAACCGAAAAAGCTTACATCATATAGCAATTGTGCCTTGTTGTAGGCCCTATAAATTGAAAACCGCCTTCAGTTTCCTGGAGGCGGTCCATCAACCAACTAAGTGAACTTGGATTACACGTTTCTTGACCCTTAACCCTAAAGACCAAGGTCCATCGCTATATCGACGAATCGCTTCACGAATGCGTTCTTATTCGCGGAAGCCCATTTGAAATCGTAGGGAATGGTCTTGATCTTCGACAGGGGCGGAAGTCCCTTCGGATCTTTACAGTCTATTCTTACCGGTCGACGGGCCATGGCATCAACCAGATATTCCTGAGTTTTCTTGGAAAGACACCAATCGATGAATTTCTTTCCGTTCTCTGGGTTGGGAGATCCCTTCAGAAGTGCGATCCCATCCGGAGCTGCAACGGTTCCGTCCTCTGGATACACAATCGCTACAGGACCTCCACCCGCAAAGTACCGGAAAGCATTGTCTTCCAGAGTAATTCCTACTGCCTGCTCCCCATCGTTTACAAACTTCGGTACTGCACCCGAAGAGGCAGAGATCACTGTGTTTTTCATAATGTTCTTGTAGATGTCCCAACCCTTATCGCCGTAAATAGCAATGACGTTGCAGAGCTGCATGTACGATGACCCTGATTTATCTGCCCGGGCGGAGGAAATGAGTTTTTTGAATCGAGAATCCTGTAGGTCCGTCCAGGTCTTGGGATACTTATCCGGAGTGAGCATCTTCGTGTTGACAATGAACACATTCATGATTCCCGTGTATGGAAGCCAGTTTGTGCCTACCTTGTACACCTGCGCAATCTTGTCCCAATCCTTCGGTGTGTATGGGGCAAGGATCGAGTTTTCTGCTTCTAGTTGTTCCCCGCCGATACTCCAGATAACATCTGCCTGAGGTCTAGCTGCTTCAGCTTTCGCTCGTTTGATGACATCCCCTGAACCAAGTTTCACGTACTCCATCTTGATTCCCGTTTCCTTCTCGAACATAGGTACCAAGGCATTGATGATGGATTCCTCGTGCGCCGTGTATACCACCACCTTTCCCTGTCCCCACAGGACACCTGCGAGAACGAAACAGAAAACGATTCCAATGATTTTTTTCATAATTCCCCCTCAACTCATTATAGACCATTATGGATCGTCTGTAAAACGTACAAACCCACGCTTCTTTGTCAGCCTTTAAAACGAAGCATCATAGGATTTTCGATTCGACTGAACTCGGGCCAAGTTCCTGAAACCAATGAGAGGGGAAACACGCTGCTGTTCGCTCCCAGAATAGTGCCCGGGTTCAAAACAGAGTTACACCCAATCTCGCATTCGTCTCCGATCAGAGCACCTAACTTGACAAGTCCCGAGTTGATTCGATCAGAAGACCTAACACCTCGAACCGT
This sequence comes from Spirochaetota bacterium, assembly GCA_026418195.1. GTDB lineage: Bacteria > Spirochaetota > Spirochaetia > DTKZ01 > DTKZ01 > DTKZ01. The sequence goes on along the minus strand of JAOABU010000002.1, from coordinate 684 downwards.
TACAGGTTTTCCATCTAACCTGAAATTTGAGAGGATCACCCCCGCACCAATATGAGCATGCCATCCTAGAACCGAATCACCCACGTAATTGAAATGGGGAGCTTGGGCCATTCCCAACAGGACACAGTGCTTGAATTCGCTGGCATGGCCAAGGACAACACCCGCACCCGTTAGCACACTACCCCGAATATAGCAGCCATTCCGAATTTCACATCCTCTTCCTATCCATGCAGGACCGCGGATGAAAGCCCCCTCTTCAATCCTGCAATCCTCATCGATATAGAGAGGCCCTTCCAGATGAACACCTTCTGGAATAGGGGAACGAATCTTCGCTCCCTTCACTTCTTGAAGTTTCTCCTCGATATAAGCATCCAGGCACATAAGCACTTCCCATGGGGCAGAGGCTTTTTCAAAAAGTATTCGAAACTCGTTTTTCTCTGGATCCCAAAGAAGAGGGAATCCATCCACCTCCCAGCGAAAGACACTACCCATGCACTCTTTCTCCCCCTTGCCCCTAATTGCAGATCACCGAGTCATTGATTCGCAGATTCATCCATGCGGGTCCCTACTGAAAGGGTATACTCTGAGCCCTCCCTCCTTATTCAAACTTCCGAACGGTAACTTTCCCGCTCTTAGCTCCATCCTTGAAGGCAATATAGGGAACATGATTGAGCACTATAAGGG
>JAOABU010000135.1 GCA_026418195.1 Spirochaetota bacterium | reverse complement strand
GGACAGGAGGGAGAGGAAGGAAGATACCTGAGGTATTCGAAAAGAGAGCAGGGTTTGATAGATCATCCTCGGTGACAAACGGGATCCCGGACGAAGAAGTGTATAACCGATCTCGAGGAGGAAGGATTTCCATCCGATCAGCTTGGATTTCATGGGGTGACTCATCTCGTAAGATTTCCTCGATATATGCTTCCTTTTTCTGGATCCAAGCATCTGTCGCTTTCCGATACACTTCCCGACGGATTTGCTTCAGTTTCGAGGGAGGGATGAAAATTCCAAAAGAACGAGGGTGGTTCCTAGAATTGTGGGCAAGTAAGTCGCTGGTGCATATATTCACTGAAACCTGGGTTAACCGGAAGCAGGAGTCTCCGGGCGGGGAAAGGTATTTCTTGCACACCTCCTCCGCTCCTAGGCCAGATCGAGCTTTCTCTATGGGCACAACTCCTTTCCAAATGTACAAACTCTCTCCGATAGGTGAGGGGTGCCGTTTTTGGTTAACCACCTTTAGATGAATGGTTAACCATGCCTCTTTCTTAGGGTTCTCTTGAGATGCTTCGGAAGCCTCTTGTATCTCGATCCATAGTTCGAGGGGAATCTTTTTTTGGGGGACGTTTCTTGGGGCTTCAGGGAGGGCATCCGAGTGGGTAGAAATAAGAAAGATCTCGCTCCTTATAGAGGGAGGTTCAGGAGCCTTAATCCAAACGAGTTGCCCTGACTGGCAACTGAGGATCGGTTTTCCTTCCTTGGGCCCATGTTTAGGGGAAGGAGCGGAGAGGATCCTTTCGATCCCAAACGGAACTGCCTCCATCCGAATACCGGATAAAGGTCGAAAGAACTGTAGTCCATCCCGTACCGAGAGACCTCGGTTGGGTTTCAGTAAAAAGTATTTCCCTTCTACCGCTAGCACCTTACCGATGGGTATCCCTCGATGGCCGGGGAACCGTGGATCGAGGAGCCCCGAAAAGCCTTGATAGCCCGCAGTCTCCAACCGACGATTAAACGCTTTTTGAAAAGGTGCTTTTTTCGAGTTAAAGGGGTAAGCGTGTTTAGGATTACTCGGAATCGTCCTTCGATCTTCAGCTCCCCTCCATAGGTATCCTTGGGTTAGGGAACGGGAAAAGATCCAGCAGGCCCGTTCAAAGGGATCTGAGGATTTCCGAGACTCTGCGGGAACCTGGGAATCTTCAGGATGTGAGGAACCCAATCGATCCAGAAGGGAACGATAGTAAGAGGTAACCGCTGCAACCCATTCCGGAGATTTCAGTCGTCCTTCGATCTTGAAGGCGTCGATTCCGATCTCTTGCAGTCGTAGTACTTCTTCCCCTAACGCAAGATCCTTGCAGGAAAAAAAGTACCCATCCAGGGATTCAGCCCCCCCTTTGTTCGCCTGAGCGGCTGATGTTCTCGTTCTATTGGAAGGTTCCATAGTAAACCAGCTCCGGCAGATCTGGGCGCATTCTCCCCGATTCCCTGACCGGCCGAGTAAGACTCCAGAGGCAAGGCATAGTCCGGATACCGAATAGCAGAGGGCGCCATGAATGAACACTTCCAGTTCCACATCGGGGTGCCTTTTTCGTATCCTTTGCAGTTCCTCCAGGGTTAATTCCCTGGATAGAACGAATCGACGTACTCCCAACTTTTTAAGCGGTTCTATACCTGCGCTAGTATGTACAGTCATCTGGGTAGAGGCGTGGATAGATAGGCGGGGAAACCAATGATGGAGTAAATACAGGACTCCTAGGTCTTGAATAATCACCCCGTCTACCTCTAGGGATTCAAGATCGTACAGGGCTGAAGCTACAGCGGGGATCTCCGAGTCGCGGATGACCGTATTCAATGCTGCGTAGATCCGTTTCCCCTGAGACTCGGCAAACCCTTTGAGCTGAGCCACTTCTTCCATTGTAAAGTTAGGGGCGCCTTTCCGAGCAGAGAAATCCTTCAGCCCGAAGTACACCGCATCGGCACCGGCCTGAATCGCGTGGTAGGCGGTAGAAAAACTTCCGGCCGGAGCAAGGAGTTCCGGCCGGTTTTGTTTGGTTGGTTTCTCTGGATAAGACCTCAGCAAGGTCTTCCTAAACTGTTTGCTCTGCATACATTTCGAACATGCGAAGCCCCTCGGTGGGGAAATAACCTCGAAGTTCCTTCACAATGTCCCGAATCGCAGAGGCTTCCTCCTCGTCACAATAGATAATAAGCAGAAAATTCTCTTCTGGCCATATAGGATCCCCCTGCTTGGGGTTGGTGGAGCCTACTCCGTGTACGATAGGAAACTTGGTGTATTTCTTCACAACCCCTTTCGCTTTAAAAAGTTCAAAAAGATCCTCTTCAATCGAACGGTTCCCGATAATTTCCAGTCGTTTCATCCCTGCCTCCTATGTGGATTCTGAGCCTGGAGTGGCCATGGTGAGCTTCCGGGTTTCCCGTATCCTCTGTCTTTTCTCGGCTCGTTTTTTCGCCCGCTTTTCAGAGATTTCGTTGAAGATGGAATAGATGACGGGTATGAGAAAGAGGGTGAAGAGGGTGCTCACGGTGAGTCCACCAAAGATGGTCTTACTGATCGGTTGGATCAGATCCGCCCCCTCGCTGGGACGGAAAGCCACTGGTAGAAGAGCGAGTACCGTGGTGAGGGTGGTCATGAGGATGGGCCTTAGACGGTTACCCCCCGCCTCTACACATGCTTCTTTGATGGGTAGCCCCCGTTTCCGTAAGAGGTTCGTGTAATCCACTAGAACGATTCCGTTATTCACCACGACTCCTGCGAGGGTCACAAGTCCTACAGCCGTAAAGGTACTGAAGTTCGTGTGAGTTGCCACGTGTATAAGAATTACTCCGATGAGGGTCAGAGGAATGGTAAATAGTATGATAAAAGGATCAAGGAAGCTTTCGAACTGACTCGCCATGACACCAAACACGAGACCTACCGAAATAATGAGAATTATGATCAGCCGGTTCCCATACTTAAGAAGATCTGCGTAATCTCCGGAAAATTCGATGATCATTCCTTCCGGAGTGGGGACCCGTTCCGTGATAAGGGTCCGGATTTTCGCTTCCAGTTTATTCAGGTCCGTGCCCGGAACACTTCCCGCAGTTACGTGTACCACTCGACCCTGGTTTTCCCGCTTGATACTCACGGGTCCTACTGTCCGCTCCAGAGAAGCAAAACTGGAAAGGGGGATTCGTTTCCCCTGTGCATTCAGCACGAAGATGCGGTTCAAATCCGGTACCGTGTCCCGGTCCTGAGGATCCAGAATCACTACGATGTCGTACTCGTCCCCTTCGATGCGATACTTCGAGGAAACGATCCCATCAATGCTGGCTCGGATCTCCGCTCCGATGGTGGCGATGTTGAGACCTAGGTTGTACGCTCGATCCCGATTGATGAAGATTTCCACTTGGGGAAGCCCATCGTTCAAATCCACCGTAGGTTCCGTGGCTTCCGGCACCTCTTTCTTAAGAAGATCCCGGATCCGGTCAGCCGTGTCTTTTGCCTGTCGCAAGTCGTTCGATTTTACCAGGATGTCCACAGGGTTCCTCGTAGGTCCCCCTTGCCCCTCCTGAAAGGAAAAGACGGCTCCTGGAAAATCGTTGAAGTGCTTACGGAGTTTCATCTTGATGGTTTCCGAATCATCAATCCGCTCTTTGTACGCTGGCAACGTCACTTGAAGAGTTCCCCTGTACCCCTGTATGCCACCCAGGAATCCAAAGAAACTCCTCTGCCCTGCCGAGATCACGATGTCCTTGTACCCCTTCACTTCTTGCTTCACGATTTCTTCCAGTTGCTGAAGTACGGTACGGGTTACTTCATGCCGTGTACCAATAGGAAGTTCTACATTGAGTAGGACGAAATCCTGTTTCATGGTGGGAATGAACTCGAACCCAGTTAATCGGATCAGGGTAAGACTTCCGAGAAACAGTACAAGGATTACCCCAATCGTAAGCTTTCGGTGACCTAGAACGAACCGCAGGGATGAGCGGTACGCGTTGTCCAACCCATCGAAAAACCTCGCCATTCGGTCGTCTATCCATTTTCGGATTCCCCGGAGGGGTTGTTCCTTGCGGGATGAGATGGGCAGGTAATGGCTTGCCAGGACAGGAACCAAGAAGATAGCTACAAACAGCGAAGCGGTGAGAGAAATTACGATGGTAAAGGAAAGACTCGCCAGCATTTCACCGATCATCCCTAACTGGTTCTTGAATAAAGCGACCGGTGCAAAAACTACAATGGTAGTAAGAGTCGAAGCTGTGATGGCAGTGAGCATTTCAGAGGTTCCTAGGATGGCCGCCGGTTTCAGCTTCGCTCCCTTTTCCCGGTATCGATAGATGTTTTCCAGGATCACGATGGAATTGTCAACCAGCATCCCGATTCCTAGCGCGAGCCCCGTTAGGGTCATGAGGTTCAACGTCAAACCCGCGAAGTACATGAGAGTGAGAGTGATGATGATGGACACAGGGATGGTTAAACCTATGATGAAAGTGGTGCGAAGGCTCCGAAGGAACACGAATAGGATCACCACAGCAAGGATGCCGCCCGAAACGGCGGACTCGGAAACTTGAGCAAGGGAGTCGCGGATGATCACAGTGGTGTCCCGGAGAACTTCCACGGACACACCGCTTGGTAAGGATTGATTGATACGGGGGATTCGTTTCAACACATTGTCTGCTGTCCGCACCGAGTTCGTTCCGCTCTGCTTTTGAACGATGATGTAGACTCCGGGTTTCCCGTTGATTAACACCGTGGAAGTTTCTTTCTTGTACCCATCGTACACATTGGCGATATCCCGTAATCGGATGGCCCGAAGATTGGAACTCCCCCCATCAGCCCTAGGATTGGTAGCGGGTTTGTAGGCAATTACCGTGTTCTGTATTTCCTCGATGGAACGATACTCACCGCTAGTGCGGATCAGGTAACTTTTGGATCCCTCGTCGATGCTACCCGCGCTGATCTGTACGTTCTGTCCCTTGAGCATGGAAGAAACCTGAGTCAGTGTCAGGTTGTAAGCCTCCAACCGGTTCAGGGGAATTTCCACCATCACGGCTCGATCTCGCCCTCCACTGACTCCCGCGAAAGCCACTCCTTCGATCTGCTCTAGTCTAGGTTCGATGTACTTTTCGGCAATTTGCTTCAGTTCTTCCGGGCTTCGATTCCCCTTTACGATGAGGAATAGGATAGGGATCATGGCAGGATCAAATTTGAAAATCTGGGGAGTGGTGGCCGTTTCCGGAAGGCTGGATTTTACCATTTCGATCTTGTCCCGCACATCGTTGGAGGCTTCGTCCATGTTCGTTCCGTAGGTAAACCGGATGGTGATCTGGCTCGATCCCTCCGAGGATGTAGAGATGATCTTGTCGATGTTAGCTACGTTGCTCAAAGCTCCTTCCAAAGGTCGGGTAATGAGTTTTTCGATCTCCTCCGGTCCTGCACCCGAATAGTTGGTGAAGACTAACAGAACTGGAGGGGTTACCTCTGGGTATAGATCGATGGCTAGATCGGTGATGGTGTATAAACCGAAACTTACCAACAGAACGAATATAATAAAGAACGTGGTAGGTCTTGTTACAGCTGTTTTCGCAATCATGTCAGGCTCCTATTGGATCGAGTCAGTGATTGGAAGGGGAGGCACTTCCCCAACTACCCGAACGATCGAGTCGTTTTCCAGTAGGGACTGTCCCATCACTACGATCTTCTCCCCTGGGCGAAGCCCTTTTACCACTTCCAGTTTCTGGTCGATTTGGATCCCTATCGTTACCTGCCGTTGTTCAACCCGAGTGCCCGTAGGTACGGAAGGGTCTTCCTTTATTACAAACACGAAGTTTCCCCCGAACCGTCGAACTAACGCATCGGCAGGTATTTTCACTACGCCCCATTTCCGATCCGTAATGATTTTTAAAGCAGCGAACATTCCGGGTCGAATGCGGGGGTCCTGATTGTTCAATCGAATCTTCATCTCCAAGGTACGGGAAAGGGGATCCACCAGAGGACTGAGTTCTGTCACAGTTCCCCGGAACACTTCCCCGGGGAAGGCCATAAAGGTCACTCGAACTTCCAACCCCACCCGTACCTTTCCAATGAACCGTTCTGCCACCTCGGTGCGAATTTCTAAATTATCCGTAGTGGTGATGCGGGCGATAGGCATCCCCTGGGTTATGGTGGAGCCCACGTACACGGGTATGTTCGAGACGGTGCCTGCGATGGGAGATTTCACCGGGCTAGGGACAAAGATCATCCCGGGTCTCGAAGGATCAATTTCCGCTATGACCTGGTCCTTCTCGATCCGATCCCCTACATTGATCAGGAGCTTCGAGACCTTGCCGAAGGTATCTGGGTAGATATCCACAGTGGATTTTGTCAGTACGTCTCCATTAAGCTCGAGGTAGTCAATCAATTCTCCTGCAATTGCCTGGGTGGTACTGACGGCGAAAACCTGACTCGGTTCGCCTTTGGTGTTGGCAGGCGTAGTTTTCCCGATGGCCTTATTCCTGGGTTCTTGGGTTGTTTGTCCGGCATTGGATTTCTGAGCGGTAGCGGATCCCTCGGGGATCTGGGGTTTACAACCGACCAAGTTAAGTAGGATGATCAGCGCTATCCCGACGTATGCAAAAGTTCCTCTTTTCTTCATTTTCGTAACCCTCGTATGGTTTCCAGTGAAGTGTTTAAGGCATTCTCTAGTTCGAGAAGCCCGGATAGATAGTTGAACTTTTCCTTCAATAGATTCACTCGTGCCTCTTGGAGGTTCACCTCTGTCGTTTCAATCTGGGAGTAATCTTTCAAACCTGCGCGATAGGCCTCCTGTCCCATTCGATTCGCTTTTTCTGCTAGCTCAACGTTCAATTTCAATACCTCAATCGACTTGGCAGATTTCTCCAATCCTAATACAATCCGACGAATCTCTAACTCCGCTGCCTGTAGCACCTGAGACAACTGAACCCGGATCTTTTCTCGATCGATACTGGCAGCATAGATCTTGTTCTGCTGGTTCGAGTTAGGAATCAGATTATCGAGGGACACCGAGAGGGTGATTCCAAACATGCCACTCTGTTGCTTCCAGCTCTTATCGAACCACAGGTCACCAAAGGGATCCCCTTGGAAGGTTGGATCCATGCTGTACATGAGGGTCAGCACAGGGAGAAGGTTGGATTTCTCCAATTTCCACGCTTCTTCCGTGATCCGTTGAGCCAGAAGCAGTCCCTGGATATCCAACCGGTTCGAAAGGAATCGGGTAGACAGTTCCTTTGGGTCAAAGGTTTGAATCACGGGTTCGATGGATCCGGTTAGGCGGATGGGGATGTCAAGATCGATGCCCAGGAGCATCTTGAAGGATAGAAGAAGGGTCTCGTACCCATTACGGATTTCGGCCATCACGGGTTTCAGACTTTCCATCGCAACCTGAGCGGCCAGCATCGAGTACTGATCCACCAACCCGCTTTTATAATTCGCTTCTGCCTGTTTGAACCGCGTCACAGCTGCCTGGTAGTTTTGCTCGGCCAACTTGATGCTTTCTTCGATTACCAGAAGGTTATAGAAAGTCTTTTTCACGTCCAACTCTACCTTTCTCCGCGCTTTTTCTAGGTTGATCCTTCCTGCCTCGTAGTCCATTTCGGTAAGCCGGATTCCATGAATCATGGAGTAAGACAGGGTTAGACTGGCTGAGATGCTAGTTCCCAGGGAAAAACGATGGGGAGGGGTATAGGTGTAAGGCATGACTTTATCGTAAATTGGTAAGCCGTTCAGGGTGCCTGATTGAGAAGTAGGCACTGGAATCAGGGTACTGATGGAACTAGGTCCCTGGTTCAAACGGTTCAGTTTCACGCTGGCAGAGATCTTCGGATAGAACACGTTGTACATGGTATCCTTAGTGCGCTGCTTCACGGCTACATCTGTCTCTTATACACATCT
>JAOABU010000133.1 GCA_026418195.1 Spirochaetota bacterium | reverse complement strand
TCCCGTTTCGCCGTGAAGAGCATCTCCCTCCCAACCTCCTAGTCCTTTGCCATGCCTACCACATAGGACACTTGTTTCGTCAACCACAGGGGTATGCTTATCGTTCCACCGTTCCCGCTATACAGAAATGCCGTTCCATAATGCGGCGTTGCTTCCCATCTACCCTATGCCACTTGACATACTGTACTAGTACAAGTAGTATTGTACTATATGAATAATACAAATCTGGGCAAGAAGCTTGTAATTCAATTGGATGGGTCTTCGGGGGTACCCTTCTACCGGCAGATCATCCAGCAGATCGAACAGGCTATCCTCGCGAAACGGCTTCTTCCCGGCGACAAGCTTCCTACCATCCGTTCCCTCGCCATCGAGCTGAAGATCAATCCCAACACCATCGCCAAAGCGTATAACGAGCTGGAAATTCGGGGAATCGTGGTGACCCAGGTGGGGAGTGGTACCTATGTATCAGATCAGGAGATAGACATGGCGGAGAACGAGCGTCAAGAGAAGATCGAACAGAGCGTGGTCCGGTTCCTCCGGGAGATGGAGGCGCTAGGAGTGAAGCGCTCGGATATACCGAAGTTGATTGAAGCGTTCAAGGAGGAGACATGATTTGGTTCAACAAACGGAAGAAGCGGGGAACCGAGGATTCCAGAGAGGAATCGTCACGCGTGTTCTTCGCGTCCGACGACAGGGGGCAACAGGATGCTGGAGCCGGAAATCCGCTGGAAAGGGGAGGCAGGAACAGAGACGCGATCGACGCGGGCAAGGGTGAAAAAGGCGCTTGGGATGCAGCAGGGAGGGAAAAGGTCACGATGAGCAAGGAGCCCCTCATCAAGAACGTGGGACCACGGGAGAAGCGAAAGGACTTTCGGATGGACCCGGTGGGATTAGGAGTTCTAGCGTTCTTGGTGATACTGATAGGGGCGGCTCTCACGTTTGCCGGTCGACCCCCTCGAGGGTTGGAACTGGGGATCCTGTTGGGAACCCCCGTAGTTACCGCGGGTCTTATGACCCTCTTTCCCCGGTGGAGCACAGCGGTGAAGTTTCTCCTGGTGCTAGGGCTATTTGCCGGCATCTGGCAGGTTGAGCACGCTGGGCTCGCGCTGGCAATCGGTGCCGTGGGCGCTCTCCTCGCCCCCGCAACGCAAATGATGGCGGAATGGGAACGAGCCATCGTGCTCCGCTTGGGAAAGTTTCATCGGGTCCGGGGACCAGGCCTCTTTATCCTGTTCCCCCTGATGGACCGCATCGCTCGGGTGGTGGACCTGCGTATCCGGGTCACCGACTTTTCCGCCGAAACCACCCTTACCCGGGACTCGGTCACGGTGACGGTGGACGCCCTCTGTTTCTGGCTCGTGTGGGACCCGGAGAAAGCAGTGCTGGAGGTGCAGAACTACGAGGAGGCGGTGGTCCTTTCCTCCAAGACAGCCCTTCGGAACGCCATCAGCAAGAATGACCTGTCCACCTTCCTGGAACGGGGTGAGGAGATCGAGGAGCAGATCCGTAGCGAGGTGGACCGGAAAACCACCGAGTGGGGAATCACGGTCCAGCACATCGAAATCACCGATATCCAGATCCCACGGGAACTGCAAAACACGATGAGTCGCCTGGCCCAAATGGAGCGGGAGAAGCAGGGCAGGGTGCAGCTGGCCGAAGCGGAGATCGAGGCGGCGCGGCGATTCGTAGAGGCGGCTCGCGTCTACGGGAAAGACCGAACAGCCTTGCGGCTACGAAAGCTTGCTGTGTTAAACGAAGGGGTAAAGGCGGGGAATTCCCTCCTTCTCATGCCGAACGAACTTGCGAAGGAACTACACAGCGGGGGGCTATTAGGTTCGGTGGCTCTGAAGGAAGCACGGCGAAAAGAAAGAAGGAAGAACGGGAATGGGGAGGATCGGGATGACTGTGGTTGAAGCCCAGAACCTAGTTAAAGACTACTCGACCAATGGCCTTACGGTACCCGCATTGCGAGGGATCTCCCTTTCTTTTGAGCGGGGGGAGTTCGCGGCCATAGTGGGACCCTCGGGAAGCGGAAAATCTACCTTCCTGCACCTAGTGGGCTGCTTAGATGTCCTGACCTCCGGAGAGATCCGGATCGAAGGGACCGACATTTCGACCCTGTCCCAGAAGGAATTGGCCTTTCTCCGGAGGCAAAAGATCGGTTTCATTTTCCAGGCCTACAATTTAATTCCCGTGCTTACCGCTTTAGAGAATGTTTCTTTCCCTCTAACGCTACTGGGGGTGGACCGGAAAGAAGCTAAGCGGATGGCGGAGGTAGCGTTGGCAACGGTTGGCTTGGAGGGAATGGGAAACCGCAAGCCAAAGGAAATGTCCGGCGGGCAGCAGCAGCGCGTAGCTATTGCGAGGGCCCTGGTGAAACAACCTTCCCTCGTGCTGGCCGATGAGCCGACTGCAAACCTGGACTCGAAGACCGGCTCGGAAATCCTGGAGCTGATGCTATCACTGAACCGTACTCACGGGACTACTTTCCTTTTTTCCACCCATGACAAGATGGTGATGGAGTACGCGCGACGGCTCGTTTATCTTCGGGACGGGATCGTGGAAGGGGAGGAACGCCGATGAGGAGGAAAGGATCGGGGATCCACAAAAATGTAGATAACCCTCCCTCCCTTGGGTATAGAGAGATTCTGATTGTAGCGTTCCGAAACCTCTCACGGCACCGGGTGAAGACAGTGACCACCACCCTTGGCGTTGCTGTGAGTGTGGCCCTCTACATCTTCATGGACGCCTGGCTTTTAGGAATGAACCTGGATTCGAAGAGAAATATTGTGTCCTACGAAATCGGAGCTGCCAAAATCCAGACCCAAGCTTACTTTGAGAAAAAGGACGACCTTCCAATGTACGAAAGTTTCACTGACTGGAAGCCCCTGGTAGAGGTCCTGGAAAAAGCAGGATATGCAGCAGCTCCCCGGATGGTCTTCACCGGAACGTTATATGCGCGGTCAGGTTCAGCCCCTATCGTGTTCCATGGAGTAGATCCAGAGAAGGAAAGTCGGGTGCTCCGGTACAGGAACTACATGGAAGTGGGTAGGTTTCCGGACAAAGGCACCTACGAGATCGCCTTAGGGCTATTGGCCGCAGAAAAGCTAAAGCTGGATATCCCCCGAAGGATAACGGAGGAGGAGTTGCTGCGATTGATAGAGGATACGGCCCGCACCCCGGAGGAGGGAGCCTTTATCCGGAGATTGTACGAAAACAGCGACAATAGGCAGAAAGATCTAACGAGGGATCGAGCCCCCTTGTCACAGGAGAAGCTTTCATACTTCCTGCGAAAGGATTTGCCTCGAAGCGATCTGGACCGGTACTGGGAACTCCTGCTCTCCTCGGGTAGGAACGACGTGCGGATCTCTACAGTGATCGACATCAAGGAGGAGACGGGTAAGATCCGGCATGTGTATCAGGTGATGGAGGCGAAAGTGGTAGGGATCGTAAACTCTCCCAATCCTAAAACCAATGGAAACGTCGCTTTCATGCCTTTAGATGTCCTATCCGGAGAGGAAGGGCTCCTCTTGGAAGACCGGGTCACGGAGATCCTGGTACGGGCAGCAGGAGCGAAGGATAGCGACCTGCCTGGTCCTGAGGAAACCCCAGAGGCCATCGAAGGAGTTCTGAACCGTGCTGGGGTACCTTTACCGTCTCCTTTACGGGTGTATGGGTGGCAGGAGTATGTAAAAGATTATATTGTAGCTGCGCGGGGAGATAATATAACGACCCGAGTGATGATTCTCCTTCTGTTCATCCTCTCCTTCCTAGGGATTGCCAATACCATGCTCATGGCTATCCTGGAACGTACCAAAGAGATCGGTATGATGCGGGCTCTGGGCATGACCGATGGCGAACTGATTCTCTCCTTCATGATAGAGGCGGGAATGATCGGTTTGATGGGTGGGGTGGCGGGGATGATCCTGGGGTCTTTGGCGAATATCCCTATGGTGAACCATGGGATCGACTACTCTACCATGGCGAGAGAATTGAGCGGTGATTTTGGATATCGAATCACCGCTTTGTTCCGATCAGCATGGAATCCCGGAACCATCATCGGTTCAGGGATCGTGGCTACTCTTGTTTCTGCGCTATTGAGTATTCCTCCTACTCTGCGTGCCCTGAGGATACCTGTGACAGAAAGTCTTCGATTCGAGTGAAAGGGAACACAGAATGGAAACAAGTAAACGCTTGAAAAAGGGTCTTCTACCCGAGGGTGGATCGAGGTCAGGGCTACGTAAGACAGGGGGATGTGTAGACCTCCTTCTCGTTGCGTATCGGAACCTGTACCGGAACAAACGCCGTACGATTCTCTGCATGGTAGCGGTGGGGCTGGCGGTCTTTTTCAACATTTTCATGCAGTCCTGGATCGATGGGATGTATACAAGCATCGAGGATGTGGTGCAGACCTTCGAAACTGGACATCTTCAGCTAGTTTCGAAGGGGTTTGAGGGAGAGAAGGAGTACTTACCGACCCAGTTTCCCCTAGCCGAAGGCGAGCCTGTGGAAGAACTGGTAGATCGCATTCAGGCCCTTCCCCGGGTAAAAGCGGTCCTGCCGAGAATTGTCACCTACGCGTCCCTGTTCGATAGCGTGGTGAAGCACGGAGTCCTCTGGGGGGTCGACATCGAACGGGAACTCGCTACTCATCCTCTAAACCTGACAACCCGGAGCAACGGTCTTAAGGAAGGTCGATACCCCCGCTTGGGAGAGAATGCTTGCGCAGTGGGTACTACATTCGCTCGTAAAACAGGGATTCGGATTGGCGACCGTATTCCGTTCAAGGTGGTATCCGCTCAATTTTCTGACAAGTTCTGGAACCCAGAGGTGGTGGGGATTTTCCAGTTCGATTATCGAAAGTACGACGAAGGGGTGATCCTTGTTCCCTTTGATCGGCTTCAAAAGATTCTTCTCCTAGGGGAAGGTACCCAGCAGGTATACGTATACTTGGATAACGGCAAGCACGCGGAAGAGGTGAAACAGCAAATCCAGACCTTTCTGGGTGAAGGCGCCGTGATCCATTCCTGGACAGAGAACTACTGGATCGCTTACCTGCGGAACAGCACGTTCCTTTACGTGATCATCTTCGGGGTGTTTCAGATCGTAGCAAGCTTCCTTATCATCAATACGGTGGTAATGGTGATTCATGAACGGATTAAGGAGATCGGTATGATGGGAGCTTTAGGGATGACAAGGCGAGAAATCGTTCAGGTATTCTTTTTCGAGGCCGTATTCTTGAGCGTATTCGGCGCCTTAGCAGGGAGTATATTCGGAGGCATGGTGAGCTGGGTCGGATCCCTATTCCCCCTCGATATGGAAATGTTTACTGGTGGGGGAATGAAGGAGTTTCCCATAACCGGAACCCTAATCCTTACGTTTTCGCTGACTATTTTAGGAAAGGGGTTCCTGTTCGGAGTGGGGGTATCTGCTCTCTGCACTCTAATTCCTTCCCTGAAAAGTGCGTTCATCGAACCAGTGGAAGCGTTACGGAGGTAAAAACATGAGGGCTCGAAATAAAGTGAAAAGGCGAATATTCCTAGTACTTGTTTCCCTCTCGACGGCCATCGCTTTGGAAGCCCAGCAGGCCCCTTCATCCGCTTCTGCCTCTAAGGCGTCCGGGACTCAGCTAACCGATGCACCTCAGGCACTCGAACTCCTAGCCCGGGTGGACGCCAACGAGGTGTACGATTCTATTACCTACGAGGGTGAGATGGTGATCGAATACCAGGGGAAACGATTCGTGAAAGTATTCAAAGCTGCGGGACGGGGAAATACGGATAGTTACGTGGAGTTCCTGAATCCTGAAGATCGAGGAACCAAGTATCTGAAAAAAGAAGGAAGGCTGTACGTGTACTCCCCCGATACCGAATCTATCATGCTGATTTCGGGGCACCTTTTAAAGGAGTCGATGATGGGTTCGGACCTCTCGTACGAGGACACGATTGAAAACGAAACCCTATCGGCTCGCTATACACCCGTTCTAGTAGGAACCGAGGAGGTCCGAGGGCGAAAAACTTGGATGCTGGAACTCACTGCCAGAAAGAGAACGGAAAGTTACCCGAAACGGAAGCTCTGGGTCGATACGACCACTCATGAAGTTATCCGTATGGAACTGTTTGCTCTATCAGGTGCAAAGTTGAAGGAATACGAACTGATTCGGTCCGAGCGGATCGGAGCTCGGTATTTCCCCGTGGAGTTTGTGATGCGGGATCTCCTACGCCGGGATAGTCGCACCATATTTCGAATGAGGAACGTAGTGCTAGATGCGAAGATCCCAGATACGGTGTTCAGCATGCGGAACCTCAGAAAGTAAGGCGGTTGACCGACCGGAGGAAGTTCTAAGGAGGGAGTAAGGATGGAAGGGCTTCGGATAGCGCTCAGAACGAGGGTATACCCATGGTTCATGGTGGTTCTGGGATTCTTGATGTTCTACCTCCTCTCGTTAGGGCCAGGGAAGGTGTTTTGCCAAGAACCGGACACTAAAGAAGGGGCAATATTCGAACAAGGACAGGTAAGGGGACAGGGAACAAACAAGTGGCAATTTTCAATCGTGATGGAGTCCACTGCCCAAGGAGCTTGGGTTCCGGGGTATGGGAGTGATGAAAAAGGGACCTTCGGTTTCGAGCAGTACGGGAATCTCAGGTTGGAAGCTCCCTTGAACAGATGGGGGAAGGTGTACGTAGCAGGGAACGTACTGGCCGCTTCAGGCAGCTCCCTGGAAAGAGCCGTGACCACATCCACGGGTCAAGGGTACGGGTCACTTGTAGAGTTGGAACGGTTATACTATCGCCTGGAAACCGAATCGTCCGACTGGGAAACAGGGCTTCTGCGGATCCCGTTTGGGTTCGGACAAGCTTTCCGGCCTACCGACTTTCTGAATCCTCCCAATCCTCTCAATCCAGATGCCCGACCGCGAGGGGTCCTAGGAACCGTGTATACCCTGTATCCTACAGACTCGATCCTTTTCAGGGTCTATGCG
>JAOABU010000128.1 GCA_026418195.1 Spirochaetota bacterium | reverse complement strand
ATGGAGGTTGATCGCTTTCTGGTTTTCTGTGTTGTTCGGTACATTCCCATCGGTACTCGTGAGGAACTCCAGAGCTCGGATCACCGCTTCAAGTTCCATCCGATTATTGGTAGTGTTGTCGCAACCACCCGAACCCTCTATCGAAGAACCATTAGGGTACAGTACGAGAAATGCCCACCCACCAGGACCAGGATTTCCACTGGATCCTCCGTCAGTATATACCTCGATCATATCCAGAAAAGGGAGTATACTGTTCTCATGAACCCGTGGATAGTCGTTCGATTCGCCGTTCTGTTGTTGGGTATTGCCACTTTTTCATACCCCCTACCTTCATACGAAACTCCCAAACAGGAGACGAAAGAATCTCCTTCTCCCCTAACTCCTATTAAACTCGAAGGTATCCTCAGGCTAGTAGGAAATGAGCCCTTCACTCGGTTAAGTTTGATGGACTCGCAGAACAGGATCTATTATTTAGAAGCGGATTCGAGGGATCGAATACGTAACTACGTTGGTTCCCCTGTAAGAGTAGAGGGTCTATTGGTGCGTAAACAGCTCCGTTTAGCAGATAATCGGGAGGTACCCGAAGAATTATCTATCGTACAGTACAAATGGGAGCCTCTACCGAAAAAAAATTGAGAGAAAATCCTACTCCTCTAGATACAACACCCTTTTGGAAATTGTGGATTGGGAAAGTAAGTATTGCAACATACGCAAAAACGGGGTATAGTGTGAAAAAAGTTACTAAAACTTCTATATTACATTACACAATCCCATGTATTGAGAGGGTTTAAGATGTCAACCAAAAAAATGGTCACGATCGATGGGAACACGGCAGCAGCCTATGTTGCCCATGCGACGAACGAAGTAATCGCCATCTATCCGATTACCCCTTCATCTCCTATGGGGGAATTGGCGGATATGTTTTCCGCCCAGGGGAAAACGAATATTTGGGGAACCGTGCCTACCGTAGTCGAGCTTCAGAGTGAAGCAGGTGCAGCAGGGTCCGTTCATGGAGCCCTTACCACCGGTGCCCTTACTACCACGTTTACCGCATCTCAAGGGCTTCTTCTAATGATCCCTAACATGTTCAAGATCGCAGGAGAGCTCACTCCCACGGTGTTTCATATTGCTGCCCGAACAGTGGCAACCCATGCGTTGAGTATCTTCGGTGATCATTCGGACGTAATGGCAGCCAGATCTACGGGATTTGCCCTATTAGCCTCCAATAATGTGCAGGAGGTGATGGACTTTGCCCTCATTGCCCAAGAGGCTACTCTGCGAAGCCGAGTCCCTTTCCTCCATTTCTTCGATGGGTTTCGAACCTCCCACGAGGTACAGAAGGTTGAGGAAATACCGTTTGAGATCATGAAAGAGATGATCTCGCCGGAACTAGTATATGCCCATCGACAACGAGGCTTGAATCCTGAGAATCCCGTCATTCGAGGAACTAGCCAGAATCCGGATGTGTTCTTTGCCGCTAGGGAAACCTGCAACAAATACTATCAGGCAGTTCCTTCGATCGTCCAAGAAGTGATGAATAAGTTTGCCAAACTGACGGGTAGATCCTACAAGTTGTTCGATTACGTAGGGGCTCCGGATGCAGAACGGGTAGCCATTCTGATGGGATCCGGGGCTGAGTGTATGGAAGAAACAGTGGAATACCTCTTGTCCAAAGGGGAAAAGGTCGGGGTATTGAAAGTTCGATTATTCCGACCCTTTGATATGAAAGCGTTTGTGGATGCCTTGCCATCTACGGTAAAAGCCATTGCGGTATTAGATCGGACAAAAGAACCCGGTGCTATTGGAGAGCCCTTGTACGAGGACGTTCGAACCGCCATTGGAGAAGTGATGGGTTCAGGGAATTCCAAGTTCAAAGCCTACCCCAAGGTAGTAGGTGGGCGATATGGATTGGGAAGCTATGAGTTCACTCCGGCAATGGCAAAAGCTGTACTGGATAATTTAAAATCCAACGAACCGAAAAATCACTTTACTGTAGGCATCGTCGATGACCTAACCTACACAAGTCTCGAATGGGATGAGAATTTTCAACTTCCAAGCGAAGGCATACATACAGCACTTTTCTATGGCTTGGGGTCGGATGGTACCGTAGGAGCCAACAAGAACTCTATCCAAATCATCGGAGAGGCTACGGATAACTATGCGCAGGGGTACTTCGTCTACGATTCCAAGAAGGCAGGTACAACAACCGTTTCTCACCTGAGGTTTGGGAAAAAGCCCATCAAGAGCACCTACCTGATCAACCAGGCCAAGTTTGTGGCATGCCATAAATTTTCCTTCATTGAAAAGGTACACATGCTGGAAAATGCCGCGCCCGGCGGAACTTTCCTGCTAGCATCCCCCTATGGACCAGAAGAAGTCTGGGATCATCTGCCTCAAGAGGTACAAAAACAGATCATTGAGAAAAACCTGAAGTTCTACGTAATCGACGCCATGAAGATCGCTGAGGAAAAGGGGATGGGAGGGCGAATCAACGTCATCATGCAAACAGCGTTCTTCAAGATCTCGGGAGTCTTACCGGAACAACAAGCCATCGATCTCATCAAGAAATACATTGAAAAAACCTATGGGAAAAAAGGTCGGGATATTGTGGAAGCGAACATTTCCACCATCGATGCAGCTTTGGCAGGTGTGCACGAGGTAAAGTATCCCAAACAGGTCACCAGCAAGATCCGGATGTTAGCCCCTGTGCCTGATACAGCTCCTCAGTTCGTGAAAGAAGTAATCGGGGAAATCATTGCGGGAAGAGGTGAAAAAATTCCAGTATCCAAGATGCCCCATGATGGGACTTTCCCCACCGCTACTACACAGTACGAAAAACGGAACATCGCTGAATACATCCCAGTGTGGGATCCAGAAACCTGCATCCAATGTGGAGACTGCTCCGCTGTGTGTCCCCATGCAACGATACGTATGAAGGTGTACGATCCAAAGTATTTAGAGAAAGCTCCCAAGACCTGGAAGAGTACCGATGCGAAAGGGAAAGAGTTTGCAGGTTTAAAGTTCACGATTCAGGTGTCCCCAGAAGATTGTACAGGGTGTGGAGCCTGCGTGAATATCTGCCCTGCCTATAAGAAAGTGAACAACGTGAAAACGGATCGAAAAGCGATCAATCTCGAACCGCAACCACCCCTACGGGAAACAGAGAAAGTAAATTGGGAGTACTTCCTTTCAATCCCCAATCCCGATCGAAAGTTACTTAATCTCACCACAACAAAGGGTACGCAACTCTTACAGCCATTGTTTGAGTTCTCTGGAGCCTGTGCAGGATGTGGTGAAACCCCGTACGTGAAACTGATGAGTCAACTGTTCGGAGATAGAGCGATCATTGCCAATGCAACGGGTTGTTCTTCGATCTATGGCGGGAACCTACCTACCACTCCGTTCTGCAAACGCCCAGACGGTAAAGGTCCATCTTGGTCCAACTCCCTATTCGAAGATGCCGCAGAGTTTGGTTTGGGTATGCGACTCACTAGCGATAAGCTGGGAGAGTATGCTCGAGAACTGATTGATCGCCTCTTATCTGATTCCTCTGCTGGAGTGAAGAAAGAACTCTTGAGTAAGATCAAAGAGAACAAACAGAGTACCTTTGAAGAGATCGAACTCCAGCGATCCTATGTCACCGACTTGAAAAAAGAGTTGAAGGATACCAAGCACCCGGTGGCAAAGGAACTTCTTTCCGTGGCCGACTACCTGATTAAACGCTCTATCTGGATCCTGGGTGGTGATGGATGGGCCTACGATATTGGCTACGGCGGGCTAGATCATGTAATGGCGTCTGGAAAGAATGTGAACGTCCTTGTTCTCGACACCGAAGTGTATTCCAATACAGGCGGACAGATGTCCAAGGCAACTCCTCTCGGGGCCATCGCTAAGTTCGCCGCAGGTGGTAAACCGATTCGTAAAAAGGATCTTGGGATGATGATGATGAGTTACGGATACGTGTACGTAGCTCGGGTTGCCATGGGGTACAATCGGATTCAAACGATAAAGGCCTTCTTGGAAGCGGAAGCTTACGACGGTCCATCCATCATTATTGCTTACTCCCACTGCATTGCCCATGGAATCGACATGATGAAAGGGATGGATCAGCAGAAGGCTGCTGTTACCTCAGGAATCTGGCCGCTATATCGTTACAACCCGCTGCTAGCAAAAGAAGGCAAGAACCCCTTCCAGCTAGATTCGAAAGAACCCACGTTGGATCCTGCAGAATACATGTACAACGAGATCCGTTACCGCTCCCTCAAGCAGGCAAAGCCAGAACAAGCCCAAAAGTTCCTTGAACAAGCTCGTCAGGATGCAAAGGCTCAATACGCTGCGTACAAATACCTATCTGAACGGCCATTCTAAAGCATTTCGAGGGAAGATCCAGAGTTCGTTTTGCAACTAGAATCAGGGGGCCCTACTAGGGCCCCCTGTTTTTTTTATATCCCGTAAATCGCTCTGCTTTTGTTGGATTCTATCTTCTCCACATCATTGGTGTGAGTAATACCGTGATGGTGTATACTTCCAATCGACCAATGAGCATCGTAATACTCAGCACCCACTTGATGTAATCGGGGAAAAACGCATAGTTGAACACAGGACCTACTTTACCCCATCCAGGACCAATGTTCCCAAGAGTGGCGATGGTAGCTCCCACAGAAGTCATAATATCGTACCCACCCGTCGCAACGACAACCGTAACTATGAAAAAGATGGCAAAGTAAAGAAACACTAGGGCTGCGATATCATACACGATGTTCTTCTTTAAATACTGACCGTTCACAAAGATTCCGAAAATCCCTCTAGGATGAATAAGGTACTTCATCTCAGTGATAGACATTTTGAAGAGAGTGACGATTCGAATTACTTTAATTCCCCCACCCGTGGACCCCGCACATCCACCAATGAAAAAGAGCACAAACAGTACTACCTGAGCAAAGTTGGACCACTGCATATAGTCGTCCGTCACAAAGCCGGTAGTAGTCAGAATGGAGGCAGCCTGGAAACTGGCATATCGAAAACTCTCTCCAAAACTTGCATACTTTTTTCCCATGAGATCCCATGCAATTAGCACGCTGGAAATGAGAAAGATCCCAAGGTAGGTCTTCATCTCCGAGTCTTTAGCTACCTCTCGTAGATTCCCCTTAAGCAACTTGTAGTACAGGGAAAAATTGAGTCCTGCAATGAGCATGAAAATCGTAACTACTGTATCTATATAGAGCGATTTATAGTATCCTACACTAGCGTTCTTGGGAGAAAACCCTCCCGTAGCGAGGGTTCCGAAAGTATGGGTAGTGGCATCGAAGAAATCCATTCCTCCTATCATAAGGAGGATAATTTCTAACACAGTGAATCCCAGGTAGATCAACCAGAGAATTTTAGCAGTACCTGCCACTCGAGGAGTGATCTTATCCACCGAAGGGCCCGGGGCTTCTGCCTCCATCAGATGGAGACCTCCGAATCCTAACAGGGGAAAAATGGCTACCGTCAATACGACAATCCCCATTCCTCCCAACCAATGAGTAGTAGACCGCCAGAAAAGGATCGATTTAGGTAAGGATTCAATATCGGTGAGAATCGAAGCCCCTGTGGTTGTGAAGCCAGACATGGTCTCAAAGAAGGCGTCCGTATAGCTAGGAATCGCACCTGACAGGGTGAATGGCAAAGCGCCCAAAGCAGAGGCACTGATCCAGGAAAGAGCTACAAATAGAAATCCGCTACGAGGAGAGAGGTACGGAATTCCCTTTTCCTTGGATAGACTGAACATGAAGATAAAAAAGAGAACCGAAAATAGGATGGGGGTGAGGAAGGACTCCAATACCCTATTCGATTCGCGATAATACAATCCAACTAAGAAGGAGATCAGCAAAAAGAGAGAGATGATCAACAACAGAACAGAGAGAAGTCGAAAGATGGCTCTAAAGTTCATCGGTGCTCTCGAAAATGGTTTCCAATTTTGAAATGACGTCTTTTTTTGCAATAAGACCCAACAGATCTCCAGCTTGTAATACCGTTGATCCCGAAGGGACAATATTTTCCGAGCCTCTGAGAATTAAAAGGATCAATGCATCCTTGGGAAGGTTTAGGTCCTTGATTGGCTTGCCTACAGGTTTAGCATTGGGAGCTAAAGTCAACCTCAATAGTTCAAAATCATCCTGATAAAACGTATGGATCGTTTCTATATTGGCTTTTCGTATGATTCGCAAAATGGAGTTCACGACAGCGGTTTTTAAACTTACCACATGATCAATCTGCAAGGAGGATGAGAGCTTCAAGAAACTATTGTTGATCACCAGAGCAATCGTATTTTTTGCCCCGATGTGTTTCGCCATCATGGCACTCACTAAATTGAGAGTTTGAGATTCTGTTACCGTTATCACTACATCGTGCTTAGAAAACTCTTCCTGTTCCAGAACATCCTCTTCCCCAATATCTCGATTGATAATGGTGATGTCGGGAAATAGCTGGGAAAGGGCCTTCGCTTTTTCTTTTGAAGCTTCTAGCACCGTGATAGAGACTTCAGGCCGCTTGAGAAATGAAGAAAATACCCGTTTCAATCCCTTATTCTGTTCATGCACTAGGTCTCGGATCCTTCCAATAACAAACTCTCCGATTCTTGTTCCACCGATGATACCTATTTTATGTACGGGATGTTTTCTTTTTAAAGATTGCCCTAAGATTTTATCCAGGGTGTTTGGATTTCCTAAGAAATAAAGTTCATCCCCTTCCTGTATGATGGTATCCCCTGTAGGAATCATCATGGAGTTTTCCCTATTCAACACAGGTATGAGGAAATCCGTCTCTACTTCTTTCCTGATTTGCTGAATTGTCTTGCCTGCGAATCGGGAATCTTTCACGATCCTATGGAGTCGCATTTGAACACGATCTTCGATCAGGCTGAATACATCCTTGGAAACCCCTTCCTCAATCGATCGTACGATCGCATCGGCCGCTTCTATTTCTGGATTGATGACATGATGTATCCCTAAAAAGGATTTGTGTTTATTTAACATCATGCCATAGTATGGGTTCCGCACACGGGCAATCGTTTTCGTGTTTTTATATTGGCTGGCTACCATTCCACAGGCAATCATGTTTACTTCATCACTACCTGTTAACGCAATGAAGTAATCACAATCCTCAATTCCTACCTTTTGTAAAACATCAAGCCTACTACCGTCATCATTGATCACCATGCAGTCTAATTCATTGGTAATAATCCGTGCGGTCTCACTATTCTTTTCGATGATAATGATGTCTTTGTGCTCTTGGGTAAGCTCACGCGCTACATGCGTTCCAACAAGGCCTGCTCCAACAAGTATGATTTTCATAATGTTCCAGTGCCTTTGATTCTATACTTTTTTTTTGAGTTTGAAAAGAGTCCATAATTTTTGAGCAATATGACTTTTTTAATATATTATTCCTATAGATAAAGTCCCTGTAAGCATACCGCATATGGATATTGACATTTTCTAGAAAACTCCGTATATAAATGAATCGAAGTTGCCGCTGTAGCTCAGTCGGTAGATAGATTATGTTTTTACAATTATTTGCATGTAAAGAAATTATAAATTATCTATATCCAAAAAACACCCCTTGTTACACAATTTGTTACTCAAATTTCAGGAGGACCCTCCGTGCGCGCTCCCTATAGCATCTTCACCCGAAAGAATACCAAGGGAAAAAAGTACTTC
>JAOABU010000028.1 GCA_026418195.1 Spirochaetota bacterium | reverse complement strand
TTTGCCCCTAGATCTAGCTCAGTTTGCCCTTGTTGTGTGGGGGAAGGTACACTCGTCCCATTGTCTCCATTGGTGGGATTCCGTTTTTTACGGAAAATTGCCATGTATTTCTCCGATTAGATTAGGATTTATGTAATATTGGATGCATGAAGCATTGTCCGATTGAATGATCTAAATAGGCCTATATCGGAAAAACAACTGTTCAATTCAAATATAGGCATTCAAACGTTCAATGTCAATATCGAACTCCTGGCATACACAGCTTTCTAAAAGCAGTAAAGAGAGTAAGGCTGCTTTGATTCGGATTTCTTGTCTTGCCCCTTTAAAAAGGAACCGCTCTACCCGAAGGTAACCGTTAGTCCCTGCAAGAGCGATATATACCGTACCTACAGGTTTTTCTATAGAACCTCCCGTTGGCCCTGCTATCCCTGATACGCCAATACCCCAATGAGTATTCCCCATCTCCCTCATTCGTTGTGCCATAAACGTTACAGTTTCCTTTGAAACAGCACCTTTTTCTAAGAGTACGCGCTCGGGTACGCCAAGCAGTTGCACTTTGGCCTCGTTGCTGTAGGTGATCACCCCTCCCCAGTAGGTCTTTGAACTTCCTGAGATCTCCGTGATAAGGGAACCGATCAATCCCCCTGTACAGGATTCCGCAGTGCTAATCGTCTCTTTCCTGTCGATCAGTTGATTCACTAGGTTCGCAACCCAGGGGACATTTCCTGTACGAAGGAGTACCCTAGGGAACTTTCGATGAAGCTCCGAAATCCATTCCGCAGAATTCATTCCCTCCGAGTTCACTTCCCAGGTAAACACCGTTCGATCTGTATAGATCCGATACTGTGGTTTAGGGAGTCCCTTTTCCTTAAAGAACTCCACAATCTCTTGAGGTGTAAGAAGAATCGATGTGAACTCAGACATTCTGTATCAACTTCTTCAGTTCCTGGAGTGGTAGAGAAAAGATATCGATCCTGTCACTTCGTTTGATCATTTCGCATTTGCCTTCGAAGGTAACTCCATCCGCGATCTTTAATTTAGCCGTACGAACATTCCCATAGATCTTGCCAGTTGAAAGCATTTCTACCTTCTCAGATGCTTCGATATTCCCATACACAACTCCTCCAATGATGATGGAGTTGGCTTTGATTTCTGCCCGCACCATCGCACCTTCTTCGATGATAAGGAATCCCGATGATTCTATGGAACCTTCGAATTTTCCCTGTATCCGTACGGAATGATCAAACTTCAAGATCCCTTTCAGAACTGTATCTTTCCCCAATTTAGAGCGTACAGGATTCTGTTCAGACTCGTAGAAAGGTGCTGCCATGGATCGAAACTCTCCCCAAATAGTAAGTCTATTTTGTTTTCATTATGAAGACACCATCCCAGTCTTCTGGTGGGGGATTCTGTAGGTAGAATTTGCATCGGTCAATGTATACCTTTGAAGGTCCATCCTCGGGATCGATTGCCAAAGCCTCCTCAAATGCTTGGAGTGCTTTGGCAAAATCCATCATTTTATAGTACCTTCGACCTTCGGCAAATTTTTCCAATACTTTCTGTTTTGCCTCCGTAATCAAAAGTACCTCCCCATTATCCTTTCCCAGATCCCTTGAATGCATCGAACTGCCGTTGATACCGTTCTTCCAGCTCTCTCAGTGAGACTTCCTGTTTCCGAAGGTCATTTTCGTGACCCTGTAACTCGTGGATTCTCGTGTCCATCTCTTCAAACTTGGATTGGAACTGGAGACATTTTTCCTTGATCCTGAAGAGAAGAGTATGCATCTGTTCTCGATCTTCCAAATCAATCGTTTCCAGTTCCCGAATCAAACTCTCTATAGGTGGACGAATCTCTTCAATTACCGATCCCAGAAGACGATTCACTGATTCCAGAAGGGCAATCCGCCTCTCTCTCTGAAGCATTTGATCGGTAAAATCCTTGTGCCTTAATACTGCTTTGATTCTAGCCAAAACTTCTGAAAAGTTGAACGGTTTGGTGATATAGTCCTCTACCCCCAATTCAAACCCTTCGATCTTGTCCTTCACATCGTCCATGGCTGAAAACATGATGATGGGAATAGCACGAAACTCTTTGAACTCTTCGTGATGCTTTAAGATTCGGGTAACTTCCCAACCGGAGATTTTTGGCATGATATTATCCAGGATGATCACATCTGGCTTGAAAGAACGCACCTTTTCCAATGCTTCCTCCCCATCCTCTGCCTTCTCTACTTGGAACCCTAGTTTGGAGAGCATCACATCAAAAAAATCTAAATTGATTTGTTCATCATCTACAATCAATACTTTTGACTTTGTCTTCATGTACTTCGCCTTACTATTCTTTTTTGTAAACCAACACCGCCTATTCCCAACAGGATCACGGATATCCCTATACAGACAAAGGCAAACCAATCGCCCCATTTAGTATACAAGGTTTGCGTGGATGTGTAAACCGGAACCTTACCAATTAAAAAACCTTCTGTGTAGGGTTCCAGTATTTGCAAGATCCGACCATTAGGATCGATTACACAGGTCATTCCACCGTTGGAACACCGAACCACACTTCGACGGTTCTCAATAGCGCGAAACACTGCTTTGCTCATATGTTGCATCGCTGCAGCCACATGCCCGGACCAGGAATCGTTGGTAAGATTGATGATTACCTCCGCTCCCCTTAAAACAAACTCACGACTGATATACCCAAAGGAGTCTTCGAAGCAAATAGGTGTAGAGAAAGCAACGCCCGCAGCTCGAAATACCGTGAACTCCTTTCCCGGTTCCCAGAAATGGGTATCCGCCTCCTTCAGTTTTTGATAGAACCACGGAAAGGTGCGTTCGTAAGGGAAATACTCTGTAAAAGGAACCAAATGAGTTTTCCGGTAGATGGCTTGGATTTTTCCTTGGTCGAACAACACCGCTGCATTGTAATCCACTCGACGCAAATTCCCAAAACGATCCTTCTCCAATCGGCCGTCGTCGTTTCCGAATACGAACGGGACGGTTTGTCGAGAAAGATACGTACGAAGGTCTTGCACTATATCGTAAACATCAGGATCTTCTCGGTATCGAGTATGCCAATCAATCCCTGGTACAAAGGCGGTTTCAGACCAGACTACCAGTTCTGGACCTTCCTTCAACGCCTCGTTGCTCAACCGAATCAGACGATCGAGATTCTGTCGGTACGCCCATATCCCTCCCTTCCATGGGTCTATGTTATGCTGGACCAATGCGATCCTCCATTCCCGTGCTGAGGAATAGTCGATCTTACTGCTCCAACCGTACACCAGTGTCCCTACTAGCAGAATTCCGTATCCAACGCTCTCCTTCCAATGGTTCTTTAGAAAGAGAACCCATTTCCTTTGCTTAAATCCCCCTTCCTTCCAGGCAGCAGCAAAAAAAGCCGAAGGGAAAACCACTATCAGAGACACACCCCATACACCCGTTAAGGCAGCAATCTGAATGATGGGAAGGTATAGGTATTGAGAATACCCCAGAATCCCATAGGAGTACCCTAGGAATCCCTCTGTTCGAAGATACTCATAGGAAATCCAGACTAAAACTTGCACTAGATACCCATACTTGGGAAACAACCATACGGATAACCGTAAGAATGGAAAGGTCAGCATCAGATAGGTAAAATAGATCATGGGGATGATAACAATCGCTAAGGGATGAAAGGTCGCTAGCCAAAAATTGAACAGAGCGTAACATAGGAAGCCATAAAAAGCCCCATAGATGGGAGCGCGCATCCAGGAAGCGTTAGAAGCTACGTAGAATGCCGGAGTAAGAGCAATATACCCTAGAACTCCAATTCCCCATCGAGACACGTATCCTGGAAAAGAAAGGGAAAAAAGTATGGCCGAAATAGTTAACAGTAAAAAATCAGTAAGGATTCCTTTAAGTTTCTCTGAGGTATGGGGAGGGTAAGGAGCCCCGGGGAAAACGGATTTTGATGCCAAATTGCTACCTCAAGGACCAGGTACTCTCTTTCAATTCCTTTCCCGGACGGAACACCGCTACCCCGTGATCCTGTACACGGACGGTTTCTCCCGTTTTGGGATTACGAGCCTTTTCCCTTCCCTTGCGGGTTCGAATTTCAAATGTACCAAATCCCCTGAGTTCCACTACCCGGTCTTCGATAAGGGCTTTCTTCACTGCTTCGAAGAACGAGTCGATGACGAAATGGATATCCTTCTTGTTCAAACCGGATTTCAAGGCAATAGATTCTACGATCTCTGCCTTGGTTAGCTTTTTCTTCGTCACTTCAACTCCTCTCCTTCTAGCCCCTCTCTATCCGGAGTTGCACGGCTAATGGTTCAAGCGCCCAGAGACTTTAACTTTTCGATCAAGCGTGATTTCTTTCGAGCTGCAGTCCGTCTATGGATGATATTCTTTCTCGCTGCAGTATCTAACAGTTTTTGGCAAACTCGGTATACTTCGGTGGCTTTTTCTTTATTCTTCTCTTCGATTAGTTCGAGAAACTTCCGAACTTCAGACCGGATTCTACTTTTAGCCATTCTGTTTCTTAAACGACGGGCTTCGCTTTTCCGTTGACTCTTTTCCGCAGAACCTTTTGCTGCCAAGCTAGCTTCCTCCATAAAAATAATCTCTTGAACACTTCGGACGTTAACAGATAACTGTTTGTATGTCAATAGTTAAAAAAAATCCACTCCTTCTTCCAGAGTGGACTCAAGAAACGCTAGAACCTCTCTTTACTTGAAATCCCGGGGTCTGCGTTCCTGTCGATGACATTTCTCGCACTCAGCCATATTTCGCACCTTCCCGCTGGAGAAAATAGTTTTCATCTTTATTTCTCCACCACAGGGGCAATAGAACCGCTGGGTAAGGGATGCAGTACGAGCGTTTTTACTAATCTGACCCATTCGATCATACCTCCATCAGAATCACTGGTGTAAAACATACTGATTTTCTAGCCACTCTGTCAACTCACCTACTCCGTATGATACTCTAGTAAGGTGTGAACAGGTAGGTTTCCCAATCTCTCCCGGAACTTCAGAAATGGTAGTCCTACTACAGAAACCACTCCTACAACCTTGGAACCAGCTTCTTCAATAAGGGAAATAGCTGCTTTTAAGGTGCCTCCTGTAGCAATGAGATCATCTACCAACACGATGCGAAACTCTGGTCGCACATCCTCTCGATGTACTTCGATTGTATCCGTACCATACTCCAAATCGAAAGTTTTCGAGATCGTTTTACCGGGCAATTTCCCTTTTTTTCGAACAAGGATTAGAGGGATCCCTAACTGTTGCGCCAAAGGAGCTGCAAAAAGGAATCCTCTAGCCTCGATAGCAGCTAATGCATTACCCTTGAAGCGAATCACCGGTTCCATTAACGCCTGTAGACATTCTTGGTACACCGAAGGATTCATTAAAATTCCTGTAAGATCATAGAACAGGATCCCTGGTTTGGGGAAATTGGGTACTTTTCGAATTGCCTGATCCAACCGCTCCTGGATTGTTCCTCTCTTTGTTTCCATGAAGCAAACCTCGTTATTTCTAAAGTATTATTCCAGCATTGGCCGAAGCCATGTTTCCACGTTTTTATCGTTCGTATCCTCTCTCACCACCAAGAATGGGTGAACCAATTCCAATTCGGAATCCTGTACCATCCCTCGAAGGGCTTCGATCCCAACCAAGGAGGTAGAAAATAGGGATCCTTTCCGACCCGCAAAATTTACTCCTTGAAAAGACCGATAGAGTTCTTTGTAGGAACTATTGGGTAGAGAAAGGCTTTCCTCAGCTCCGAGGAGTATTAAATCTGCAGGGGTTAAGTCAGGTATTTTTGTTTCTCCCGCAGGTTTCATCGTGATCGTACAACCCCACCGATTCAAGATGTTCTTCAAACTACGAGCGGTTCTAAGGATATCTGGATTTTCGGTATATACAATGCAAACCTTCTTTGGCAAGAAAGCCATGTTAAAATGGTAGTATGAATCCCCCCCATTGTCAACGATACTATATTTTATAG
>JAOABU010000012.1 GCA_026418195.1 Spirochaetota bacterium | reverse complement strand
GTTCGAAGGTTGCTCCATAACCTCTCTATCCGTTCGCTCCAACAGGATCTCCGTATGTTGGGCTACTCCTAGGTAAGCAGCCCGTACAATCGGATTGTCCAACAGTTCCTTTCCCTTCCCTTCCAGTACAATTCGACCTACTTCCAATACGTAGGCCCGGTGAGCGATCTGCAAAGCTTCCAAAGCGTTCTGTTCCACCAGAAGGATCGTGGTTCCTCCCAAGGCAATTTCCTGTATGGCCTTGAACACTTGATCCACCAGGACTGGAGCAAGTCCAAGGGAGGGTTCATCGAGGAGAAGAACCTTTGGGCGGGACATGAGAGCGCGACCAATAGCCAACATCTGCTGCTGTCCACCCGAGAGGGTTCCTGCGTACTGGGATAGCCGTTCCCTTAGAATTGGAAACAACTGGTACACGCGCTCCGCATCTTCCTCCACTCCTTTCCGATCCTTCCTCAAGTATGACCCCAGAAGAAGGTTTTCTCGCACGGTGAGATGGGGGAATAACCGCCTCCGTTCCGGTACCAGGGCGATTCCTGCAGCTACCGACAGATGCGGGATAGGTCGGATGGGTTTCCCTCGCATCAGGATCCGTCCCGACTTGGGTTTCAGTAGACCTACCAGGGTCCACATGAGGGTGGATTTACCCGCTCCATTAGCTCCAATGATAGAAACGATCTCCCCTTCTTCCACACCAAAGCTCACATTCCGAAGTGCGTGGATGGCTTCCCCATAGAAGACGTTCAACCCCTCAACGGACAACAGCATACGCTTTCTCTCCTAGGTAGGCTTGTAGGACGAGCGGATCTTTCTGCACCTGTTCAGGAGTGCCTTCGGCTATCAAACGACCAAAGTTCAATACCAGGATCCGGCGACACAGACTCATTACTACGTCCATGTGATGCTCGATTAGAATAATGGAAAGCCCTTTATCCTTATGGATCCTTTGAATAAGTTCCACAAGCTCGGAGGCTTCCCGCGGATTCATCCCGGCGGCCGGTTCATCAAGGAGAAGGACTCTAGGTCGTAAGGCTAGGGCCCGTGCGATCTCTAACTTCCGTTGTAAACCGTAAGGAAGGGTGGAAGCTCTCCGATCCGACTCTTTCTCCAACCCCACGATAGATAAGAGGTACAGGGATTCATCTCGAAGCCTCCGCTCCACCTTAGGAACACTTTTCGGCCATCTTAAAAACCCTTCCACAAGACTGTAGGTACCTTCCCGATGAAGGGCAGCCTGCACGTTTTCCAGCACTGTCATGGAACCGAACAACCGGATGTTCTGAAAGGTTCTAGCAATCCCTGCTCCCACCACTTCCGTAGGTCCCCATTCGGTGATGTCTTCGCTTCGAAATAGGATCGTTCCTCCATCTACTGGATATACGGAGCTAATCAAGTTGAACACGGTGGTTTTTCCCGATCCATTGGGCCCTATTAACCCTAACAGTTCCCCTTCCTGTACCTCGAAGCTCAATCCATCCACTGCTACCACACCCCCAAAGTTCTTTCGTAACTCCTTCACTTCAAGGATGGCTTTCTTGTGTTCGTTTTCAACTCGGGGTTCCTGGAATACACAGGTTTGTACCTCCCCTTCCTGTGTTCCTGCCAGATGATTTGATAACTGGCTCCTAAGGGCATGGTAGCGAACAGAAACAGGGGCTAACGCAAGGGAAAGCCCTTTCCCCAAAAGGTCGAATAAAACCGTAATACCTCCTACAGTAATCACGGCTACAAAGAGAGCAAAGATCTCGTATCCTCTGGATTCGATTACCCACCGGTACGTAGGCATGAAGAGAGAAAGTCCAACGGTAATCCCCAGAATGGAGAATAGTTTGGGAAGGTTCTTTCGATTCAGCTCTTCATATCCGAATAGACCTTTGGGACGCCAGTTTATGATAATTACCAACAACATTCCATAAAACACGAGCCTCCACAAAGCAAACCCGCGAAACAATTCGGGGATGATCACGAACAGGGCTACTGCAGTGATGGGGCCGGTTAGACTTCCCATACCCCCGCACACCACCCCTGCGGTGATGAGACTGGAGAGGTCCATGCTGAAAATAGAGGGTTGGATGAAGGTAGTGTAATGGGCGAGTAATCCTCCTGAAAGGCCCGCTAGCCCCGCGCTGATACCCAACGATAGGAGCTGGTTCGGTAAAAGAGGAATCCCGATCATTTCTGCCGCAACCGGATCCTGGCCAATGGCGATGATCTTTCTACCGTACGTAGTGTGAAGGAAATTCCGGCAAAGGATCACAGCCAATACCAACAACAGGAAGGTGTTTCCCAGAGTGGAAACCTTCTGGATCCCTGGCAGGCCTCTAGCGCCCTGGGTAAGGTCGAAGTTTTCCAGAATCACCTTCACCGCTTCTCCGAATCCAAGAGTGGCAATGGCGAAGTAATCAGACCGTAGGCGAGCTCGCAGAGTAGGATACCCGATCAAGAAGCTCACCAACACCGAGAGAACTACTCCTACCAGTAACGCCAGAATGAATGGTACCTTATAGAAGTAGGTAAGAATGGATGCAGCATACGCCCCCACTGCCATGAAAGCGGCATGTCCCAGACTGAACAGCCCTGTGTACCCGGTGAAAATCGCTAGTCCAAGTGTTGCTATCGCATAGATCGCTACATTGATCAGGATTGCCTCAAGGTAGGCCACAGGAGACCTCCCCTAGGATCCGCATCGCCAATATTTGTCTATTGCCTGCTACGAACAGGCAGAAGCCTTTGTTGAAGCGCAAAGATCCCGAAATCAAACGTAGACAACCGCTCACAACTTATCCTCCACGTGTCGGCCAAAGAAACCCGTAGGCTTGAAGATCAGCAGAACAACCAGGATGCCAAAGCTGAACACATCTCGGTAGGTAGACAGACTCGTTCCTCCTACGGAACTGACTGAAACGAGAGCTTCCAGCAGTCCTAGCAGCAATCCTCCCACGATCGCACCGGGCAAACTACCTAACCCCCCAATAACCGCTCCGATGTACGCTTTGTTGGTAATCCATCCCATGCTGGGGTACACCATGTACTTCACCCCCATGAACACTCCTGCCATCCCTCCCAAACTCCCAGCGATAAAGAACAGTACTCCTACCAGTACATCCAAGTTCACCCCCAACACAGAAACCATTTCCATGTCGTGGGCCGCAGCTCGGATTGCCATCCCAACCTTTGTTCGGATCAGAATTAGATGCAGGATCGCAATAGTGAAAGCCGAGAAAAGGAAGGCAAAGATATCCATCTTACTGATGGTGAGCTCTCCAATATGCAACACGTCCATGGCAAATACCGGGGGTAGCGCGTAGAGTTTGGCACCAATTGTGGCATAGAGGAGGTTCTGAAGGCTTATCGCTACTCCCATGGCGCTGATCATCAGGAATAAGGAAGGTGCCCTTCTACGTCGCAGGGTAGAGTAAGCAATCCGTTCATTTAGAAAGGCTAAAATCCCTGCTCCTCCCATGGAGAGGAGGAGGGCTGGGAAGAAAGGCACATGCATGTAATGGACCATGAGTGCCCAAGCGATGTAAGCACCCATGGTGATGATGGCCCCGTGGGCAAAGTTAGAGAAATTGAGAACCGAAAATACCAACGAGTAACCGACCGCCATCAGGGCGTACACGCTCCCGATGGACAGGCCGGTGATGATCGTCTGAATGAACACAGGTACAACTAGTCAGAGGTCACGAAGGTTTTTACGTAGATGAACTTTTTATCCTTTACCTGCTGGATCGTTGCCGGTTTATTCAATGGATTGTGGGTAGCTGGATCGATGGTCAGTTTTCCAGTCAACACCGGAAGATCCTTCGTGCTTTCCAACGCGGCTTTCAATTTTTCCCCGTCCGTAGAACCTGCCCGCTTGATCGCATCGGCCAACCAGAGGGCCGCATCGTAAGCCATCAGGGGATTGGGAAGAACCGGATCCGCATTGTACCGGGCTTTGTACTCCTTGATGAAATCCTGGATGGCAGGGTCTTCCAACGCAGCGATATTCACGAAATAGGCTCCCTCGATGGCAGGCCCAGCCAAATCGATCAAGTCGGGACTTGCCCAGCCATCACCACCCATAAAGGTAGCTGTAATCCCCAGGTCCCTCGCTTGCTTGGCAGCCAATGCTGCTTCTTTCTGCATCGTAGGAATGAAGAGGACATCCGGTTTCCCTGCCTTGATCTTCCCCAACTGAGCCCTGAAATCCAATTCTCCGGATCGGAACGCCTCGTTGGCAGTGATCTTTCCTCCTCCCTTAGTAAACGCTTCAACGAAGTATTTTGCCAGGAACTGAGAATAATCGTCTCCCACATCGTAAAGCACTGCCGCAGTCTTGGCTTTCAGGTCCTTCAACGCAAATTGCGCTGCTACCGTTCCCTGGAAGGGATCGATGAAGCATACTCGGAAGGTGTAAGGAACCACTTTCCCATCATCCCCAACCGTGACTTTCGGATTTGTAGCGGTCGTAGCAATCACAGGAACTTTGGCTGAATTGTTCACCTCGCGGATGGCGTTGGTAACCCCGCTCTGGGCAGGCCCAATAATGGCAACCACTTTGTCCTGTTCGATCAACCGCTTGGCCACGTTCACCGCTTCCAACCGATCGGCACGGTTATCATAGGCGATCACTTCCAACTTCTTACCCAACACCCCCCCTGCGGCATTGATCTTTTCAATGGCCATCTTCAATGCATTGGCCTCCGACTGCCCCCAGGTAGCGTTAGGTCCAGTGAGTGCGACGGTATGCCCGATCTTG
>JAOABU010000009.1 GCA_026418195.1 Spirochaetota bacterium | reverse complement strand
GTGTAGATCCCCCCTGTGTTTTCCCTGATCACTACAAAGTCTATGTCTTCCGGCCTCTTATCCTTCAAGGGGCAGTCCACCCCTGGATAGAGTTTCACCGGACGCAAGTTTATGTACTGATCTAGATCGAAGCGTATTTTTAACAAAAGACCCGTCTCCAGGATCCCTGGCTTCACGTCCGGGTGCCCGATGGCCCCGAGGTAGATGGCATCGAACCTTCGCAACGCCTGCACCTCATCATCCGAAATGATCTTCCCTGTCTTCAGGTATCGATCTCCACCGTAATCGAAGTACGTGAAATCAAGACCAAACTTGTACTTGGAAGCCGCTGCCTTCAACACCTTCACACCTTCTGCAACGACTTCCGGTCCGGTACCGTCTCCCGGAATCACCGCTACTTTATAGGTTTTCATGCACACCTCCAGGGTATTTCGTTTGGATTCCAACGGATGACTCTGGTGTAGAGGAAATCGGGAAAAAAATCAACCATGAAGACAACAGTTACTGAAGCGGTGCCCCGAACACCACTCCAAGGGCGAAAGCGCGATTGTCGTCCATCGCATCGGTGAGGATCGCATCGATGACAAACTTATACTTCTTAAAGGCCGGTATGGATCCAAGGTCGATCCGAATCCCCGTATTGAAGGTTCCCCGCTGAGCGGCGTTGGCTCCTACGGCCTGGGCGCTGTAGGAAAAGTTCGCGAAGTCGGTGATCCAATGGATATAGTTCTGGAACACCTTGGGAAAGAGCAGCAGGTCGAACCCCATACCGAAATCGATATCCGATTTAGGGATGGGATCTCCGAAGGATTTGCCCACCACTACCGTGGTCATGGAGGGCATACCGAAAAAGTTCCCCGGATAGGTGGCAGCAAGGTAGATTTGGGTCACGTTTACGTCGTTTCCGCCCTGTTTCAGCACCTGGAAGTTCGCTCCGACAGCCACAAAGGTTCCCGTAGTAGGGAGCTGTATCTTTCCACCGATCAGAATGTCCTCATTGTCATTTCCAAACTGTGTATCGTAGGCAAAGGATACTTCGGCCAGTTTGAATAGGCTGATGCTTGCCTTGGGTATATGGGCAGTTTCCTCGTCGATCACTGCGTGATACCCTAGATCAAGTCCGATATTGGCGGTCCGTTCCCATCCGATTTGTCCAGTAGGGATAGAAATCAGACCCGTAGCACCGTTCAGGCTCATCCCTTTCAGGCTTTGAGCAGATCCTGTTTCGACACCACCAGCCACCAATAGTACAACGAGCAAGGACCACCAAGATCTCGGCATACATACCTCCCTGTTAAGGATAAAATTTTAATGAAAAAGTAAGCTTATTTCGAAGACACCGTCAAGTGTCTTCGGGAGTAATTCTGCTTGATTAGGGTAGAAACGAGGGTAAACACGGTGATAGCCAGAAGAACGATCGTTATGGGCCTAGTATAGAGAAACGAAAGACTCCCATTGTACATGATCAACGCTCTACGGAAATTGCTTTCCGCCATGGGTCCTAAAATAATGGCAAGAACAATGGGAGAAGCGGCAACCCCAACCTTCTGCATCGAGTATCCAATGATCCCAAACACGATGGTAACGAACACATCGAAAATACTATTGTTCATTGAATAGGATCCCACTATGGATAGAGTAAGAACGATGGGAACGATGATCTTCTTTGGGATACTCAGAGCTTTGATGAAAAGCCGTATTCCTAATAGCCCAATGACACACATGAAGATGTTGGCGATGAACATACTCGCGAAGATGGTATTGACTAAACCCGCTTGTTTCGTAAAGAGGAGTGGACCCGGTTGCAACCCTTTAATAATCAGTCCTCCAAGCAACACCGCAGTGTTCGAATCACCCGGCACCGCAAGGGATAGGAGGGGAATCATAGCACCACCTGTAGTTGCGTTGTTGGCAGACTCGGGGGCTGCGATTCCTTTCAGTTCTCCTTTACCGAACTGCTCCCCTTTCTTAGCGCTTCGTTTCGCTTCGTTATACGCAGTAAACGCAGCGATGTCTCCTCCGGCTCCAGGAATAGCACCGATGAAAGCC
>JAOABU010000157.1 GCA_026418195.1 Spirochaetota bacterium | reverse complement strand
AGAAATCGACGAAATTGTGCCTATATTAAAGAATGCAGTTCAGAAGCAAAAGAAAACAATGTTGATCGTGGAACACAAGCTTTCCAAGCTGACTTCCATTGTGGAAAATATTGCGGTGATGCACGAGGGAACCATCATTGCTAGTGGTCCTTGTGAAGAAACCCTCAACCATCCGGAAGTGAGACGATCCTACTGGAAATTGGATAGCTGTCCCGATCCTATAGAAAAGAAATAAGCAGGTACGAGGGCATGGAAGAAAGTAAAACTCCGTTATTAAGAGTACGGAATTTATATTCCGGGTATGGGAACTTGAAGGTTCTTTTCGATATTACGATGGACGTGTATTCAGGGGAAGTCATCTGCCTGGTAGGACGGAATGGAGCAGGGAAAACGACTCTTTTTCGAACCTTAGCGGGGTTTCTAAAACCGTTCAGTGGGGAAATCCTTTTCAAACAAAAGAATGTGGTGGGGAACTTCCCGTTTGAGATTGCTCTTTCCGGTCTAAAGTATGTACACCAGGATAAACAGGTGTTTTCAGATCTAACAGTGAGGGAAAATCTAGAACTAGCCAGTTATGCTACGAAAGATTATGATTGGGATAGGGTGTTTACCTACCTTCCGAAATTGAAGGTACTCTTGCAACGGAAGGCTGGGTTACTCAGCGGGGGTGAGAAGCAGATGCTTCTCATTGCGATGGCACTCTTGGGAAGACCCTCATTAGTACTGATGGATGAGCCGACGGAAGGGTTAGCTCCTCATTTGATTCAAGACCTTACACAGGTGTTCAAGGAAATTAGAAAAGAAACAACCCTCTGCATTGTGGAACAAAACCTTCCTATGGTGACTCAGATTGCTGATAAGGTGTACTCGATGAAAGAGGGAAAAATCGTAGCTGAAACTTCGAATCCAGAAGAAATCCGTGCACTGGTGTTCGAGAAGTATCTCTGATCATGGTATTAGGAGAGATCCTGCATGACAAAAAGAACGTATGAATGGATATTACCTTTCCTCTTTACCGGTGGGTTGATCCTTACCCGGTATCTATTCCCTGCAAAGATGACTTTCATCACTGAAGTCGCTTTGTATACCCTCTACGTCATGGGAAACAATATTCTATTCGGGTACCTAGGATACGTTTCCTTTGGGCAACCGGTGTACCTCAGTATGGGTGCGTATTCAGCAGCCATCTACCTTGCCTATCTCGGAAGGAACCCGTTGACAGCTATCCTTGTGGCAATTCTCATGGGGATCCTTGTAGGAATCTTGATGGGACCGGTGTTAATTCGATTACGAGGAAGTTACTTCACCCTTGTGAATGCTGCTTTCTGTGCCATAGGCTTGTTCACGGTAGAAAGACTCCTTATCGGTATTACTCGGGGCAACGACGGCCTTTGGTTCCGGACTCGCATGGTAGCAACGCCCCTTTTGGATATTCGACAACCGAAAAACTTCTTCTTTTTTGCCATGTTGGTGCTTCTAGTGATTTTTATACTGTATCGACGAATGGACCGCTCTGTTCTAGGGGCTGCCTTCAAAGCAACACAGGGGAATGAACGAAGGATGCAATTCCTAGGGTATGACACGTTTAAAATTCGATGGCTGGGATTCGTGTTGGCGACTGTTCTTTCTACGCTTGCAGGTTCCCTCTATGCCATCAATTTTGGATTCGTGAATCCCAACCTTGGAGAAAACTCTCGGGCAGCAGAAGTAATCGTAGCTACCCTCCTAGGTGGTTCAGGAACCGTATATGGACCCTTTTTTGGAGCTATCACTTTCCTGGGCATAAAAGAGATTGTAAGTCAGTGGATTACTCGGTGGGAACTATTAGTTGGAGTGCTCACCATCATTGTGTTATTCAAGTTTAACCGAGGTGTATGGGGAACCTTTACGGATCTGCTTCATCGCAGTCGAAAAACGATGCTGATGCAGAGAAAGACTCCTTAGAGGATGGAATCGTATGAGTGTTTGGTTATCTGCGGTTGTGTATGGATTGAGTACTAGTGCAATCCTTTTCTTGGTATCCATCGCACTTTCAGTGGGATACGGGTTGATGCGCATTGTGAATCTGGAAGCCATGCTGTATTACTCGTTGGGAGCCTATTTAACGTATACCCTGGTAAGCTCAACCGGAAGCATGTGGTTAGGTGCCCTCTCGGGGGTACTGGTAGGGGCTGCATTAGGATTCTTGGTAGAAACGCAGCTTCTTCGAAGGGTATATGGGAAGAATATGCTTTTCTCCATGGTAACTACCTTTAGCGTGTATCTCATTGGAATTGGTTTGATCCAATACATATGGGGATTGAATCCGAAACCCGTTGCGTCCCCTACGGACACGATGCTCCGGTTTTGGGGAGTAGCGATCCCCTTATACCGTGTTATGATCATTGGTATCGCAGGAATTACTTACATCGGGTTTCAGTTGTTCCTCACTCGTACTATCGTAGGAAAAGCGATTCGAGCTGGAATTGAAAATCGGGATCATGTTCAATCGCTAGGCATCAATATTTACCGTATTTTTACCCTCACTTTTGTACTCGCCAGTGGATTAGCTGGATTGGGAGGTGCTTTGAATGCCCCATTGATTATGGTTGGTCCTTATATGGGAAACGATATGCTCCTCTATGCGTTTACTACCGTGATTCTAGGGGGGTTAGGAAGTTTGAAGGGAACTTTCGTTTCTGCTCTAATATTAGGGCAGGTGATCTCTATTGGGGGGACTATCTGGTCACCGTTGTCTTTCGTTGGGCCCTTTTTCGTGATGTTTACTGTTCTGATCTTCAAACCCAATGGTCTCTTTGGAGTGAAAGGGATTGCATTTGGGTTCGATCAATAGGAATTTCCTATGAAGGCGATGGTTCTTCGAGGATACGATCGTCCCTTACAGGTAGAGGAAGTTGATAAACCCACCCTAGGTCCAGACGAAGTGCTGGTTAAAGTAGCCTATTGTGGAATCTGTGGAACGGATTTGAAGATTCTAGAGGGAAAGTTAGCTGATATCGTAAAGCTTCCACACATTCCCGGGCACGAGATTGCAGGTACCATTGTAGAGATTGGCTCGAAGGTAAAAGACCTGAAGGTAGGGGACTTGGGAATCGTATACCCGTATGTTTCTTGTAGAGATTGTGAGCTCTGTCGAACTGGACAAGAGAATATCTGTTTCGACGTTAAACGATTCGGATTCGAACTGAAGGGTGGATTTGCTGAGTATGTCGGAGTTCCTGCCTACAACTTTTGCAAGGTTGAAGGCTCCATGGAATCGTTAAAGAATTTTGCTGTACTGACCGATGCAGCAGCGACTCCTTATCATGCACTGAAACGTATTGCCCGGGTTACTCTAGGACAAAAGGTCCTGATCATCGGTGCGGGCGGATTAGGGCTGCATGGAGTGCAGATAGCAAAATTACTCGGTGCTCAAGTAGCGGTGGTAGATATTCGTGAGGAAAACCGATCCCTCGCTAAGAAGTTTGGAGCAGAACTCGTGATGTCTTCCATTGACGGGAGGGCAAAAAAAGAGATTCTTTTGTGGACAGGAGGGAAAGGGGTGGATGTGGTACTGGAAGGGGTGGGTTCCCCTTCAACCTTCCAAGGGGCTTTATCCTGTTTGAAACGGGGGGGAAGCCTGGTGATCATGGGTTACGACCCTTCTACACCTCTTTCGGTGAACGGGAAAGACATGCATTACAATGAATGGAAAGTGTTTGGGACTCGTCTTTCGACTAAGCAGGAGTTATTGGAGTTGATCAGTCTATCCAGTCAAGGAAGCTTGAAGCCGGTAGTAACGATGAGTGTAGCTATGGAAGAGGCAAATCGGGGTATGGAAATCCTCAGAGAGGGGAATACCCCGGGTAGGATTGTGTTAACGGCTTTCTAAAAGGAAACCGCGATGAGATTTAAACGGATCGAGAAACGCTCTGTTACGGAAGAGATCATTGAGTACTTGAAAAACGAGATTCTAAACCAAACCCTCAAACCAGGAGAACGGCTTCCTTCTGAAGAGAATTTAGCCAAACAGTTAGGGGTAGGAAGAGGAACGGTTCGGGAAACTTTACGGGTTCTTCTTTATTTGGGATTAATTGAGCGGAGGGGGAAAGCTACATACATCTCCTTTTCAGCCAATGCACAGAGCATTCCTTCCGATTTCTTACAGAGAGTTCATAAACATGAAGACGTGATGAAGATGATCGAGGTTCGGAAGATCATCGAGCCTCAGGCAGCAGAACTTGCAGCGGAGCGAGGTGGGCAGGAGAAAGTGGATAAAATTGAACGGTGTCTTCAGGAGATGGAAAAGAATCTGGAGAATATTGAAGATTTTATCCGTTGTGATAATGAGTTTCATTTAGCCGTATTTGAAGCCACAGAGAATCCTATCCTGTTGGAGATCATCCGGAGCCTTCAAATGATTATGAGGAAGAACCAGGCCATCATACTCCGAAATAGTGAGACGATAAAACCAAGGTCCTTTGGCTATCACAAAGAGCTGTGCAAAGCCATTAAGGAAGGAAATGATCAGAAAGCCCGGGAAGTGATGGAACAGCATCTAAACGATATAGAGCGAGAAATGTACCTAATCCTTCGCAGAGGTGCAGTAGAGGCTCAGTAATGGAATGAGGGAGCTTATGGATAGAAGTGCAAAGAGAGGGACAGATAAAGCTTGCGTATTGCTCATCGCCACTCTGGATACGAAGGGAGAGGAGGCCCTATACGTTCGGGAAATCCTTAGATCGGAGGGATGCGAGGTGGTCTTGATGGATCCGGGAATTCTCCAACACCCAAGGATCCAACCAGATATTTCTAGGGAACAAGTAGCGGAGGCAGGAGGAGAGTCACTATTCAGTCTCCTTGAATCAAAGGACAAGGGGCTTTGCATCCGAACGATGATGAGAGGGGCCTCAGTTTGGGCGGAGCGGCTCTTTCGGGAAGGAAAAATCCAAGGGGTAAT
The DNA here is from genome assembly GCA_026418195.1 of Spirochaetota bacterium. Lineage (GTDB taxonomy): Bacteria > Spirochaetota > Spirochaetia > DTKZ01 > DTKZ01 > DTKZ01. The sequence goes on along the minus strand of JAOABU010000157.1, from coordinate 1,409 downwards.
ATCCATTGGTGGAGCGCAAGGAACCGATATTGGGACAGCTGCTATGCGAGCCCTTCCTTTTGGGGTTCCTAAGTTCATGGTTTCCACCGTAGCGAGTGGTCAAACCCCATTTGGCCCTTTCGTGGGCACTAAGGACATTATCCTGATGCACTCAGTGGCTGATATCCAGGGATTGAATCGTTTGACATGTACAGTCTTGAGGAATGCGGCTGTTGCCGTAAGCAGAATGGTCCTCGATCGCTGGGAAAAGGGGATCGGTAGGAAACAAGGATTTGAGTATGTGCTTCCAAAAAGGGAAGGAACAGACAAGGGAGCAGTGGCCTTATCCATGTTAGGAACGACCACTCAGGGAGCTTTATTGGCAAAGGAGCGGCTAGAGCGGGAAGGATTTGAAGTAGTAGCCTTTCACCAGAATGGGACGGGTGGAATAGCTATGGAGGATCTGATTCGGGAATGTATGTTTCGAGGGGTGTTGGATCTGAATCTCCATGAAATAGGGGATCGAGTAGCGGGAGGGTTGCACGGAGCTATTCGGGACTATCGATTGGAATCGGCTGGCCAACTAGGGATACCTCAGGTGGTGGCACCGGGGAGTATCAACTATACGGTTCAGGGTCCTCTTGAAACCCTATCCCCAGAGATGAAAAAACGCAAGTACATCGTTCACAATCCTAATCTCACTCTGGTTCGTCTTTCTAGAAAAGAACTGGAAATAACGGGCAAGTTGGTGGCAGAGAAATTGAATCGTGCTAAAGGCCCCGTATGTCTCTTTCTTCCATTAAAAGGATTGTCGTACCCTGATCGGGAAGGACTCCCCCATTGGGACCCAGAGGACAATCAATTTCTATTTGATACCATCAAGCAACATCTAAATCCCCAGATACCCGTTCGGGAACTCGATGCGCATATCAACGATCCGGAGTTTATCCATCCGGTAGTTGATCAATTCCTACAAATATTAGATATTATGATATCTACAAAATAAAGAGAGGAAGGTATGTCAGAATTGAGGCGTATGCTTTCAGGGGTATTTGTCCCCATGGTCACTCCATTTCGGAACGATGAAATCCTGTATGCGGGCATTCGGGAGAATGTTAAAAAGTGGAATGCCACAGGGCTTCGTGGATACTTTGTTTTAGGAACTAACGGTGAGTATAAGTCTCTCTCTGTTACGGAACGGTTTCGGGTGTTGGAAACAGTTGTGAAGTATAGTTCCCCTGACAAGGTGATCATGGCAGGATGTGGGGCGGAAAGTACCCGGGAAACCTTGGATCTAGTTCGAGAAGCTGCCTATCGGGGTGCTTCGATGGCTAGTCTTCTCATGCCGAGCTTTTTTGCGAAGTCTATAGATGAAGATGTAATGGTGCGCTTTATCACCGAGGTAGCTGATCTGTCTCTTATACACATCT
>JAOABU010000019.1 GCA_026418195.1 Spirochaetota bacterium | reverse complement strand
TGGTCGTGCGCAATCTTTTCGTTGTGCTTTTCCTTTTCCTAATCGCAGGAGGCGGACTGTATAACCAAAGCGCCTACACCCTCGCAGGGAAAAGTGCCCTTGGGGCCTTCATAGGGTTTTCATCCAACAAGGACGCCTCTACCTTCTTAGGAGCTGGATTGTCCCTCCTCGGCCGGGTGAACCTATCGTTTGGATATTCCACCATCAGTTTCGAGGAACCGTTCTATGGAGAGGATCTATCCGCTTCGGTTGTTACCTTTTCCGTTTCCTTTTTCACCTGAAACTTTAGTGCCAACCTTCGGGTTCCACTACGCTAGCACTTCGGTAACTCTAGAAGTCAGGTTCGGTAATTCCATAGAAGAATCTGACAAATAGACAGGGTTTGGGGTAGGACAATGATTTTTATTCTCCCTTACGAGGTCTTCCTCCATGATCTTCAGGAATTTTTTCGGTTATCCCTTGCAAACTGAAGAAAGGAGCATATACTGGATACTAATAACGATGCGTCTACAGTATCGTCGACTTGAGCATCAGATTCACTTTTTAAAACCCATTGTTTTCCCCACCCTACCCTCCTTCCTGTTTCGTAGTATCCTGGGGAACCAACTCAAGCGTCTCACCTGCATCTTTCGGGGACGGCCCTGTAGGGATTGCGGGTTACAGTATACCTGCGCTTATTCGTGGATTTTTGAGACTCCGCTGGAAACCAAGCCCGAGATTCTGGAGGGACGGGATCGAGGGAGTCATCCCTTCCTTATCGCCACAGAAACTATCCCCCGACAAGAGACCCAAACTCTCACCCTTACCCTCACTGTAATAGGCAAGGCAATCGAATACTATCCATACCTGTTCTACGCTCTCAAAAAGGCTGGAGAAATAGGGGTGCTCAAGGATAGGGTGCCCTTCGAGATACAGGATGTACGCTGCGAGGGGAAATCGATCCTTACCGGTCCGGACTCCATCCATCCAACGTGGGGAGTCCAGCAGTGGTCCCTTCATTCTAACCAAACGAATCCTTCCCTTGAAGATACGATTCCCAAGGAAGTTTCTATTCGGGTTCGCCTCGAGACCCCTCTACGATTACGGATAAACGGGAAGTATACATCTACTTTCACTGCCGAACAGTTCTTCGCCTCCCTTTACCGACGTGCCGTGATCCTTTGTTCCCTCTATGGGGATACATCTCTTCCAACACAATCATTGAATGCAAAAGATCCGATCCAAACGCCCCCCATCCTATGTGATGGGGTTCGGATCGTTTCTAGCGACCTCCGGTGGTCTGACCTGATTTACTTTTCCAGTCGCCAGCGAAAGGTGCTAAAGATGGGAGGAGTGGTGGGAGAGTTTGTCTTAAAGGGGCATATCCGGTTGATAGAACAGTCTCTCCTTAGATTTGGGGAACTGTTCCATGTAGGGAAAAATACAGCGTTTGGGCTAGGCCGTTTTAAGCTACTACAATCATAGGAATGTTCCCATGCGGATCGGGATCTGTTCATTGGGTCAAAACTGGCTAATTCTCCCAGAAGTGTTAGGGTTCCTGGATCCCTCGCGGTTCGATTTCTACCAGAACCATCCAGAACGGGAAAGTATCGAAGGGATGCGTAGGCAGTATGGAATCGAGGGGATCGATGAGTTGTGGGTCGTCACCACCACAGATGAGAAAGCAGTTCTGGCCTATGAATCAAATGTAAAATGGATTCAGAATCTACCCCATCCTCCAATCATCCGAGGATGGGCCTGCGGGGGTATTCCTGATTTGAACACACCAGAACAATGCCGAAAAGTACGAAATTTGATCCACTTAGTCGTGCTTGCTGCGCATCGCCAAGCAAGAAAAGGGGAAAACGGAACCGTTCTCATCTCCCTTGCGGGCGGACGGAAAACAATCAGCGCAGACCTGCAGGATGCTGCCATCTACTTCGGTTGTGACCTTCTATTTCACATCGTTGATAGAGGCTTGGAAAATCACCGAGACCTGAGAGATCTATCCTGGGAGTTCCTATCCACCCCTTTACCACGGGAAAAAGCAAACGTTTTTATTCCCGTACGGATCGCACAGTATCCGTTCTTGGATACTACAATTCTGGACCGAGAGTTCTCCCCATACCGTCTAGATCTTTCAGATCCCTTCCAGCTGCTCCAGGTTCAAACAGACACACAATTGATTGACACCATCGAAAAACAGACAAAACAAGCATTCTTTTTCTTTGAAAATTTACTCACCCACAGTTCCACGCTGATAAAAGACAGAAGGAATTTCTTCTATCTGTTCACCTTAAATCCTGCCATCGTTCGATGGATGAGGACTCATACCATTCAGGGAACTGAATCGATGGATAGTTCTTCCTACCGATTCTTGCAGAGTCTACCGAAAGCCGAACTTCATTGCCATTTAGGCGGTGTGCTGGATGTTCCCCAGATATTCCAAGTGGCTGAATTATTGATGAAGGAAGTAAAACAATCCAAAAACTATACCCCCACACTTAGAAATTTTCTAAACACCGTACAGAGGAATGTGAAAAGGAAAGATCTTCTAGCTCTTCGAACCCAATTTGATGCACTTAGCTATGCAAGAAAAACAAAGATTTCTTCTTTACTTCTTGTTCCGCATTATCTACAGACCGCCATATTCGTTCTGGCCTTCCAAGAGGATCCAGCACTATTGGAAGAAGTGCTCTATGGTGAGTACTTGAATCCAGAAAAGTTCGTAGGAATTGGTATTCAAACGTATGAACGTCTGGGAGACCTTCAAGGATCTGCCCTCCTACAAACAGAGGCTACCATTCGCCTGGCCGTATCTATAGCGGTACAGAAGGCGGCAGCAGAGAATGTACGCTACCTGGAGCTTCGCTGTTCACCCTGGAACTACACGGAAGGGGAACTAAAGGATGGATTTGTCGTTTATCGGATCATTGCAGAGGCTTTAAAATCAGCAATTCAAGAAGTATACGCACATCCCCTTCGGGCAGGAATCCTCCTCATTGCCAGTCGGCATCGAAAAATGAGTGAAGTATACCAGTACATAGAGTTGATGAAAGAAATATACACTCGAAAAGAACACGCAGACCTACTGCTAGGGTTGGATCTAGCGGGGGATGAAAAGCAAGCTTCCCCGCAGCGGTTACGAGAAGCTTTTCTAGAGGTCATGAACTGGTGTCCATACATTACTATACATGCGGGCGAAACCGAAAACGCCCGAAGCGTATGGGAGGCGGTGTACCATCTCAATGCGGAACGCATTGGTCACGGGTTAACCCTGAAAGAAGACTCGGAACTAATGCGAAAGGTGATCGATCGAGGGATTGCTTTAGAAATGTGTCCCTCTAGCAACCATCAGATCGTAGGCTTCACCTCTCAAGAATATCCCCTCAAGAAGTACTTGGACGAAGGAGCGAGAGTAACCGTAAACACAGATAACCCGGGTATCTCGCGGACGAACCTTACAAAAGAATATTTGCAAGCTGCCCGACTCACCCCGGGCGGACTCAGTATCCTGGAGATCTTTCAACTGATTAAAAATGGATTTTCAGCCGCTTTTCTTCCTCTAGGGGAACGGGAACGGCTTTTATTGGAAATAGAGCAGGAGCTTAGCACTCGAACTCTGCCATTATTATTGGAGGAGGTATGGAGAAGATGACTGTAGAAAATAAGATAGAGGATCCAACCATCCAGGAAATTACATTGGGAGCGTTGTTTCACGATATTGGGAAATTCGCTCAGAGAGCCGGAGAAGAAACCTTTAAAAGTCAAAATATGGAAGGGTTGGTAAAAAAATTAGACCCTAAGACCGGTCGCTATACCCATGAGCATGCCTTATACACGTTAGGGGTAGTAGAATCATTACGGAACTATCTGCCTGCCAGAATACGCTATCAGAAAGTAGCAAATTTAGCTGCCTCCCACCATGATCCTTCAAACCTTTTTGAGACGATCATTCAGTATGGAGACAGTATATCTGCGGGAGCAGAGCGGAAAAAACGTGATGACACAGAAACGCGAGATAGAGGAAAAAAGTTCTTTGAGATACCTCTTGCGTGTATCCTAGATTCCATTCAAATCCCCCAAATACCTACTATAGAACAGAGGTACTATCCTCTATCGCCTCTAACACCAGATTCCATCTTTGCTCAAACCAATGTGAAGTTAAGCCAAGATGACTATAAGAAACTCTGGGATCTTTTCTACAAAGACATGCAACAATTGCGAGACCTAGAGTTTGGCAACTATTTGGATGCTCTTTTAAGCATTTTCGAACGGTATCTCTGGTGTATACCATCCAGTACCATAGATGAACCAGATATTAGTCTATACGATCATACAGTCACTACAGCTGCCTTTGCCTCTTGTCTATACCAGTATTACACAGCAAAAGGTATCAGGGAACTATCGAATCAGGAACTAAACCGTAAGGAGCCTGTGTTTTTATTTGTTCATGGGGACGTTAGCGGAATTCAGTCTTACATATTCAACTTAAAAACAACAGATTCCAACGCAAAACTTCTAAGAGCGCGTAGTTTCGAAATTGAATTATTAACCAATCAAGCGGCACAGCTAATCACCGAGACCTTAGGTTTAACAAAAGTCTGTATCTTAACCAATGCAGCAGGCCAATTCCTAATTGTTTGCGGCAATACAGAAGAGAATAGAGAATCAATCACAAAGATCCGAGCACAAATTGAACAGTATTTCTTCGAAAACTTTCTGGGCGAATTGAGTTTAAACCTCTCAGAACCTGTTTCTTCTTGCATAGATGATCTAAAACTTGAAGTTTTTCCTCTTTTACTTCAAAAAATTAAAAACGCAGCTCAAGAAGCTAAACAAAAAAAGTTCTATTCTATTCTTACCACCGTAAATGCACATATCCTTCACAATGAGTATCTCAAGATTCAACAGACTCAACGAATCTGTAAATCCTGTGACCAACGGAGCGGAGACATACATAGGGATAACGACTATTACTGCCGTAGCTGTAACCGGTTAATAAAAATTGGAGAAAAGCTTCCTAAATCCGAGGCTGTAAACCAGAGATCAAAAGAAACCTTTCTGGGAGTAGAGGATATTCTTTTACTGGAAGAATGCCCTACAAATCCTAAACACCAATTTGCGTACTCCATCAACACATACAAACCAGGGTTTGGTTGGTACCATATGCCCTACCATATTCCTAAGAATCAAAATGGAGTGCCTCTAACCTTCGAAGAATTAGCACAACGATCGGAAGGAACAAAAAAAATCGCCATGTTTAAAGCGGATATGGATAATTTGGGGGTAGTATTTTCTTTAGGCTTTAAAGAACGAATCTCCATTTCCCGGTATGCTGCTTTAAGTAGAACGTTACACTATTTTTTCAGCACTTATTTAAACTGTTTCATAGAAACTAAGTATCCTTCCGACATTTATACAGTTTTCTCGGGTGGGGATGACGTGTGTGTGATAGGTCCCTGGAATAAAGTCCTAGACTTCGCGGAGGAATTACATAGAGAGTTCTTACGGTTCGTAGGAGGAAATCCCTCCCTTACTCTATCTGCAGGGATCTCTTTAGCCCATCATAATTTACCGGTACGAACCATTGCACACGAAGCAGAAGAAGCTCTCAAGAAATCCAAAGAAGCGGACCCCGAAATGAAAGAAAAGAATCGGATTACTGTATTTCATACATCAGTAAAATGGAATGAGTATAGAACATTATTAGAGGAGGCAAGAAATAGGTTATGGAATTATTTGCAGAAAAAAATCATGACCAAAGCATTCCTGTACCGACTATTGCAATATCACGAAATGCATCAAACCATTACTAAATTACAAAAACACATTCATCGCAATGCTTTGTGGTTAAGTCATTTTTACTACGACCTAGCTCGTAATGTAGAGGCAAAAAAGTACGAACAGGAGAGTGAGTATCTCAAACAGTTCGTACTTAAGCATATTGAAACCCTGCGGATTCCGGTAAGCTATGTGCTTTACCGGGCCCGCAACGAATAAAAGAAGAGGGAGGTATACATGAGTGATCTGTATGAAAACCTAGAAAAAAGAATTGTTAAAAAGGATCTACTAGACAAAATTGCTAGAGACCACGCTAAAGAAATCGAGAAGGTAACAAGAACTCAAATGAGGAGAATCTACGATGAGCTGAAACGCTTAAAACGAAAGGTAGAACAAACAAAGAATGAGGAAGATTTTAAACGGTTGCTACCCTATATTTTCATGGAGAAATCAAAAATCGCATACACGGTAGCTCGAGCGAAAAAAAATAAAAAGAGAGAAGAAGGGGATTCTTATGATAACCTTAAAAAAATAATCGAAAAATACATTACAACTACAAACATCAAGCAAAAAGAAGATTATATCGTCTTCTGTGATTTAATAGAGGCTATTATCGGTTTTCACTATGAAAAAGCCCCTGATCGATAGATAAGAAAAAATAGCTTTTAGGAGGTAATCCATGAATACTTATAAGAATTTTAAACTAATAAAAATAAAGGAAATAAAGGGAAAAATCAGACTCTTGAGCGGTCTTCATATTGGAGCAGGTAATGATAAAATTGAGATTGGGGGGATGGATAATCCTGTAATCAAAGATCCGGCTACAGGTGCTCCCTACATCCCAGGCTCAAGCATCAAAGGGAAAATGCGTTCCTTGATGGAATGGAAGTTGAACAAAGTCCTTCCCAAAGGAGACCCCTGTAGCTGCGGTGTATGTGAAATTTGCACTGTATTCGGTACTGCAGCGGCTGAGAAAAAAGAAGATGCTATAGAGAAAGCCTTAACCCGAGGCCCAACGCGAATTATCGTAAGGGACGCACATCTTACATTGGAATACAAAGAAAAGTTCGGAAGAGGTGACCAACTAATAGAAGAAAAATATGAAAACTCATTGAACCGTATTACTGCAGCGGCTAATCCAAGACCGGTTGAGAGAGTAATTCCCGGCGTAGAGTTCGATTTCGCCATAGCTTTTAAGGTGTTGGACCGAGACGACAATGGGAAAAAAGATGAAAAGCTTTTTGAAGATATTGTTCTATATGGACTAGCCGCATTACAGGAAGATTATCTAGGTGGTGGTGGAAGCCGAGGAAACGGGAGGATCCAGTTTATCGGATTAACCGATGAGTCTGGAAAAGAGATTGTACTTCCCAAGGTGTGAACCGTATGAACTGGTATAAGGCTCAATTACGATTGCGTAGCTCCTTAGCTACACCTTTAGTGGGTGACACTCTGTTCGGTCACGTTTGTTGGGGTATTGTTAGAACAAAGGGCGAGAAAGATCTATTAGAGTTTCTGGAATCATGTGAACAGGACCCGACCTTCTTTTCTATTTCCAGTGCATTCCCAGCAGATACACTTCCCATACCCATTCTGCCAAGTTCTAAAGAGACCCTCACCCCAAGTCTCTCACAGTACGGAAAGAAAAAGAAGAACAAGAAAAAAAGATACATTCCTTCCCGAGTGCTCCTAGAACAAACAGAACCCATCAACCGGGAACGATTGAACCAACTTTTAGAGATTTCTGAAGAAACTTTCGTATTCCAATCTGCAACCCGCCTTCATAACACCATCAATCGTATCACTGGCACAACAGAGGGACCTACGGGTCTTTTTACCGGTGATGAGTTAACACTTGCTCATAGCACTCCCCCGCCTGCATTAACGATAGAGTTGCTTAAATACCCCAAATTGGTAGATCTGTACATTGTGTCTAGGAAATCCAAAGAAGTCGTACACTCTCTTTTAGAGGACGCATTCAAATATGGATATGGGGCCGATACTTCCACAGGTAAAGGTTGGATAGAGGTAACAGACATTATGGACATACAGGTGCGTTCTAAAGGGAATAGGTACCTAAGTTTGGGTCCCTTCATCCCTACCGATGAGGAGAGGAGGCAGATAAACCATTTCTCGTATGAACTGTTCATTCGTAAAGGGAAAATAGGATCTGAGTTCGTGCATTTCATGAATCCCTTCAAGAAACCTATTCTCCTCTATCGGGAAGGGAGTTCGTTCGCACTCACCACGCATAAACCTGTGATAGGAACGATACTGAAAGGGATCCACACGGAAGAGATGATTCGACATGCCGCCCATACACCCATTCTACCCTTTTTAGCGGAGGAGGGATAATCTATGAAATGGTACTCGCTTACGATAGAGCCCCTTACGGTCCTTCATATCGGTACTGGCAATACTGTTGAACCCCATGAGTACACGATTTATGAAAAAAATCAGTCGCCTTTGTACCTAAGGATCGATTTTAACCAAGTGTTCGAAAACCTGAAGGATGAAAAGGTGAGAAAAAAATTACTCGATGTTCTTACCCAGACGAACGACTTTGTAAAGTTTCGTACTACCCTACAAAAGGAATTACCAGAATATTTTGAAAAACATTTTATCTATGGTTCCCATGTTACAAAGGAATTCGTGGAAGAGTTCAACGAAAAGTTTTCGAACCCGAACAATCAATTGGCCGTTCTGGAAACTTATCGCCCTCCGCACTCAAAAGTTCCCTTTATACCAGGTTCTTCTATTAAAGGCGCAATTAGAACAGCAATTTTAAATAAAATTGCTAACTCACTGGATGCGACAAAACAATCTTATATCAAACAGTCAGCTTCTCGGGTAAGAAACCAGAAAGTAGATACTGAGTTTCAGAAACACCTTTTAGAATATGAAGATGCAAAGGAGGATCCTTTCAGAACACTTAGGATTAGCGACGGGAAAGTACAAGGGAAAAGAGCCATGTTAGTTGGAATAGCATATAATTTTTCCCTGAAAAACGGGATTCCCCGGGATTCTACCATACCCATTTATATGGAAGTCGTAAGAGGAACTTTGGCAGATGGAGATGCGACAATCAAAGTTAAGATGTCCATGCAACCGGAACTTGTACCCGTTTCGATTACATATGAAAAAATACAGGGACATAACCCAAACGCAAGATTTAGAAGGATCCCGTTTGAGATAAAACTCGACGATTTAATAAAGGCTTGTAACACGTTCTATAAAAAAGTTTGGCAAGAAGAGTTTAGAAAATTTTATCAGGACAACATAAATACAACAAATTTTGGAGCCTGGGAATCCCTTAATGAAGCTATATCGTCCATTGGTAACAAAGATAAAGAGTTTCTTCTACGTATCGGGCGATTCTCACACTTCGAAGCAGTGACCGTAGAAAAGTTCAGAATCGCTCCTAAGGGATATGGTAAATCTAGAGGTTTGTTTTCTTATAAACACTCCTTGCTCCCAATGGGGTGGGTAAAAGCTAGTATAGATGAAGGGGAATGATCATGGGTGCCCACTTCATATCCTTTTTAGGAACAGGGAATTATGAGTTTTGCCGGTATACGTTTCAGGAAAATATCAGTAATCCCTCTCGATATGTGCAACATGCTTTACTCGAGATTTTACCTCCTCTGAGGAACGATCAAACGAGGGTTTCACTATTTCTTACTCAACAAGCATGGGAAAAGCATTGGAAAGGAAACGGCTTATCCCAAGCTTTATCTGGCGATTTTCCAAACGTATACGTAAATCCTATACGAATCCCGGAAGGAAGATCCCCTAATGAACTCTGGGAAATTTTTCAGATCCTCTATGACCAAATATTGGAAGGGGATACCATATACGTGGACATCACCCATAGTTACCGGTCTGTACCCATGTTCGGTATATCGTTATTGAGTTACGCTCGGACTCTAAAACAGATTACCCTTGGGGGAATTTACTATGGAGCCATCGAAGCTTTAGGGCCTTTAGAGACAGTAAAAAAGATACCCCCAGAGGAAAGGATAGCCCCAATTTTCGATCTAACCAGTGTGTACTCCCTCCTAGAATGGAGTACTGCCGTTCATCTATTCCTTCGAACAGGTAGAGCGGAAGAACTGTCGGATCTAGTACGAACAGGATTAAAACCTATTCTCTCAGATCCAGAAACACGAAGAACACATGATGTAGAAGCTCAAAAATTGGCGGATAAACTCAAATTAATTTCTCTGGACTTCCTTACCAATCGAGGGGAGGAAATCCGAAAGGGAGAAGTCCTCAATCAGATTCATCGGGTATTCTCCGACTTGCAGGGAAAAGAACTGAGCCTGAAACCTATGGAACCACTACTCTCCCGGATAGGAGAAAAGATTGGAGGATTCAGGCTCAGCGATATCCGAAACAATTACCGCGCAGTAGAGTGGTGCATTCAACATGGTTGGATCCAGCAGGGAATCACACAGCTACAGGAGACAATTATCACACACATGCTGGAACTACTGAATGAAAACCAGAAGGATATTCCTGAAAAAGAAAAAGTTGCGAAACGGGACCTTGTTTCTTCCGTGTTTCATGCGAAACATAACCCAGCCGCTCAGCATATTTACCAGGATTGTTTAAAAAAGAATCCTCACCTGGCAAAAAGAATCATGGACCACCCGTTCTGTGAGGTAGCAGCTCTTCCATTCAATAAACTACGGGATCACCGCAATGATATAAATCATGGCGGTTTCGTTGAGAAGAATATAGCCACCCGTTTTCAAGCTCAGTTAGATGAGGTGTTTAAAGAATTAAAGCTACTTTACAAGAATAAGTTTAAAGAGGACCTCTACTAATGGCAACGATCTATATTGTTTCCGAAAACGGAAAACTGCAGAAAAAAGGCGACACCCTACAGCTCACTCACCACGATGGAACCATTTCTACCATTTTTCCGTTTAAGACTGAACAATTAGTGATCCTAGGAAGTGTGGAAATCACCGGCGGCGCATTGCGTACACTGATGCGGCATGGAATCGAAACAATTTTTCTCAGTTCCAACGGAAAGTTTCAGGGGAAACTCGTGTTCCAAGAACATAAAAACGTCTTCCTTCGCCAGAAACAGTTTAGGTTGTTGGATTCCCACGATTTTCGATCCGCTATTTCCCAAGCCATTGTGGAAGGGAAACTCAAAAATCAGCTTTCCTTCATGCAGCGGATCACTCGACGGGATGAGAAACGGAGTTTCCTCAATCAGGTTATAGAAAATATGAAGCGAAACATCCAGAAAGTTTCAGAAACGAAAGACCTTGCATCTCTTCGGGGTTTGGAAGGAATCGGAGCGAAGTATTTCTTCTCCGTATTTCGGGAGAATATCATCCCTGAGTGGGCAGTCTTCAACGGGAGAAGCATGAATCCACCGGAAGACAACGTGAACGCCGTACTAAGTTTCCTTTACACTTTGATCCTAAACCGAGTGGATGCATCTATCGAGGAGGAAGGGCTGGATCCTTACGTGGGATACTACCACGAATTGGACTATGGGAAACGAACCCTCGCCTTTGATTTAATGGAGGAGTACCGTACGCCATTAGCGGATACCCTTTGCTGTGCACTATTTAACCTAGGAGTACTATCACAGGATGATTTCCGGGAGGTCGTATTCTCCAGTGAATCAGAAGAATTCCCTTTAGCAACAGAAATATCCCCTAGCACGGAGGGGGAAGAGCAACCTGTGGTGTACCAGGAAAAAAAGGGAGTTTTACTCACAAAGGAAGGTCTCAAGAAGGTAATCGCCCAGTTTGAAAAGAAACTGGAAACACAACTTTTTTACACTCCCCTGTCTAAACATTTAAGTTACAAACGGATCATTCGGGAACAGGTGCGTCATTTCCGTAGGGTTTTAGCAGGAGAAGAGCGAGAGTATAAACCTTTGGTGATGAAATGATCTACATGGTATGCTACGATATTTCGGATCCTAAACGCCTCCGAAAAACTGCACAAGTTCTTGAAAATTTAGGGTTGCGGGTGCAGAAGTCGTTCTTTCAATGTGACATCGATGAGAAAAAGAAAGAGGTACTAATCTCCCGCGTGTTGAAGGTGATTAAACCGAAGAAGGACTATTTCTATGTGTATCCTCTATGTGAGGACTGTAGCCAAAAAGCGATTCAAGATGGAACCGGATCTCTGATTCGGTTAGAAGCGTTCGATATTCTATGAGCCATTGGCTGGTGATTTACGATATACGGAACGATACTAGACTCAGAAAAGTGGCAAAACGGATGGAAGGGTATGGAGTACGGGTACAGAAATCTGTGTTTGAAGTGGAAGCATCCTCGAAAATCATCGAACGCCTTCGCAAAGAGATTCGCGAATTACTGAACGTTGAAGAAGATTACGTTGTATATTTCGAAATCTGTGAACGGGATTGGCAAAAACGGGAAAAATACGGACCTGGAGGATACGCAGAAGAAGACACCCGTCCCTACAAGATCCTTTGAGGCAGGATTTGCGATCTTTGAAAATCTCCGCCAACCCTGAATTTTGAAAAAAGGCCTCAAATTCGGCGTTGGTTGGCGGAAATGCCTATCCTATTATATCGAAAAAAGTTAAACGTATTTTAGGGGGTTCCAGATGAAACACTCGATTCTTTTTTTTATCGGCCGTCGTACGAATTGCAAAATCCCAATATTTACTCTATACTCTGAAAGGAAAAAGAATACTAACGGTTTGATGGTTTGACCTGAAAGAAGGGATTACGACTTTCTTTTGTCCTACTTCGACTTCCATTAGCTCCTTTTTTGTTTGATGGTTTGACCTGAAAGAAGGGATTACGACTCTGATTGAACTCATCTAAGGCTTTCCTTGCTGACTTGGTTTGATGGTTTGACCTGAAAGAAGGGATTACGACTTTTAGCTGTCGTCTGCCTACCTTTTTCAATTTCGAGGAGGTTTGATGG
>JAOABU010000047.1 GCA_026418195.1 Spirochaetota bacterium | reverse complement strand
CCTCTCCATCACTCTTCCCTTTGGGATCGAAATCGCTTCCTCCCTTGCCTCCTCCGATAGGAGTACCAGTAAGGGCATTCTTGAACACTTGTTCGAATCCCAGGAACTTGATGATGCCAAGGTTTACCGAAGGGTGAAATCGGAGACCTCCTTTATAGGGACCCAAGGCGCTATTGAATTGCACCCTAAAGCCACGGTTTATCTGAATCTCCCCGGTATCGTTTACCCAAGGTACTCGAAAGATCACTTGCCGTTCCGGTTCAACGATCCGTTCAACGATCTTCAGCTTGGCGATCTCAGGCCGTCTTTGGATGACTGGTTCGATCGATTCCAGAACTTCGTGTACCGCCTGCAGGAATTCTGGTTCTGCCGGATTTCGCGCGGAAACCTCGGCCAGGACCTTGGCAGCGAATGTCGTGATACCCATACATACTCCTTAGAAGAAAGTAATTCTTTGTTCTACTGTATACCCAAGTGGGATACCCTGAAAAGAAAATAGTATCGTTTCCTCAAAAGATCGTGAAAGATTTTATGTATAAATATTTATTTTATTGCATAAATATTGACAAATCGGCTGTTTTCTGTCTTTAATAAATATCACTATTCTGTTCATTCCAACAGGAGGAAATGAATGATCGAATACCCGAAAACAAACGACGCGTTAGGAACTGTAAACCGTGGTAACGCCGCTGAATCAGGGTTATGTACCCTCTGCCGTGCGGATTGTCAGGGGAAATGCGAAACATGGCTCTCCAGCATCGCAGGAAGAAAAATGCTGTACCCTCGGGATTTCGGTACCATCACGGCAGGAAGTTCCAATGTCACCCACATTGGAGTCAGCTATAACTCTCTTCGAATCAATGGATACGTGTATGGCGCCCATGCTATCCCGCCTGGGCTTTCCAACAACCCGGATGATTGCATCTTCCCCAATGTGAACATCCAGACCGAGTTCGGACATACGGTTAAAACGAAATGCCGGATACCCCTCATGACCGGAGCTCTGGGAAGTACCTTTATTGCAGCCCGGTACTGGGACTCCTTCGCTGTAGGAGCTGCACTGGTTGGAATTCCTATCGTAATCGGTGAAAACGTAGTAGGGGTAGATAAAGAAAGTGTGTTTGAAAAGGGCAAACTGAAATCCTCACCCGAACTGGACCGCCGCATCAATGCGTACCTGAAATACTTCAATGGGTACGGTGCAATTATTGTCCAGATGAATGTCGAGGACACGAGAAACGGAGTAGCCGAATACGTGATCGAAAAATACGGCGATAAAGTAATCATTGAACTGAAGTGGGGACAGGGAGCTAAGGATATCGGTGGCGAAATACAGGTAAAGGATCTGGAATACGCGATCTTCTTGAAAAACAGGGGGTATATCGTGGATCCGGATCCTACGAAACCGGAAGTGCAGCAGGCGTTCAAGACCCATGCCATCACTGCTTTCGCCCGGCATAGCCGGTTAGGGTATACGGACCTACCGACTCCGGAACAGGTGGCCGAGAGTTTCATGAAACAGGTGGAATACTTGCGGAAACTCGGGTACCAGCGCATTACCCTGAAAACCGGTTCCTATAACATGGAATCTCTGGCCATGGCCATCAAGTTCGCTACGAAAGCAAAACTAGACTTGCTCACCATCGATGGTTCCGGTGGTGGAACGGGCATGAGCCCATGGAACATGATGCAGACATGGGGTGTACCCTCCATCCTTCTTCATTCAAAAGCGTATGAATATGCAAAGATCCTTGCAGACAAGGGAGAAAAAGTCGTTGACATGGCGTTCGCGGGTGGCTTTGCTCGAGAGGACCATATCGTAAAAGCGATGGCTCTAGGATCTCCCTTCGTAAAACTCATCTGCATGGGTCGTGCTACGATGATTCCTGGTTTCCTGGGAACCAATATCGAGGGAGTGATCAATCCTAGCCGAAGGGAAAAGATCCATGGGAACTGGGATAAACTGCCACCTTCTGTCACTGCTTTCGGTGTGTATCCCGAAGAGATCTTTGCTGGTTACTTCGATGTGAAGAAGATCGTAGGGGAAGATGAAATATACAAAATCCCCTACGGTGCCATTGCTTTCTGGACCCTGGCAGATAAACTCGCAGGGGGTGTGCAGCAACTTCTGGCTGGACTCAGGAAGTTCGACATTCGCGCTCTATCCCGTTCCGATATTTCCTCAGGGAACAGGGAAACAGAACGGGAAACCGGAATCCCGTTCATTACCTCTGTCCAGGATGAAGAAGCGAAAAAACTACTGCGATCCTGATCCTTCTCGTTTTCTTCACCTACGCATAGGCAAAGGGGCGTATCCTGAAGAGGATCGCCCCTTCATTTTTTTTCTTCATTTCTGTACATTGGACTGTATGAAGTGTAAGGATGCGGCAATACAGGCCCGAAACGCTTCCATCTCCTTCAGTGCCTTGAAGCGAGAACAGAAGGACGTTGCATTGGAAGCCATTCGAACAATCCTCTGGGAAAACCGCTCATCTATCTTCGAGGCAAATCAAAAGGATATAGAACGATCCGAAAAGGAAAGGATCTCGGGTCCTCTGTTGAAACGCCTCAAGTTCGACGAAGTAAAACTTCGGGAAGTATGCTCGGGTATCGAGAGCCTTGTAAAGTTGCCCGATCCCATTGGGCGCGTACTTTCCGCTAGGGAGTTAGATTCCGGATTGAACCTCTACCAGGTTACCTGCCCCATTGGGGTGATCGGTGTGATCTTTGAATCCCGACCAGATGCACTGGTGCAGATTTCCACTCTTTGCCTGAAAAGCGGAAACACGGTGCTTTTAAAGGGAGGAAAGGAAGCTCTTGAAACGAATCGGGTCTTATACACCTGTATCGTTGACGCATCCCGAAAGATGGGGATCCCTGAAGGCTGGATCCACCTACTGGAAACGCGGGAAGAAGTGAACGAGCTTCTCCAGTTGGATACTTATATTGATTTGATCATTCCCCGAGGCTCGAACGAGTTCGTCCGGTACATCATGCAGCACTCCTCTATCCCTGTATTAGGACACGCGGATGGAATCTGCCACCTCTACGTAGATGAGGAGGCAGAGATAGAAAAGGCGCTTCGTCTTACCATCGACGCAAAAACTCAATATCCTGCTGTATGTAATGCGATTGAGACTCTTCTTGTCCATCGCAGCGTGGCGAACAAGTTTCTTCCGCAACTCGCCCAAGTATTCAGTGAAGGCCTTCACCCAGTAGAACTACGGGGATGTCCCAAAACCCAACGAATCATACCCTGCAAACCTGCTGCGGAAGAGGACTGGAGGGCTGAGTACTTAGACTATATCCTTGCCATAAAAGTGGTAGATTCCCTAGAGGAAGCAGTGAACCACATCAATACGTACGGATCCCGGCATACGGACGGAATCGTCACCTCATCCCGAGAGCGGGCAGAGTATTTTCTGGAACGGGTGGACTCTGCCAACGTGTTCTGGAACGCCAGCACCCGCTTCTCCGATGGGTACCGCTACGGGCTGGGGGCAGAGGTGGGGATTTCCACAGGAAAACTTCATGCCCGGGGGCCCGTAGGGTTAGAAGGCCTTACCACATACAAATGGCGTTTGTATGGGAATGGACACATTGTGGCAGACTATACTGGAAGCAACCCCAAACCCTTCACCCATCGCCCATTGCCCAATTACTTGCCTTAATAAAGTAGTTCTCCGATACTCTGCCGATAGAAACGGAAATTGACGTATGAGAAACTTTAGCAGCGTAAAACGAATCGTGATCAAAATCGGAACAAACCTCCTCTCCAAGGATTGCTCCATCGATACCCAGTATATCGCTTCCATAGCCGAACAAGTGGCCAAGATCCAGAAATCGGGGAAAAAGATCCTAATCGTCACCTCGGGTGCCATAGGGATGGGTGCAGGGGAATTAGGAATTCGGGAGAAGATCACCAGTGTACGAATGCGGCAGGCCTGCGCCGCCATTGGACAGCCCCTGCTCATGCGAGAGTATCGGGATGCATTCCGAACTCACGGGATCGTCACTGCTCAAATCCTCCTAACCCGGGAAGTATTGAACAACCGAAAGAGTTACCTGAACCTGAAGAACAGTGTGGAAACGTTACTGGAATTAGGGGTAGTACCCATTTTCAATGAAAATGATGCGGTGTCCACTGCGGAAATCGGGAATGCCTTTGGCGACAACGATCGCCTTTCAGCCCTCATCGCATCGAAAATCGATGCGGATCTGCTGATCCTCCTTACCGATATAGACGCTCTTTATACAGCCAACCCCAAGGAGGATCCTAACGCTACCCCCATCCATACGGTTGAGCGGGTAGACGAAAAAATCCTTGCGTGTGCGGGTGCTGCGGGAAGCACCTTTTCAACTGGGGGCATGCGCACCAAGGTCCTGGCCGCTCAGATAGCCCAGCGGGCAGGCTGTCGTATGGTGCTTGCCCATGGCAAAGAACCAAATGTGTTAGAGCGAGTGTTATCAGGAGAACAGATCGGGACACTGTTCTTGGCAGGAGAGAAGCTTTCCAATCGGCAGCGATGGATCCTCAATGGAACCCCGCAGGGAAAACTCATCGTGGATGAGGGGGCCATCGAGGCAATGCGAAATCGGAAGAGTCTACTACCCTCGGGTATTCATGAGGTGCAGGGAGTGTTCGCCGCTGGGGATATCGTGCAGGTGAACGACATTGCTAAAATCGTTACCGGATTGAACAGCGCAGAGATTCGCGCCCTCATGGGGAAACACAGTTCAGAAATCCGGAAACTCCTAGGATCCGAGAAACGAGACGTTGTGGCACGGCCCGAGGATATCGTATTCCTAGAGTAACAAGTCGATCAGGGCTCGGGCGTAGAGCGGGAGATCCGACGGTCTTCGACTGGATACGAGATTCCCGTCAATCACTACAGGTTCGTCCACCCAGATCGCACCCGCATTCGTCATATCGTCTCTAATAGCTGGGGTACTGGTAACCTTTCGGCCCCGCAGAATCCCCGCAGAGATGAATACCCAGCCAGCATGACAGATTTGACCTAGCACGGCTCCCCGCTGATTCATAGTCCGTACCAGCTCTCTCACCTCGGCAAAACGACGAATTTTGTCTGGCGCCCATCCTCCGGGTACCAAAAGTGCGTCGAATTGGTTAGGATCCGCTTCCCCATAGGCAATTTCCGAGGTAACAGGCACTCCGTATTTTCCATGGTACACTTCTCCTCCCTTCTCGCCAGCTACGGTTAGGATAGCACCCTCTTCTTGAAGACGGTAGTACGGGTACCAGAACTCCAAGTCTTCGAACGCTTCATGAACCAGGCAAAGGATTCGTTTGTTTTTCAGTTTCATGGGAAAAAGATACTGATCCAGGCCCCTGCGGAAAAGCCCTTCTATTACGTATGGGTTTTGATAGATCTATATGGTTGCAAGAAGGAAGTGAACTTTGTTACACTCGTCTACAGGAGGCATTATATGAAATACCGCTACCTTGGTAAATCAGGTTTACTCGTTTCTCGAGCATGTCTCGGTACTATGACCTTTGGAGCAACTCCTTGGGGATGCGATGAAACCGAAGCTCGCCGGATACTGCTCCGGTATGTCGAAGCAGGAGGGAATTTCATAGATACGGCAGATGTGTATGCTGCAGGAACGTCGGAAACTATCATCGGTAAGATACTTCCAGAACTGAAACGGGATGAAGTGATTCTAGCTACCAAGTGTTACTTCCCCATGAGTCAAAAACCGAACGCCCATGGTTGGTCCCGAAAACATATCGTCACCTCCTGCGAACATAGCCTCCGGCGTCTAAACACGGATTATATCGACATTTATTACCTTCACGGACCAGATCCTCTCGTTCCGATGGAGGAAGTACTAGAAACGCTGGACATCTTGGTCCGGCAAGGGAAGATCCTGTATACCGCTTGCAGCAATCTCTTTGGTTGGCAAATTGCCCGGGCCATGGAAATCTCTTCCCATCGAGGCCGTACCGGTTTCGTCTGCGGTCAATACCTCTACAACCTGATTCACCGGGATGTAGAGGCAGAGGTGATTCCCGCAATGGTGGAATACGGTGTAGGGGTGTTGAGTTGGAGCCCTTTAGGGGGTGGGTTACTGACAGGCAAGTACAAAGGAATGAAAGAGCCTCCGACCGGTTCTCGGCTGGAGCACCGGATGAAGGTGGACGGCCCTCGGTTCTGGAACGAGCGAGGGTTTCGAACTGCCGAAAAACTGGAAGCAGTCTCCAAAGAGGTTGGCATTCCCATGGCTAAGCTTGCCATTGCCTGGCCCTTGACCCGCAGGTTCCTCTCCTCCGTGATCATCGGGGTTCGTACTCTCGCCCAACTGGAAGAAAACCTCGAAGCCGCAGACTGGGATATGAGCGAGGATGTCAAGAAGCGGCTGGATGAGTTATCTGAACCGGAGAAAGATTACCTTTGGTGGTTCAATGGAACAAACTATAAACGATTCGCGGATGCGGCAGAACACCTGTTTCCGGGAACAGGAGTAGGAATCCAGGTTTTCTCACAGGAGCATCTGTAAAGCTGGCATACATACGGATGCAACGATCAATTCACATCAAACCTCTTACCCATTCTCTGAACTCAGGGTAGGTTTCCGCAATTAAAAGGATCAGATCCGGTAGAGTGTCCCGAGGCATCTGTTCCAGGGTGTACTGTACTAGAGCAGAATAATGGAGTGGATCGGTCACAGTATAATGCACCAGCTTATACAGGGCTTCGCCATTCTCGCTGGACTTGAAGATCCTCTTCAGGGACGATCGTGTTCGAGGCTGATCTCGGAATAGTTGCAATAGATCGAGAAACGCTGCATACCGGTCTTCTTTTTTCTCCTCTCCCAGCCTAGGCAGGATTTCCGCTACATCCCGTTCTTGCACCTGAAGGATTCGGTAATACTTGGCTCCCCCTTCGATCATACCTGCCACAACATCTGACCAGAACTTCGCCTGCACGATACTAGGAACCCCTACCAAATCCCCTATCGGCGCAAAGACAGCGGCGAAGGGCCAGGAGAGCACACTTCGGAAAAAATTGCCTCGGATTACCTTTTTGTCGAATCCCCGAATCGTGTTATGGGTGGCTAGATATAACCCGTTAGAAAAAGAGATAAAGAAGAACTTTGCAATGTTATAGAGCAAGCCCCCCACAGCAAAGGGCCAAAGGATATCGAACTGAGCTTTCACAAACCCCAGAATTGGCACTGAAAAACCTGTCCAGAAGAGGGAACGGCTTAAGTTGGCGAAATCTACACTCCGAAAGGTCCATTCCCTGAGTCGAACTCCCCTTGTAGATACAAGATCGGCAATCATGTTCCGGAACCCTGTAATCCCAAACCACACAGAAGCGTAGAACAATCCAATGAAATGATTAGCCACTAGGAACCCCACCCCGACATGTAGGGTATTCACCAAGGTAGGGTTCAGATATCGGATGGCACGCCGAAGCGGAATCGTTTCCTCGTCTTTCTCCAATCCACTCTTGTTCTGGATTCCTTCCGAGATCTTCCCCATGCAAACGATGGATGGTGCATCCTCCTTACCTACAATCAATTGTGTAATAGGGATTGGCAATGTAATATGCTTCTTCAGATAGGCCCTACTATATTTCCCTTGGATTTTATCCAGATAAATAAAACCCATACCCGGAATAGTGGGACTACGACCTCTACTGTCGCTTCCACACACAGGAGTCAGGATTAGTTGGCCGAGTTTCTCCCGTTCCTGATTGAATCCTTTCAGGAAATGGGCAAACTGTAGAAGTTCCTCCGGATCTCGTACTGCGCTGTCCTGTAGGTTATAGACCTCTACCTCATCGAGGGAATCCCCATATTCCTGGAACAACCTTCGAGCATTTTCCATTCCATGCTCTAGGGGATGGAGAACCCGAACCCTGCAACCCGCCTTTCGCAAACTTTCTACAATACTAGGAAGATCGTGAAAGACTGTGATGGATTCTCCGAGTTTAGGATTGGAAAAGTATCGTTTATAGAGGCCTTCGGGATTCAACGTGTGAAACTCTTCGTACAGACGGTTGAATTTTTGTTCTGCGATCCGTAGTTCCCACTCGGAGATCTCTTTTCTCCGGTAGTCGTCGTTCGCTTTTTCCAGTAGCGCCTTCGCATGAAGGAGCCTGTTGTGCAGGATCGGCTTGTAGATTCCGTAGAAGAACTCACCCAAATGGAGTTTGTTGAGACTGAACAGGGGAACGAATTTTCGAAGCTGTTTCTTCTTGATTTTAGGGACCTGGTATAGAGGATCATCCGGGAACCCCTCGTTCAACTCTTTCAGATCTGTCTGATTGAAGTGATTCACTAACCGTTTCACGGCTTCTAGACGATGCTTTTGGTTAGCCTGCAGTCCTTTGAAAAAGGTCTTTAAAGACCCTTTATGTTCCTTAAGATACCGTTTCAGATCCGCCGCACGTTCCAAGGAAGGGAGCACTGTCAGGAAATGATACCGTTTTCCTGCTGCCATGCAACTGAACTCAAGGGCTATGTCCACCCGAACCCCGGTAATACGGCCAGCTTCTATCGCTTCCATCATCATGGGATAGGCTGCAATATGATTGTACGCGATGGTTAACCGCGACATCCCTTTGATGAAGGCATCGATCACCAGTTGGGTAGGGTTCTTGCGTCCCGTACTTGCCGTATCGTGTACATGGGTATCCCATCCAAGGTCTAACTCTTTGAGTTGTTTTCCTACTTCCGGAGCTTCGATCACATTTAACTCCAGCAGGAGTTTTCGGATCACTTGATGCCTACCATGGGAGGTTCGGGAAA
The DNA here is from genome assembly GCA_026418195.1 of Spirochaetota bacterium. Lineage (GTDB taxonomy): Bacteria > Spirochaetota > Spirochaetia > DTKZ01 > DTKZ01 > DTKZ01. Next base: position 17,122 of record JAOABU010000047.1, on the reverse strand, counting down.
AGTCATACAGGAGTTCCAACTGTCTGCGTGAATTGTGTCGATTTTTAACCGCCTCTTTCATCAAAGCTACTTGCACTCTGGCAGTGTTTAATGGCATCGCAAGGGTACGAGCATGAAAGGCAATATCCATTAGACGTTTCAGAGCTCGAAGCCGGTTTTTACGGCTTCCGGAATCCAGGCTACTGATCACGGCTAAATATGCTTCTGCCAACGAGATTCGCCTTTTCTGAAATTTTCCCGTCACACCCAACGGATGGAACTGGGGTAGAAGTCGGACTTTCTGTGGTCGATCAATACGATCGTTCAGTTCCTGTTGGTACTTGTACAGTTCATTGGAAAAACTTAACAGGTTGACAAATCGGTTGTAGAGTCGGATCATACTTGGTCAGTATACTACAAATTGGAGAAAGATTGGATACATTCGGCAAACAAACCCTAAGGAATTGGGTGAAGGAAATCTTACAAACCCTCCCAGAAGAGTATAAGCAACACGCATCCCATTCCATCTGTCAACATCTGAAACAGTTTCTGCTTTCCCTCACCACATTACCCACAGCCCTTCTCGGTTTCATTCCGTTCCGAGACGAGCCCGATTTAACGCCCTTCTATGGTGAGATTCGTCGCCTGTTTCCTCACATGCACATCGGCTTTCCCCGAATGGAAGGTAGCCATCTGGCCTTCCATCAATGGTCCTCTTCTCCTGTCCCTGGAATGGGTAAAGGCGGAACCTATGGATGGGAATACGGCCCTTTTGGAACGATCCAACCTTCACCATCCCTCCCCCAATTGGGGAAGGAGATCCCTTGGGGGGAATCTCCTATTGTGTTGGTTCCTGGAAGGGTGTTTGACAGGCACGGGGGAAGGATCGGGCGAGGGAAAGGATACTACGATCGATTCCTCCGGAGTCTGAGACAAAGCAGAACTGATGGGAAAACAAACATCGATGTACTAGCAGTTGGAATCTGTTTCTCTGTTCAGGTGATAGAGGGAGTGCCCCGAACCGAACAGGATGAACCCATAGATCATCTCATCACAGAGGAAGGTGTGATATGAAAGAAGTCGTTTCATTTCGAAAAACGAAGATCGTCTGTACGCTAGGACCTTCATCCGATTCCGTGGAAGTGATTCGACAACTCGTGTTAATGGGCATGAATGTAGCCCGGTTTAACTTTTCCCATGGGGATCATGAGGAACATAAACTTCGAATGGAGAAAGTAAAAACCATCTCATCTGAGTTGAAGATTCCCGTAGGTATCCTTCTGGATACGAAAGGTCCAGAGATACGCACGGGGGTGGTAGCAGGAACGTTGAAGCTTACCCCGGGCCAAGAAATCACACTCACGGTAGATGGAGCAGAATGCACCCCTGGCAGAATCTCGGTTTCATACAAACCCCTTCCCAAAGAAGTGCAACCAGGAGATCATATCTATATTGCCGATGGATTGATCGATCTGGAGGTGATCGATATCCAGGGAGAAGTTGTACGAACTAGGGTAATCAACGGGGGTATTCTAGGCAGCAAGAAGAACGTCAACGTACCCGGAATCAGAACCTCTTTGCCTGCTTTAGGGGAGCAGGATGGAAGGGATATACAATTTGGCCTGAAACAGGGGATCGATTTCATTGCTGCTTCCTTCATCCGCAAAGCCCAGGACGTGATCCAGATTCGGCACCTGATCGATCAACTATCAGAGAATCATTCAAAGCCCTTAGTGATCGCGAAGATAGAAGATCGGGAGGGGGTAGATAACATCGATGAAATTATTCGGGTAGCCGATGGAGTCATGATCGCCCGAGGAGACCTCGGGGTGCAATTACCCATGGAAAGTATCCCATTGATCCAGAAACGAATCATCGAAAAATGTAACCGGGCGAATAAGCTGGTTGTCACGGCTACTCAAATGCTGGAAAGTATGACCACCAATCCCAAACCTACCCGAGCGGAACTCACCGATGTGGCCAACGCCGTGTTTGATGGAACCGATGCAGTGATGCTCTCCGGGGAAACCGCTGGTGGTAAATACCCGATCGAAGCTCTGCGCGTAATGGATAGAATCATTCGAACCGTAGAACAGTCTGAGGAGTATAGGGAGCGAAAGAAACGATACTTTCAATTCCAGAGTGCTAAAAACGATATTCCTCACGCCACAGCCAAAGCTGCTTACATCATGGCAGAAGAAATCAACGCTTCTGCCATCGTAGGACTCACCCGATCGGGGAATACAGCTCGACTCCTATCCTTTTATCGGCCAGATCCCCCCATCATCGCGGTGACCCCGAACAGCGGTGTGCAGAATAAGCTCCTCCTTCACTGGGGTGTTTTTCCCTTAGTGGCAGCTGAAACAAAGGACGCGGATGTGATGATCGCCAACGGTATCAAGGCAGCCTTGGAAGCCAAGTATGTACGACTGCAGGAATACATCGTAGTGGTGGCAGGTGTACCGATTGGAACTCCCTTAGTAACCAACATGGTCAGAGCCTACTTCCTAGGTACCATCCTCTGCCGAGGAGAGCAGGGTTACGGGAAACGGGTAAGTGGACGGGTAGTCAAGGCCTCTACTGCCACAGAAGCATCGGCCAAACTTCTCCTTACAGGAGATGAGATCCTCGTAACGAGAGAAATGAATGATTCCTTCCTTCCCTTCCTACCCAACCTGGCAGGAATCGTTCTGGAAACCTACTCCTCCCACTCTTGGAAAAAGATTCAGACTTTAGCCCCAAACCTCGTCGCCATCACCAACGCTCCTGAGGCTCTGACAGTATTGATGGATAATCAGATCGTAACCCTTAGTGGGGAGGAACGGATCGTGTACGAAGGGGAGTTGTAATTATTCTTTTCTTTCATCTTTGATGATTCGTCCGTCGTGAAGGTACACCAATCGACGGGCGTACCGCATCACCATGGGATCATGGGTGGAGAATACGAAAATTGTCCCATGCCGTTCGTTCAGGTTCTTCATCAGAGATAGGATTTCTTCACCCGTTTTCGAATCCAGGTTTGCCGTAGGTTCATCTGCCAGCACGACCGCTGGATTCTTAACCAGGGCCCGTGCAATGGCCACCCGCTGCTGTTGCCCGCCGGAAAGTTCCGAGGGTTTTCTCTTCTCCAGTCCCTCTAAACCTACCTCTGCCAGAATTGATAGAACCGCCCTCCGAATCCGTTGAGAATCCCAGTGAAGCAGTTCTAAAGGAAGGGCAACGTTCTCATACGCGGAAAGAACTGGAATGAGATTGAAGCTCTGAAACACGAATCCTATCTTTTCCCGTCGAAATGCAGAAGCTTCATCGGAGGATAGGGAACCAAGATCCTTCCCTTGAAATCGGATCGTACCCGAAGTTAATGTATCGATGCATCCCAAAAGGTTCAATAACGTAGACTTTCCGGAACCTGAAGGACCTGCAATGGATAGGAACTCGCCCTCCTCAATCTTTAGGGTTACTCCCCGTAACGCTTGGACCACGGTTTTCCCAGTATGGTATTCCTTCACCACGTCTTGAACTTGGATCATTGGGAGCTATAGTATCAGGCATAGTTCATACTGGCAATATGATGATAGAAATCATTCTTGACAAAACAGGAGAAACCCTATCAGTATGTAGATAATTTTAAAAAGGGCAGGTGGAGATGTTGATTACCGATGAATTATTGGGCGACTTTTTCGTTCGCCTGGGTCTCATCACAGAAGAGCAAAAAAAGTATGTCCTGGACTATAAACAGCAAACAGGAACAACTCAAAACTTCTACCAGATTGCCATCAAGTTCCAGTACTTGGTAAAAGGTAGCTTAGATGCCGCCTTGGAACGGTTTACCACCCCCCCTCTAGATAAAAAGAAAGAGCCCGACAAAGAAAAAAGTACCGAAGAGTAGACAAAAAATCATCAAAGGGTCCCTGCGTTTTGCAAACCTACGCTTCGAGCGTATGCCACGATCCGATCTACCTCTTCCAATGTGGGTCTCCTTCCCAGACCTCCATATCGGGTATTCTTGGCAGCAGATTTTGCCTGATAACAAGGGTGATACTGAGCCATAATATTTACCCAGGTTCCCTTGGAAAGCTGGGAAAGGAAATCCAGCACTTCCTCACTATGAGCGATCCCGTCAGGTAGCACTAAATGCCGAACCAATAACCCCTGATACGCAATTCCCTGCTCATTTAACCGCAGATCCCCTACTTGCCGGTGCATCTCCCGCACTGCTGCAAAGGCATGCTTCGTATACGCAGGGGCCCCACTTAACTCCAATGCCTCTTGATCCCTGCCATACTTGATGTCGGGCATATAAATGTCGAACACATCCTCTAAGACTCGCAACGTTTCTACCGAATCATACCCTCCCGAGTTATACACGAGAGGAATTCGTAGCCCCTTCGGTATAGCCTGTATGAGTCCTTCCAGGATCTGGGGAATTACATGGGTGGGAGAGACAAAGTTGATATTATGACACCCCTGGTATTGCAACCCCAACATGAGCCTGGCCAGTTCCTCGGCTTCTACTTCCCGTCCTACTCCTAGATGGGATAGTTCGTAGTTCTGGCAATACATACAGGTCATGTTACAGTGAGAAAAGAAGATCGTTCCCGATCCACCCCTTCCCACAAGGACTCTTTCTTCCCCAAAGTGAGGTGAAGCGGAGGAAACTACAGCCCGAACACCGGTTCGGCATCTGCCTAGCTCTCCTCGCTTCCTGTTCACTCCACATCGATGGGGACAGAGAACACAGGACTCCAAGGTTTCCTTTAAATGAAAGACCCTATCCTTCAGTTCTCCCGTCTGAAACAACCGAAGGTAGGAAGGTTCGAACCAGGGGTTACGTTTGTCCATCAATTATAGTATACTTTATATTGCCTCAGGATGTTCGTCTTTCTTCGATTGTCTTTTCCCTAATTCTTGAGTATTTTTATTAATCATTTGGATGGGAGGCCCCTATGGCCACTTCAAAAACCATTAGCCGGATTCGTCTGTCCCCACCCCGGAAGAGGAAACATCCAACTAACCTTACGCCGGATGATACGGGCTCATCCCTCACAACCGCAACCATAAGATCAGAAACCGAAACTCCCTTGAGTGAACCAGGATCAACCCCTGACTCAAAGAGACTACTCGGAAAATGGGCATTCTTCGCGAAGAAATGGAAGAACCAATTGCCCCCTTGGATACAGACTGCAGGCATCGCTTTCTTAGGGGCTTTCCTTACCCTTCTTCTCTATCCAAAGATATCCCCCCCTCCCAAACCTCTGACCACCCGACAGGTACGGCAAATTGTAGAAACCCACCTGAAAGAGCGACCTCCGGAACCAACCTTGGCAAACCGAGCATTTCAATCCGTCTATCGGTCGTTGGTACTGATTCGTACCAAAGCTCCTGCCTCTGACAGTACCCCTTCTCCTGACCGATCAAGATCTCAGGGCAAGGGCAAACCGGAAGATGCAGCTACCCTAGGAACGGGATTTGTAGTAGACGAAGCGGGTTCGATCCTCACCTGCTTTCATGTAATAGCCCCTGGGGGAAAGATTCTTATCACCTTTTTCGATGGACTGGAAGCGGAAGGAGAGGTGATCTACGCCAGTCCTGAGAATGATCTAGCGGTGTTGAAACCTTCTGTGGTACCGGATGACGTGACCCCTGCTGTATTAGCGGGATCCGGGAATCTACGCATAGGGGATGAGGTCGTAGCAGTAGGGAACCCCTTTGGGATTGCTTCATCCGTATCCGCAGGAGTGGTTTCCGGGTTAGGAAGAAGTTTCTTTTCTCCCCGTACCGGCCAGCGAATGCTGAACCTGATCCAATTCGATGCCGCTGTGAATCCAGGAAACTCAGGGGGGCCCCTCCTAGACCGCAACGGGGAGGTGGTTGGAGTGGTATCAGCTCTCTTCAACCCCACAGATCAAGAGGTATTCATCGGGATTGGGTTTGCTGTACCGCTAGAATCCGCAGCAGGGGCAATTGGAATCCCTCCTTGGTAAGGATAGGGGAAGGAGTATATATGAATATCGATGGAGAACAAAAGCAGGAAAAGCTCCAGCAGGTGCTGTACGAGATCAAGAAGGTCATTGTTGGGCAGGATCATCTGCTGGAACGGGTAGTGATTGCCCTACTTGCCCAAGGTCATCTTCTAGTGGAAGGAGTACCCGGACTAGCGAAAACCCTCACCATCAAGACTCTGGCTCAAGCGCTGCAGTGCAAATTTCGGAGGGTGCAGTTCACCCCTGATCTTCTCCCTGCAGACCTCGTAGGAACCAGAATCTTCAACCAGAAAACCGGAGAGTTCACCACTTGGCTAGGGCCAGTATTCACCAACCTTCTTCTAGCAGACGAGATCAACCGTTCTCCCGCAAAAGTGCAGAGCGCACTTCTCGAAGTAATGCAGGAGAGGCAGGTCTCCATAGGCGGCGAGACCTTCAAAGTTGAAGAACCATTCCTTGTTATGGCCACCCAGAACCCAATAGAAACCGAAGGCACCTACCCACTCCCGGAAGCTCAAGTAGATCGATTCATGATGAAGGTAGTCATCGATTACCCCAACGAAATGGAAGAATTCGTGATCGTGGAGCGAATGACCGGGAAACTTGATAAGGTGCAACCTGTTCTTACGGTATCGGAGCTACTCGAACTTCGAAAAGAAGCGGAACAAGTGTTCACGGATCCCGCTTTGATGGAGTATGCCGTAAAGCTTACCATTGCCACGAGAGACCCTGAACGATTCGGCCTTGGGGATTTAAAACCCTATATCACATACGGAGCTAGCCCCCGATCCTCCATCAACCTTGTTCTAGCTGCTCGAGCCTTGGCGTTTCTACGAGGTCGATCCTGGGTAATCCCTCAAGATTTGGTAGACATAGCCCTAGATGTAATGCGACACCGTCTGGTACTTTCCTACGAGGCCCTGGCTGAAGGGGTAACGAGCGATATGATTCTAAAACGGATCCTCGAGACGATCGCTCCACCTCGAGAGGTATTGAAGAGTCATGTGGAAGCAACCTACAAGAGCTGAACAGGTTCTAGACCGAATAGACTGGACCGTCATTCGTCGATTGGATGGACTGCTCCAAGGAGACTATCGAACCTTTTTTCAAGGATTTGGGTTAGACTTTGCGGATATCCGGGAATATCAGTATGGGGACGATGTGCGTACCCTGGATTGGAATGTAACAGCGCGAATGGTTACCCCGTATGTACGCAGGTACCACGAGGATCGGGACATTACCGCTTGGTTTCTCTTGGACCTAAGCCCTTCCGTAGAATTCGGTAGCCCTGAACGGAGGAAGCGGGACTTATTGACCGAGTTCACCGCTGTCCTGTCCCGCCTCCTTACGCGCCGAGGGAACAAAGTAGGTTGCATCCTATACGATGGCTCGGTCCCGGTGCTACGACCTCCTGGAGCAGGTCGAAAGCAGGTGCTTACCCTCATTCAAGATATCCAGGAGTACTCTACCGAACGGACTGTGCCGGAAACTGACCTCTCGATCCTTCTGGAAGCCGCTGCCATGGTTATTCGTCGACGGTCCCTCATTTTCCTCATCTCCGATTTCTATTCGGTTCCTGGATGGGAAAGGGTCCTTGGCCAACTGACTATTAGAAATGAAGTCACCGGAATCCGAATCTACGATCCGGATGAATCCCGCATGCCACCATTAGGACTTGTTTGGATAGAAGATGCAGAGACCGGCGAACAGTTTCTATTGGATAGCAGTAGTAGGATATTTCAGAACAACTTCGCCACCTTAAACGAAAAAAGAATCAACGATCTGGAAAGAACGTTTCGGTCCTGGGGGCTGGATCTGTTATCCATCTCTACCGAGGCAGATCTAGTTCGAGAACTCCTTCGGTTTTCCAGTTATCGGAAACTTCGAGCTGGTCATGCGGCAAGGAGGAAAACATGAGTTTTCTATGGCCAAAGATGCTCTGGCTCCTCACCCTGCTCCCTCTACTCGTTGCACTGTACGTATGGATTCAGAAACGGAAGAAACGGTTTGCTTGGAAGTACTCTAACCTTTCCATCGTGAAAGAAGCCGCTTCAAAGGGTCCGGGGAGAAAACGGCACATCCCCGCAATCGTTGTACTAATGGGACTCGCTCTACTGATCTTCGGCCTTGCCCGACCTACTGCAACGGTGATTCTTCCTTCCTTTGAAGGGTTGATCATTCTGGCCTTAGACAACTCGGGGAGCATGCGAGCGGAGGATGTAAAGCCAAATCGCTTGGATGCGGCAAAAGCGGCGGCCAAGACGTTCGTAGAACAGAACGGAGGCAGGTCTAAAATTGGTGTTGTAGGTTTTGCGGGAACAGCTTCTCTTGTTCAACCCCCTACAAAAGATAAAGAGCTGATTTTCTCTGCCATCAATCGGCTGACCTATCAGCGGGGTACCGCTATAGGGAGCGGGATTCTCACTTCCCTCAACGCTATCTTGGAAGAGTTCGGGGAGAAGCAGATCATTCCCCAGCCTTATGGATCTGCTCAAACCTCCCCTTCCAGTCCTTCCGGATCCTCCCCATCGCCTACTCCTTCGGAAGAAGAGGCGGTTTCGAAACTTCCTGCCATGATTGTGCTCTTAAGTGATGGCCAAAGTAACACTGGTCCCCTGCCTTTGGAAATGGCAGACATTGCCGCGAAGTATGGAATTAAAGTGTACACCGTAGGGTTGGGAAGCCCGGAAGGGGTAGTGCTGAACTTCAATAGTTTTTCTTTTCGAGTTCGTTTAGACGAGGAAACGTTGAAAAAGATTGCCGAGAAGACAGGGGGGAGCTACTATAAAGCAGACAACGAAACAAACCTGAACGAGATCTACCAGAATCTGGGCAGAAGGCTCACCTTTAAACCGGAAAAAACCGAAATCACTGCTCTGTTCGCCGCTGCTGCCGGAGTGCTGTTCCTGATGGGAATGGGTCTTTCCATCTATTGGTTTGGCAGGGTATTCTAAGCCCATGCGAAGGATTCGTAAGCAAAACACGCTATTCCTGATCCTACTCCTGAGTTTGCCTTTGTTAGAAGTTTTTGCCGCTCCCCTGCAACCTGTGCCTCGACCCGCAGGCACAAAGGAAGTGACACATCCCTCAGAACCCCAAGCGCCGGAAGGTAAGGTTCAGGGAGGACCGAAGACGCTCTACCGGGTTCATATAGCCAATTTAAAAAGTTACAAAGACGCCGATCTTTCCCAAATGGCGAAAGCTACAGTGACCCGAGTCGTAGATGGGGACACCATAGAGGTTGCCCTAGAAGGGAAAGCTTACAAAGTTCGCCTCATCGGGGTAGACACACCGGAGACAGTAGCACCTGGCAGGGCTGTAGAACGATTTGGAAAAGAAGCCTCACAGTTTACCCGCTCGAAACTGGAAAAGAAAACCGTGTACCTTGCCTTTGACTGGGAACTGAACGATCGGTACGGCCGCCTCTTAGCTTACGTGTACCTACCAGATCGTACCTGTTTCAACGCTGAGCTTATCCGCTTAGGGTATGGGCACGCTTACACCAAGTACCCTTTCCAGTTTTTAGAAGAGTTCCGCAAACTGGAGGCAGAGGCACGTCAGGCTAAAAGAGGATTGTGGAAAAGCTCAAAATAGAAATGAGCATCGTCAGCCTTATTCGTATCGATCTAAAGTTACATTCGTTCCCCTTGCTGGATAAACCTGAGGAAAGCTGATATATTCGTGAATCATGCTTCTACTGGAACTGGTGTATAACCTGTCTGTACTTGTAGCCCTCAGTGTGCTTTCTGCCTTTATCGAAGAGCGATTCGATCGCACCACGAAAACCGGCCAGTTCCTTCAAGGACTTCTATTTGGGAGCATTGCCCTCGTGGGGATGCTGTATCCCTTGAAGCTAGAGGAAGGCCTGATATTCGACGGTCGAACTGTGGTGATAAGCCTCTGTTCCCTATTTTTTGGACCCTTTTCAGGGGGGATCTCTGCCCTGATTCCTGCGATCTATCGAATTAGCCTTGGCGGACCTGGTCTTGCCATGGGGGTTGCAACGATTCTCACCGCGGCTCTCTTTGGAACTCTATTCTTTTACTGGTACACTTCTCCAGAAGAATTCTATTTTTCAAAACGCCACCTACTCATTCTCGGGATTCTAGTGCATGGGGCTATGCTACTAGAAACTCTGCTTCTCCCTGGTGAGAAAACGTATCAGACCCTCGTATCCATTGGCCCCACTATAGCCATCACCTTCCCATTGGCTACCGTTCTCATTGGAAAAATTTTAATGGATCAAATTGAACGGAAGCAATACTTGTTGAAACTTCAGGATGCAGCGGAGCGTTACCGAACCACCCTAGAAAGTTTGGGGGATGCAGTCATAGCCACTGACCATAGGGGAATCGTAGAGTTCCTCAATCCAGTAGCGGAAACTCTCACCGGCTTTTCTGTAAAAGAGGCGGTAGGTAAACCCATCGATACGGTATTTCATATCGTTAACGAGGAAACCAAGAAAGCGGTAGAGAATCCGGTGAATCGGGTCCTCAGGGAAGGAGTGGTAGTAGGGTTAGCGAACCATACGGTACTCCTGTCTAAGGATGGAAGAGAGGTTCCCATCGCGGACAGTGGGGCCCCAATCCGTACCAATGATGGGAAGATCCGAGGTGTAGTTCTTGTATTCCGGGATCAGTCCACGGAACGCAGGTATCTAAAACAACTGGCAGAAAGCGAACAGAAATATAGGAGCCTTTTCCTGTCTACCACCGATGGGGTTGCCATCCATGAGTTGGTCATGGATCCCTCTGGGAATCCGGTAGATTACATTCTTCTAGATGTGAATCCCGGCTTTGAAAGAATTACAGGACTGTCGCGGGAATCTGTTATGGGTAGACGGGCTACTGAAGTCTACCAGAATGAACCGCCCCCGTATTTGACTGTGTATGCCAGGGTCGTCGAAACCGGCGATATCAGTACCTTTGAATCCTACTATCCCCCCATGCAGAAGTACTTTCATATTACTGTATTCAGCCCGGCTCCAGGCCAGTTCGCCACCGTATTCCAGGACATCACCGAGCGCAAGCTTGAATCGGAGCGAATCCGTCGGGAGCTGGAAGAAAAGAATATGCTCCTTCGGGAAATTCACCATCGGGTGAAAAACAACCTTCAGGTGATCTTGTCCTTCATCCGGCTCAGAATCGCGAAGACCCACCATGCCTCGGTGAAAAAGGAATTATCAGAGCTGGAGAACCGTATCCATGCCATGGCTCGAGCCCAGGAATTGCTTTACGAGTCCCAAGATTTTCTCCATTTGGGATTAAAACAGTATGTAACCGACGTACTGAATCACCTACTATACAGTGAGCCCGATAAAACGAAGCGAATCCATTTCACTACCCATATAGAGGAGGTCCGAGTATCGATAGATACAGCCATTGCCATCGGTCATATCCTCACCGAACTAGTATTTAATATCTTCCAGCATGCTTTTCCTGAGAATCGAACCGGAGATGTACGGATTCATCTCTCCTCCACCGAGGATGGAGTGCTTTTAAAAGTAGAGGACACGGGGGTAGGGTTCCCTCCGGGCACGGCCCTAGAGGACATAATGGGTACGGGTTTAGAGATTGTGCTTGGCTATGTACATAGAGAAATCGGAGGGAAGTTTACCTATGAATCTTCCAATGGATTGCACATTCGAATCCTTATCCCGTATACTCCCGCAGAAAATTAAATTGTGTTATACTTCCTTCATTCATCACAACTCTCAGGAGGCGGAACGATGGCATTGACATCCAAGCCATGGGATTTTCTAGAGGAATACCGAGGATCATTCTTTTCCGGCGAATGGCCGACCTTACCGGAACTATTCCGGATTACAGCGCATCGATTTCCAGATAGGCCATGTTTCACTGTGTATGATCCTCACCGTATAACCCTTACCTACCGTCAAGCCCTGGAAAAAATCGAGAGGACCGCTACCTACCTTCGGAGCTTGGGTGTAGACAAGGCGTCTAAAGTAGCTGTGACAGGTGCCAACAGTCCCGAGTGGGCCATTGCATACTTAGCAACTCTCTTTGCGAATGCCGTGGTAGTGCCCATCGATTATCAGCTAAAGAACTCGGAAATTGAAAACCTTTTGCGAACCGCGGAAGTGAAAGTGTTGTTCGTAGATGAAGAGAAGTTCGATCATTTTGCCACAAAACCTGCTGGGCTACAAACGGTGTTGAGTCTGAGTCCCAACCGACCATCTTACATCTATGATCTTCCCGTACCAACGGACTGGGCAGCAAGCACCCCCATAGGTACAGTAACCGAACATGACTTGGCTGCCATCCTTTTCACTTCCGGCACTACAGGTCATCCTAAGGGAGTGATGCTGAGTCATAGGAACCTCGTGTCTGATTGTTTCCTTGCCCAGGCGAACCTCAACATTTATCCTACCGACGTGTTCTACGCCCTCCTGCCCATCCATCATTCCTACTGCATGCTGGCAGTATTCATAGAAAGCTTTTCCGTGGGAGCGGAAACCGTATTCGGGAAACGCTTGGCTATCAAGCAGATTTTAAGCGATTTAAAAGAGGCTAACGTAACGATGTTCCTTGGTGTCCCCTTACTGTTCAACAAAGTACTGAACGGAATTCTCCGAGGGGTGAAAGCCAAAGGGCCTCTAGTGTATGGACTGATCCGCTTTCTCATGTGGAAGAGTGGCCTGATTAAAAAGGTGTTTCATGTGAACCCCGGTAAAAAGCTCTTTCATTCTATTCTCGAGAAAGCCTCCCTAGCGTCTGTGCGGATCTGTATTTCTGGAGGTGGCCCCCTTTCCCCTGCTGTATTTCGAAAGTATAACCAGTTGGGGATCGATTTCGTGCAAGGCTACGGTTTAACAGAAACATCTCCTATCCTAACCCTCAACCCGGTGGAGCACTACAAGGAACGAAGTGTGGGCAAGGTCATTCCACAGGTAGAGATGAAAATCCTGGATCCAGACGATCGGGGAGCAGGGGAAATTGCCGTAAAAGGCCCCATGGTCATGATGGGATACTATCAGATGCCGGAAGAAACGAAGGCCGTGTTCACAGAGGACGGATTCTTCAAGACTGGGGATGTAGGGTACTTGGATCACGAACACTACCTGTACCTCACCGGGCGGAAAAAGAACCTCATCGTTACAGAAGGGGGAAAGAATGTGTACCCCGAAGAGATCGAGGATGCGTTCCAGCTGTACGAAGAGATTGGGCAGATCCTCGTACGGGGATATATCTCGGATCCAGCCTTGAAATCTGAGGAGATCGAAGCTCTGATCTACCCAAACCCTGAAGTGTTTGCCCCATCGGGCCAACCATCGGTGCCCAAAGACCAAATAGAAAGACGGATCCAGGAAATCGTGGATACCGTGAATCGGGAACTTCTGCCCTATCAGCGAATTAAACGGATCCGTATCCTGGAGGAACCGATGGAAATGACTACCACGAAAAAGATCAAACGTCATGCAGTGAAAGTAGGGACGTAAGGCACCAAAATGAAACTCGCCTTTAGCACCCTGGGTTGTCCGGAGTTCTCGATCATACAAGCGATCGAAGCGGCGAAACAGTATGGGTATGAAGGGATTAGCCTGCGAACAGTGCGCGGACAATCCTATCTACCAGAGCTGGAAGAGTTCTCTCCGAAACAGATTTCTTGTACCGCAAAGCTGATTCAACAAGCTGGGATCACAGTGCCCTGTGTGATGACAGGGGTCCACTTCACATCCCCGGATCCATCGGAGCGAGAAAGGCAACTGAAAACTGCAGAATCGTACATCGAAATTGCCTATGCGTTGCGGGCTCCTACGATTCGTCTATTTGGTGGCCCTATTCCTCCGGATCAGGAGGAAAAGAAGACCAGGGAATGGATCGCGGAGGGATTTCGGAAAGTAGGGGATTTCGCTGCTCGGAGGGGCATCCTGGTATTACTGGAAACTCACGATAGTTTTTCAACTGGATTGAAAGCTCGAGAGCTTCTCGAGTTCGTGTCCCATCCGAACATGGCCATCGTTTGGGATTTCCTCCATTCTATACGGTTCGGAGAAGCGATCGAACGCACCTGGGAACAGATTGGCGTTTGGGTTCAGGATGTACATGTAAAAGACTCTTCCCAATACTCAACCGATGGGTTCGACCTGAAGCTTCCTGGAAAGGGAACATTACCTATACCAGAGGTAATCCGGCTCCTACACCGAAACAGTTATGAAGGATGGCTCACCTTCGAATGGGAAAAGGGATGGCGTCCAGAACTTGAGGAACCGGAGGTTGCGTTGCCCAGATACATCGAATATATGAAAAGGATCCTATCGGAGATAGGTATCCAAACGGGTAACAAACCTCCTGCATCGTCTACTTAAAACCGTAAATGCCTCACCGATACTCCTTCATTCATGATTTCTTTCAAGGCATCCACCCCGATCCGTAGATGGAGGTCTGCGAACTGTCGAGTAACCTGTTGATCGGATTCAGCGGTCTTGATCCCTTCGGGAATCATGGGCTGGTCTGAGACTAATAGAAGGGCACCCGTAGGTATTTTGTTATAGAAACCCACGATGAACAGGGTAGCCGTTTCCATATCGACTGCGATCGCCCGAATCCGCTCCAGGTAACGTTTGAACTCCTCATCGTGCTCCCACACCCGGCGGTTCGTAGTGTAGACCGTACCCGTCCAATAGTCGTGCTGGTATGCATAGATGGTTGCCGAAACAGCTTTCTGGAGGCTAAAAGCTGGAAGGGCTGGGACTTCTTCCGGGAAATAATCTTTCGATGTTCCTTCTCCCCGGATAGCCGCTATCGGAAGGATCAAATCTCCTAATTTCGTTCGCTTCTTCAATCCCCCACATTTTCCAAGGAACAAGACAGCTTTGGGATTTATCGCAGATAGGAGGTCCATGACGGTAGCCGCATTGGCTGAACCCATCCCAAAGTTGATCAAGGTAATCCCTTCCGCTGTGACCGTGGGCATCGGCTTATCCTCACCTCTTATGGATGCACCATAGAAGAAGGCAAAACTACGTAAGTAGCTGTCGAAGTTCGTGAGGAGAATATAGGGTGAAAACTCACCTAAAGGGGTTCCCGTATAACGGGGAAGCCAATTTTCTACTATCTCCTGTTTCGTACGCATGGAGAAAGGATACTTAAGGATATATCTCGGGGCAATAGGGCAACGCATCCGAATTCTTGACAAAATAGATCAAATGCTCGAAACTGCTGGATAGAATGGGTAACACACTACACGTCAACTCTCCCAAAAGACCCCATACCAATAGATTCCCATAGAAAGGAGGTTATCGATGGCGCAAACAGCTAATAGCGTGATGGATTTTGCCATACAAGCAGAAATCGATGGGGAAGCGTTTTATACTGCTGCTGCAGAGAAAACCAACGAGAAGGGAATAAAAGCTTACCTTACTGAACTAGCAAAAGAAGAAAAAAAGCACGCAGAAACCTTTCAGGCGCTGAAAGAACGAGTGCAAAAGAAAGGAGTAGGGGACGTATTCGTGAACCCTCGAGTGGACGATTACTTGGATGCCGTTCTCCGGAGTGGATTGTTCGAAATGGCGAAACAGGCGGTTCCTGAGTACGAAGCTCCCAAAACCATCGATGATGTATACCGCATTGCATTGCGAGCAGAACGGAGCTCCATTCTATTGTATGAAGCCATTCTCGAAGGAACGAAGGACCGGGGTCTGAAACGGATACTGAAGAAAGTTCTACGGGAAGAAAAATCCCATCTCACCAAAATTGTGTACCTCCGAGCAAACCAGGACGGATTATTCGCTGTGGAGCGGTTTGGTTGCATGTGCTGATTCGCATACGATCCTTTTTCCCCTAATGAAATTTTAACATTTCCCTCACGCTATTCTCATGGATTGACTTTAATTAAGATTTTTGGAATGAGCACAAAGGTCAACTGGATTCCTATACTCGAGACGATCGAGTACGCGTTTCAACCAATCGTTAACGTCCACAACGGCCAAGTGTTTGGATACGAGGCACTCCTCAGAAACTGGGAACAGGCAGGATTTCCTTCTATCCAGTCTGTGTTTGATACAGCCGCTCAGGATGAGTCCCTGATAGAGTTAGATGAATGGTTGCGGTTGAAAGTAATGGGAACATTCCTATCAGCACGATTCCCATCAGGGACCAAGTTGTTCTATAACGTGGACAACCGGCTATTCCAGTATCCTGAATACTCTGCTGAACGCTTTGCTTCCAAGCTGGAAGAGTCGGGATTCCCTAAAGATTCTTTTTTCATAGAAATTTCAGAAAACCACAAGCTGGGCACTGGATCTCAGATTCGTCGATTCATTGCTCATCATCGGGAACACCATATACGAATTGCACTGGATGATTTTGGCGTTGGATATTCAGGACTTCAAGTTCTATTCGATATGGACCCAGACTACATAAAGTTGGATCGGTATTTTATCGCAGAGATCGATAAGAATCAAAAGAAACGGTTGTTCGTTCAGCATCTGGTAGAGATGGCACATGTACTTGGAATCCATGTGATTGCAGAAGGAGTGGAGACAGATGCTGAGTTCTTTGCATGCCGTGAAATAGGGTGTGATCTTGCGCAAGGGTTTGGTATACAACCCCCTTTTCACCTGTGTTCGGATTTGCCTACTTCGGATTTTTCTCCTACCATCTGTCGCTTATTACAGGAACACAAGCGGGGCAAGTATACGTTCACCGATCAGATTATAAAACAGATCCAACCGATGCGGGCATTTTACTGTGAGGATTCCATAGAATGCGTTCTCCAGTATTTTAAAGAAAACAGTGCCTACATGTTTGTACCCATAGTGAACTCTAATGGAGAACCTTTAGGGGTCGTACGGGAAAAGGATTTCAAAGGATACCTCTATTCACCTTTTGGATACGAACTCTTGAAAAATAAAAACCTTTCCATACACTCTTTCATTCAGACAGTACCCACAATCGATATACACTCCCGACTTGAAAGGTTTCTAGAAGTATATGCTCTTGCGGAAAATGCAGAAACTCTCCTAGTAACTGACAACAGGAAATACATAGGGTGTTTAAGCCAACGTGCGTTACTCCAATTGATACATGAAAAGGAACTTCGGGAAGCAAGAGATCAGAATCCTCTTACTAAGATGAAAGGGAACTTGCAGGTGAATGAGTATCTTCAAGAGACCCTCTCGGATCCGCTTCACGAAG
>JAOABU010000147.1 GCA_026418195.1 Spirochaetota bacterium | reverse complement strand
AGTTAGGGGAGAAGGAGATTCTTTCGTCTCCTGTTTGGGAGTTTCGTATGAAGGTAGGGGGTATGAAAAAGTGGCAATACCCAACAACAGAACGGCGAATCCAACGACTATCCACGGGTTCATGAGAACAGTATACTCCCTTTTCTGGATATGATCGAGGTATATACTGACGGAGGATCTAGTGGAAATCCTGGTCCTGGTGGGTGGGCTTTTCTCGTACTGTACCCTGATGGTTCTTCGATAGAGGGTTCGGGTGGTTGCAACAACACTACCAATAATCGGATGGAACTTGAAGCGGTGATCCGAGCTCTGGAGTTCCTCACGAGTACCGATGGGAATGTACCGAACAACACAGAAAACCAGAAAGCGATCAACCTCCATACGGATTCGCAATACGTACAGTTAGGGATTAGTAAATGGATCCACACATGGATGCGGAATGGATGGAGGACCAGTGACCGTAAAGCGGTAAAGAACCAGGAACTCTGGAAACGACTATGGGAGTTGATCCAACAGATTCAGGTGCATTGGATTTGGATCAAAGGGCATGCGGGCGATCCCCATAATGAACGATGTGATTGGTTGGTCCAAGCAGAAATAAAGAAAATAAAAGAAAAACAAGCAAACTCAAACGATACCCAGTAATCTACAGTATGGAACTGTTTGGATTCACTGCTTCTGGGTACGAAGGAATGGTGGTTGCGATTGAGGTAGACATTCGGAGGGGTATCCCTGGTATGGATATCGTGGGGTTACCTGGATCTGCCATTCGGGAAGCCCGGGATAGGATTCGTGTAGCTATTCGGAATTCGGGATTAACCTTCCCTCGGGATCGAATCTTGGTGAATCTTGCTCCCGCGGATATTCCAAAAGTTGGAACATCATACGATCTTTCCATCGCGTTGGCGGTATTAGATGCATCGGGTCAAATTTCTCCTAAGATGAACTCTCTCAAAATCATGGTATTGGGGGAACTGCTCCTTTCCGGGGTAGTAAGACCTGTACCGGGGGTGTTGCCTGCGGTGATCGCTGGATTGGAAGAGGGGATTGAACTCTTCCTTGTAGCTGAAGAGAATCGGGCGGAAGGGTGTGCTGTGGGAAAGGGGACAGTGTATGGAATTGGTTCCCTGAAAGAGGCTATCCACCTCCTTACTCTTCTCGGGGAAAGGAAGGGTGTGGTCCAACCCAGCTTACAATACAATAAAAAAGGAAAAACCTATCCTGACTATGAGGACTTGCGAGGAAAAGCGTTGCTGAAACGAGCCATCGAAGTATCTGTCACGGGTAGGCATTCGATTCTTTTATGTGGGCCACCCGGAGGGGGAAAAACGATGGCTGCTATCCGTATTCCTTCCATAGCTCCACCACTCTCGAGAGAGGAATCTTTAGAAGTCACTCGGATTCATTCCTTGGGAGGGTTTCTGCCTTCCGGTAGTGGACTCATCGATGAAAGGCCCTTTCGAGCCCCCCACCATGGAGCATCTTTGGAAGGAATCCTGGGGGGTGGAAGGAACCTGTCGGTAGGGGAAATATCGTTGGCGCATACGGGTACATTGTTCCTAGACGAGGCCCCTGAGTTCGGACGCAGAATTCTTCAAGCATTACGGGAACCCGTGGAGGAAGGAATGGTCAGGTTAGTACGTGCGGGAAAACGGGAACGGTTCCCCGCAGATATACACCTAGTTCTGGCGATGAACCCCTGTCCCTGTGGAAGTTTGGGTAAGGAAAGGGGAGTGTGTCTATGCAGTGAACTGGAGATCGATCGGTATTGGAGGCGGTTGGGAGGAGCTTTACTGGACAGAATCGACATGAGGTTCCCTGTCTCTTCTATACAGGATGAGCCCATCCTAAATGGCGATAGAGGGAGTAGGGAAATGAAGGAAGAGGTACAACAGGCCACAGAGTATCAGCTGAAACGAAACAGTACGCTGGGAGTGCGATTCAATAACCGACTTTCCCTAGTACAAGCTCAACGCGTCTGCAGGATGGAAGGGGAAACGGAGCGGTTCCTTTTAGAGGTGGGTCGGACGTTGGGGCTTTCCGGAAGGGGATTCGTATCTGTGCTACGGATTGCCCGTACTATCGCAGACCTGAGTCTCCGGGATCGGATCGAGAAGGATGACCTTCTGGAAGCTTTTCAGTACCGCAGGTATGGAGAAGGATCTCTGTACTGGCCTACGAGTTCCGGTTTTTTGCCTGGATAATCTTTGGAGCTTTTTAGCCAGCAGGAGGTCGGTTTAGGGTATCTATCCCTAAGATTAAAGAGGATGGTTGTTTCTACCGAAGTAAGAGGTGGATAGGTATGGCACGTATATGCGTTCTGATTATTTTGCTTCTCTGTGGAGTGTGGAAAAGCTCTAGTGAAGTGCCTGCGCGGGATCCAGTACTTATCTGGGCTGCGGAACACAACCTGATGGGAATAGCACAAAAATTACTTGAAAAAGGAGTCAATGTGAATCAGAGGGACCATTTTGGAAACACCCCTCTCCATAAGGCTGTTCGGTACCCGGAGATGGTTAGACTCCTGCTGGATCACGGTGCTCTGGTAAATGCAAGGAACTTGATGGGAGAAACTCCTTTACACCTAGCCGTTCCGTATAAGGATTCAGTGGAGCTTCTCCTCTCAAAGGGTGCGGATAAGAGATTGAAGACTGTTGCTGGCCGTACCCCCATCGACTACTGTATGGATCAGGGAACTCATTCCTACAATCAGCAAGTAATGGAGATTCTTCTCCGCTGATTCGGTACTTACATTCTATCAAAAAAATCCATAGACAAGGTTTTCCCAAGGCAGTATGATGAAAACATTCATTCGACATTTGTTCAGGAGTATCGGGATGAAGAACGTACGTGTATTTTTCTTTGCTCTTTTCATGATCGGTCTTGTGGGAACGGGAACTGTATCTGCTCAATTTGCTGCAGATCCAAACGATACCCTGTATCAGGACCTGTCCCTTTGGGAAGGGAAGGGGATCCTACGGCATTTACCTGTGTTACGACCCTATCCACCTCAAGTCATATTGGAAGCTCTAGAACAGGTAGTACAGAAAGGAACTAGAGAGGACGTAGCCAAGGCCAAAGGGTATCTATCGGAGTTCAAGAAAAGTTACAAAATGCATTTGGAGGCGGGCGGAACTGCGCGGTACACGGGAGACGATTTCTATGGCGACGGGTATGGCAAGATCGAAGCGGGCGGATGGATCCAGGACATGATGTACCTGGAGGCTCGACTGGAAGGGCTTGTAATGGATAACACGAGCGGATTTGTCCTGCCTACCGGTCAGCGCACAGGGGTAGATATCTTCGATACCTGGGCCGATGTGACGGTAAAGGGGAGAAAGCTGAACCTCAGGCAGAGCCAGGTGGTAGATTTTTCCGTGGGTACTTCCAACATCTATTTCAAAGCTGGGATCGAGCGGAATTCCTTCGGTCCCTTCTGGGGGGACAGTGTGGTCTTGAGCCCTGATGCTCCTCATGCGGGGCATTACTCCTTTGTATGGCGAAACTCCTGGTTCTCTTACACTACGGTGCTATTAGAAATCGCTGCTACCAATTATCTTCACGAAGAGACACCCCAGAAGTTCCCCGATAAACACCTTGTCCTACAGTCCTTCAATTTCTATCCTACTCCCTGGTTGGAACTAGGTTTTTTCGAAACAGTGGTTTGGGGGAACCGGTTTGATCTGAACTACCTTCTTCCTTTCAAAGAACTTTTCTATGCCCAGTCCATGGCTGGGTTCGAAGACAATTCCTTGATGGGGATCCTGGCCAATGTCAGAATAAAAGACACAATACAGATCCCTCTGGTGATCTATGTGGACGATACCAATCTAAACGACCTTCTACGATTCGATTTTGCTACCAAGTTCAAGGTAGCTTTACAGGCAGGGGTGCGGTATACTCCAAGAGAAACTTCAATACTACGAACCATTGGAGCGGAGTACGTGATGGTGACCCCGTATACGTATACCCACCGATCGGGTCTAGGGGATATTTCGACGAACCGGGACACTGCATTAACTTCTCCTAACTACACGAATTATACCCATATGGGAACGAACCTTGGAGTGGGGCTTGATCCCAACTCAGATCGATTCACCCTTAGCATGCAAATTGAACCTTTGAAGGATCTGGTGGTAGATCTTAGAGGAAGACTCATTCGACATGGGAACGCCTCTGAAGCGATGGTAGATTCAGATCCGCGGAATGATGGCACAATCTTGGACGATGGGTACAATAAGTATGGCAAGGCTACCTTCCATTACGATACCCGTTTCTTGGACCAAAAGGTTATCGAAAAAGTCTGGCAGGCCGGATTCAATGCGCGGTATCGGTTGCCTCTAGGCCCAGGTTCAGTGCTTCTCGAAGGGGGGTATACTTTCGAGTATTACCAGAACAAGGGATTGGTTTCAGGAAAAACGGACACGATTCACTATGTAAATGTAGGGTTGGGGTATCGGTTTTAAACATCGAGTATGAACATCGCGTTTTTCGTAGAGGTATTCTATCCGGAAATCAACGGGGTGATCACATCTACGTTGGATCTAGCGAGGAACCTATCCGAGCGGGGACATAAGGTACTTCTAGTGGTTCCATCCAACAAACACATTGCGGATCTAGAATGGATCGGAAAGATTCGAGTAGTGAAGGTCGCCTCCGTTCCTACTTTTATCTACCCAGGGGTGCGATGGACATGGCCATGGAGTCCTCACCTGTTTCACACCCTCCATCAGGAGGGGATAGAAATTCTTCATTTTACAGGTCCTTGGACGTTAGGCTGGTCAGCTATCCTGTATGGAAAGATGTATACCCTTCCCGTCATTCAAACCTTCCATACCATGTTGAACGAGGATACGTACTTGCAATACCTGGTGAAGCTTCGTACCCTTGTGCCTATCGTCCGAGCTATCTCTTGGTGGTACTTTGGACTGTTCATTCGGCATTCAGATCTCATCACCACACCGAGTCGTTTTGCAGGGGAAGTACTGAAAGAACGATTTCCTCAGAAAGAGATTTATCACATTTCCAATGGGATAGACACCTCCCTTTTCAAGAATGCTCGATCCTACGAGGAGCTGCGCCGAGAGTATCCGTTCTATCATAGGAAAACCTTTCTCTTTGTGGGAAGGATTGGTCTGGAGAAATCGATCGATGTGCTGATTCAAGGTTTTTCCCGAGCTATCCATCGGGACAAAGAGATTCAGCTGGTTCTGATCGGGGATGGACCGAACCGGAAAGAGATGGAAACCTTGGCCCAGGCATTGGGGGTGCAGGATAGCGTAAAATTTCTAGGGAAGATCCCCCATCAGGACCTTCTAACTAGTGGGCTCATTCATTATGCTCGAGCTTTTGTCACGGCATCGGTTACAGAGAACCAACCCATGACGGTGATCGAAGCTATCTGTTGCGGTCTGCCATTGATCCTACCCAAGGTCCCTTCGATGGAAGAGCTTTCAGAGGGGAATGCACTCTTTTTCCCTGCAGGGGATATGGACGCCCTAGGAGAACGGATCCTCCAGCTCGCTGAAGATGATTCGCTGTTCAACACCCTGACCGAAGCTTCCCGTAGGATGGCAGCCCGCTTTGATGGAGCTCAGATTGCCCAGCGTTTCGAGGAGTTTTACCGGGAAGCGTTGAATCGCAAAGGGAAAAAGCTCGTGTAGCCAGTGATCCTGTGGGTCTCTCAAGAGAGCCTATACCTGTGAGTTTTGTATTCCTTTATAGTTTTCTTGTAAAGGGATAGGAGGCGAGCGGTCATTGTGTGACTGGACCATTCCTTTGCCTTTTCCTTTGCAGAACGCTGTTTTTCAAAGTAGAGGGCAGGATCCGTTAAAAGCTGGTAAGCCGCTTCCGCAAAGAGTTTTGGTGTAGCTGGCACCGCTACTCCTCCCCGGCCATCCTTCAATAATTCTCCGGCTCCCATAGCATCAGCTGCGACTACAGGGATGCCCAAAGACATAGCTTCCAGCAAAACTAACCCTTGGGTCTCCGTTTCCGAAGGGAACAGGAACAAGTCTGAACAAGCAAGGAAAGCAAACACGTCAGTTCTGGGCACGTACCCAGTAATCGAAATACGGTCTGCAAACCCTCGAGTAAGAATTTCACCTTCGATTCGCTTCCTATCTGGACCATCTCCCACGAGGAGAAGGTGGCAGGGAACACCCTTCTGTTCCAGGATCTGTAGCACATCGAACAGAAGGGGGATGTTTTTTTCCTGGGCAAACCGACCTACGAAGATCAGTAGCTTCCTTTCTTGAGGGAACCGTTGCCTGATGGCTTGGATATAGGATGGGTCTGGAAAGGGATGTGGATCGATTCCAGTAGGGAGAACCTCTATGGGTTTTGTTACCCCATACTGTATCAGTTCTTTTTTCATCTCTTCAGAAGGAGCGAGGACCCGGTCAGTATGGTTACAGAAAACGCGGGAGATCCATTTCACGAATCGTATTGCCAGGGAGGGCCGGATCTTCACATAGTGGGTGTATTTCACGAAAAGAGTATGGTAGGTGTGAATGGTGGGTTTTTTAAAGATCCATGCAAGCAAGAGGGCATAGGCACCCATGTAGTGAGGGACATGGTAATGGATGATATCAATCTTCAGTGTAGGGAATTGCCAGATACCTCTAGAAATAGGAAGAGCGATCCGTTGCTCATGCATCATCTCCGATCGATAGGGAATAGAGTAGAACCGGAATACTCCTGCTGGATCCTTACCTTCCCTTCCTCCATAAGTGGGGCAGAAAATATACACCGTATGTCCCAATCGCTCCAGTTCCTGTTGGAAAATCAATATTGAGGTGGTGACCCCGTTAACTTGGGGTGTGTAGGTATCGGTGAAAACGGCAATCTTCACGGGAACACTGTAGTACGAAATATTCTGATACTCAAGGTACGTCCCATTTCCATGGATCTACGATAGGGTCGAAAGCCCTCCCGGAGAAAATCTGGAAAAAGTGAGCCTAGTAATCTGCCCATCCGTCGGGTGATACCCTGCATAGATCTTCACATCCAAGTACCGAAATACATCCCAAAGCTCCTCGTTCTCACTCAAGAACCCATCCTGGGTTTTTCCACTTTCTAAGGGTTCCCCGAGAAGGGTTTTTAATTCCGCCCGAGTGGAAGGAAAGGGAAGGGAAAGGGACTGGCTAAAGGGGTGAAAGCCTTCCCGGGTAATCAAGTAGAGAAAAATCGTCTGGATGAACCCGAACGGATCAACGAGGAATTGTAAACCCTGTGAAGGGATAGAAAGATACGTCGATCCGGCCTCTCCCCTCCTCTGTTTTTTATCCCTGTATGTACTAAGAAGGAAATGGTATGACTCCTCTTTCAAACTGAGGATTGGGAAGTACTGAGGAATGCGCTGGTCTTCGATTTGCATTCCCATGAGGGCTGATATAGAATACACGATATCCATCGCATCGGGTTTTGGTTTAATTCTACATCGTTCATCCGCTTTCTGGATCATGGAACGATGCCAGGAAAGTAGGTCATGGAAGTGATCCTTATCGGCACCTTCTAGGTCCACAAGAATTCGGAACACAGGTTCGGTGCCCGATTTTCGCATCCAGAGAAAGGCAATTCCTTGTCCCTGCGAGTTTTCAAAGAGGATCTTGAATCCTCCTTTTTCCGTTCCTCTACGCGAAGCAGGCCCTGCGCCAATCCGTTCTTCTAATCCCTCATAATTGAGTTCTTTCCATCCTTCAATCCCCATCTGTTCCCGAAGAGACTCTTTTCGAGTCTGCCATTCCTTCCAGTAAATCTGTTCATACGCTGCCTTAAGACTCGGTTGGTCTGTGCATTGGATGGGGAATACTGCTTCTTTTGCAGAAACGGGTAGTGTAGTGAAGACTGGTAAGGTATCAAGGACGGTAGAAAAGTCGGGATGGGGCGTATACCGTTCACCAAACCCTGATGCGTCACACCAGATCTTGAACGGACTAGATGCGGGATGATCCTGGGAAGATAGGTAGAGCAACTTTAGGATGGAAAAAACAGTTGCCAAAGGATCCCGGACTTCAGAGGGATAGGTGATATTGCCCCCATTGGAACCCTCCCCATAAACAGGAACCCTCCAACCCTCCTGTATGAGCTTCTTTGCCAACCCAACCACATTCGCTTCTCCTACCTCAGCCCGAAACACCCGGGCACTCAACCGAGAGGCAATACGATCTATCCGGAGAGAGGTAGGATCGTTTACAACTACAGCGAGGCGGGAAACCCTCGCTTCCGATGGATTCCCTGATTGATCTGCAGTCCGCCATTCATCCAACCAATGTTGATAGGAGAGTTCAGAAACACAAGCAAGAGCGAAAACCTGTTGGGCTTCCAGGATCTTTGCCCCCCCTGCTTCACCCGGAACCGGCTTTTCCTCGTAGTACACGAGGTTGCCTCGATCTCCATCGCAATCGGGAACGTACCCGAACCGGAATCGATTGTCCAAGCGTTTCTGTCCCTCCAGTACCTCTCGACAGAGCTCTAATGCATCTCCCTCGGGGAGAATAGCATGAGAAAACGCTCTTGGAGTCTCATTCCGTTCATACAGAGTGACTCCCAAATCCGTTAAGATCTCCCGATCGATCCCCAAGGTCCGAGCACTCCCATTGTAATCAATTACGATACCGCACCCCTCTCGTTGAATGTTTCTTTTAAGAGTTTTTAAAATCCATTCCTGTTGATGGGCATCATCGGTGCCCGTAACCATCCGATACACGAAGGCTTTGTACGCCTTCTCCGCCGCATTCTTCCATCCTTCAATGGAAATACAAAGATCCCCTAACAGGTTCGGGTTGAGAGTAGAGGCGAGATGGAACAGGTTTTCCATCTCCTGATCCATCTGCAGGAGGAGTTGATATTGATGAATCAGATCTGTGGCATTCTCTCCTCCCAGGACGCCCTCCCGAAGTCCAAACTTTACCCCGTTATGACCGATGGGGTTATGGCTAGCCGATACATAAATGAATCCATCGATAGAAGGAGTAGCTCGAATATAGGCTAATAGTTCAGGAATCGGTACGATGAAGAGGTAATGTATCCTACACCCACAGGTGAGCAAAGCATATAAGAGGATCTCTGCCATGGTAGGGCCCGTGAAACGAGTATCCAAACCGAGGGCGACCAATGGGGTAGGGGAACCAGTCTTTTTCTGAAGGAATCGGGCAAAAGCGATACCCATTCCGAATACAAGCTCTCGGTCTCCTTGGGTAAGAATCGAGGTGGTGCTTTCGTCTTTACCATCGTAAGCGAACACCTTGCGAAAACCGGATACGGAGAGTATTAGGGAAGATAGAGCCTGCCGCCTGGCAGTAGGATTGGGTTGATAGGTCGCTGGAAAGGGTGGGATTTGGGGATCAAAAATCGGAAAGCCAGTTTTTCGGTGGATTACAGTCGCCATAGGAGGAATAGTGACGGTATTTTGTTTTTTTTGTCTACCATCAGTTCTTGGTGTAGAATACACCTTATGAAGAAAAGAATGCCAATTCGTTGTATCCATGTCCGTTGGAGACGAGTACTAGGGGTAGGGATGTTCGTGGTGTTGTGTACACTGGTAGGGAGGGTGTTAGCAGAAGAAAGTACACCGTATAGGTGGCTCTGGTCTCATTCCCTTTCGGGTTCTGTAAATCCTTTGGGCTTGGATCTCACCAGTCGAATCTCCTATCAATCTCCCCTCTATGAGGGGAAAAAGGGGATCCTCTGGGACTCTACCCTCTGGGAGGTGGGTATTGAAAACTCCCTCACCCCAGCTTACGATTCTTTGTCCCTATTGTTTCATATTGTTCCCATTGCCTTCTTCGATCTTCGGGTAATGGGGGGACTCCGTTATGCCTACGATGCGTTAGGATTTGGATATACTCCTCTAGCGGAATACAGTTCCCCTTTCGATGGGGATACGAGAAAGAAGATAGACAGAAGGAGTGGTTTGGGATTCCGATATCAGGTATCCCCTACCCTTCAAGGAGCATGGAATAACTTCATATTTGCTTCTACCATTCATTGGGTATTCTTCGACATGAGAGGGGTTGAGGAGGCAGGGCAAAAGTATTTCTACGAACCCTCTGCCAATGTGGTGTTGAAACAAACGGACATGTACTGGGGAAACGATACAATTTTAGCCTACCGGTTTAAGGATAAAGGGCTTCTCCTCGGACTCATCCATAGCATCACCTATGTGCCTGGTTCTGGGTATATCACCGAGCGGGTTTCCCTGGTGGGGAATCATACGTATCCCCTACTAGGAACATTGGGGTTATCGATGAGTGCCTTGGTTGGATTCTATCCCCAGGATCGGTACCTATCGTACAATACAGGGAAACTGTATGGAGCCCTTCAAATCAGATTACAGGGTAGGATAAAGTAGTCTTCCGTTGGGACGAAAAATAGCAAACCTCAGGCAATCCCTAATAGATCGCCTGAGGATGAAACGTTTTCCAGTGGGAACGGTAATGCATCAGAACCGATAGGACACACTTACTTCAAAGAACGAGGAATCTTTGTATTGCCCAAAGGTGGTATCCCGATTCCCTAGGTACTGGACCCAACGGGCGGTAATTTGAAAATCGTCGAAGGGTTCATAGGTGAGTTCTGGTGCAATGCGGAGATCCTGCTGTTCCATACCAAAAGCGGTGGAAACTTTCCATTTTACCTTGTTTTCCAGGATGGTGTCGGAAAGATGGCCGGCCAGGATGTGTCGGGTATACTTTCCATCGCCGCGATATTCTACATCGAGAGGGTTCCGATCAATCTTGTCCGTATGGAGAGGAAGGACCCCCTGTACTTGAAGATTCAGATTAGGCCCATCGGTCCATAGATCGCGATCCATACCTACGACATACCCTACTGAAGGATTTCGCACCTTTGGATCTGTTCCTTTGGTATCGTTGGTCAGGAAATACCCTCCTTCCAACCGGAAGTTGAACCCTTCCCAAGCGGTAGCACCTTCTATGCCGAAGCAGTGTATTCGATCGTAGGAAAGGTACACCTTCTGAGTTTGGATAATACGACTCAAATCCACCTTCGGTTCTCGGTTGTAGGTATAGGCATATAGGATCCCATAGTCAAAGCCATGGGAACTGCCGGTAAACCGGATTCCATAGGTTCCATCGATCAAGGTAGATAGTTGATCTGAGACCAATACCTCAGAAGCGGCGACGGGTGATGTGAAACCAAGAAGAGTTTGCAAGTGTCCTTCCAGCGCGGATATCGCATAGGGTTTCCAGGGGCCTTCCAGAGGAATATGGTCAGGGGTGGTCACCGGTTCCCAGACGAGTTCTAAATTGTGCATTTCCCCTAAAGGATGCATAACCCGCATCATCCATTGAGAGGCCCGACGATCCAAATAGGAGTTATTTACGAAATCATAGTAATCGGTAGGGTTCAATAAATCTAGCACATGAACATCGTCTCCTTTGCCCCAGACCACCTTCATATAGCCTGCTTCGAAAACGGTAGAACCCAAGAATCCCCGAACATACGCTTCATCGATCATCCGTCGAAATATTGTGTCTGTGCTTTGGTTCTGCCAGCTGGGCTCCCAGCGGAACTTGACCTTCAACTCTGCCTGTTCCTTTTTCACCTCTAACGAGAGATCTACCCTGGGATTGGTTTGCCATACACTCTCTTCTAGAGTGTTTTTCTCTCTATATAATCTGCTGTTAGCCCAGACCTGACCTGACCAAGCGAGACCTGGTTCTTGTGATGCTCCGAAGGTAGCGGAAGGAACTCCTGCCTTTGCCGGAGTCGATTCTCTCGAATCCTCTTTTAATGAAGTGGCGCTTATCGAAAAAGGGGTTGTCGATATAAGGATCCAAAGGAGGATAGGAACTGCACAGATACGTGAACGTACCATAGTTTTTTCTCCTCTAACAGGATCAGGGTTTTCCCGTTTCTAGATACCGGGTGGTAAAGAGCCCTGAGGGTAGGGATTCATCCCATACAAACTTTTCCATCACCAGAAGAGTAGAGGTACCTTTCTGTACGTTCTTCATGGTAGTCTGCAACGGTGTGACAAACCCCTGAATGGTGTCGATCTTATCCATCGTAGCGATCTTCTGAAGATTTCCTTTCTTGTCATACAGTTCGATTTTCACTGGAATCCAGAGATCTTTGGCAATCCATGAGATCCGTTTGGAGTACTGGCTATCCTTGGGATCCTTGGCCGAAGACTCTACTACATAGCACGGGTAGGACCCGAGGGTTTCCTCCCGCAGGAGTTTGTGGTTGTCCCTGTCTACGTCTCGATCAGACATATCGTCATACGTGAAATCACTTCCCATGAATGAACTTCCCCCCTCTGATGCAGCGATTCGACGCACCCGTTTTAACGCAGGAAGATAGATCCACTTGTCGTCGTCCCGACCCTCGTTTTCTACTGCTAGGTATCGGGTGTCTTTTACCGAAGCGGGAGCGTGGAACACGATCACCATCTTTTTTAAATCTTTCTCATCCTTCACAGTGAACATTTCCACACTTCGGGTATTCACTTGCCCTTTGCTATCGATCAGGTCCATACGAACTAGAGCGTGGGAAGTTTTTCCTGTAGGGCGTTTATCTACCTGAAGCATGACTTCCCTCCCATCCAAAGCAAAGAGGGAACCGATTGAGAATAGAAAGAGGCCTGCTACTATACCGATAGAACGTTTCATACGTTCCTCCTGTTAATATGGAGAATCAATTTTTGAACCGAGGTTTGAAAACTTCAAGAGCCATCGGTACAATTGTCAATGCCCCTATACTAGAGGTGAACATCGTCAGGGCGATGAGTAACCCAAAATAGTTCAGGGGCTTGAATTGCGAGAGTAATAGGACAGCAAATCCAGCGCCAACAGATACTGCATTGTAAAGGATCGCGGGTCCTACGGTGGTAAGAGTTTTCCGTCTTGCCTCCCTTTGAGAGCTTAGGTTTTTTAATGAGGAAGCGTATGTGGAGAGAAAATGAATCGTGTAATCAATTCCGATTCCTGTCGTAACAGAGGCGACCATAGCAGTGGAAATATCCAGAGGAATGGAAGTGAATCCCATCAGGGCAAAGTTGATGAGGATCGATGTACCAAGAGGCAAGGCACCGATCAAACCAATCCAGAAGGACCGATAACTTAGGATGATCACGAGAATCACTAAGGCTAGAGAGACGGAAATACTGGTAATCTGAGCGTTTACGATAAGATCCACCAAGGTATTTTCGATCAAAGCAATACCAGAGACCTCAATCCGATACCCCTCTGGAAGGTGGTTCTGGGCATACGCATAGATTTCGGGAACTACAATCCGGGTAAAGCTATTGTTAGGGGTTCTCAATTGAACCATCATCCGAGCAGTTTGGGGTTCCAATGCATCGTCTGCCCACTTCGATAGATTCCCTGAGTACAGAAGAAGGTACTGGGATACGAGATCTTTCAGCTCGGAGAAAGAACTCAACCCATACTTTGCAGGATCTGCTGGAATTTCGTATAGACCGTGGGGTTGGAGGAGGCTATTCATGCGTTTAATAAAATCGGTAAAAGAAAGTACCTTGGATACTTCCGGATGCTTCTCCAAAAGATGGTTTGCTAGTTCATCCATGAACTTCAATACTCGAGGGTCGGTCAGATCTCCTTTTTTCGTTCCCGAAATTACCACTGAAAAGTGCCGGGTACCCGCAAAGTAGGTGCGCAAAAACAGGTCTGACTGGTACACCTCGGTGTGCTTCTTGAAATACTCGATCAGAGAATTATCCACAATCAGCTTATGGGCTCCGAAAACAGAGAGTGCGAGAATCCCGACGAAGACGAGGATGCTTCTGCGTTGGGAGCGAAACACAGTATTGTCCAACGCTTCTAGGAACTGAAGAGATATCCTTCTGGAGGAAGAGGGGAGAGGGGGAAGGGTATTATGACGGATCTGCAAGATGCAGGGAATAACCACTAACGCATTGGTCATTACGAACAGAACGCCAAGGGAAGTGAAGATAGCAAAATCCCGCATGGGTAGCACTCTACTGGTTACAACGGAGCCGAACCCAATGAGAGTGGTGATCCCTGCTAAAAATACGGGCTTCCATACATCCCGTATCACAGTATAGAGGATGTCCTCTGGGGAACGTCCTTCATCCTGTTCGACTTCATAGTATCGATGAACGATATGGATCCCATATGCACTTCCGACAGCCACCAGGAGCACAGGGATCACGGTACCAACCATTGAAAGAGTGATGTTACAGAGGGCCATGATGCCCAGCGTCCAGATAGTCCCGATGGTGATGGATAGCATAGGTAGCAACACACCAGCCCATCGCCGGAAGGAAACGTACAAGGTAAGAATCACCACCCCCATCACAATAGGGATCAGGGACCGTAGATCGGAGCGCATATTTTCACTGATCAATACCGAGACAGCAGGAGTACCCGCCACATGGTACTCGAGGGAGGTTCCTACGATCTTCTGGAGGATCCGCATTGTATCGTGATAGACCTGTTCCCGCTGTTCCTCAGAGAGTTTCCGTTCCAATACCACTAGAACTTGAACGGCACTCAAGTCTCGAGATACCAATGCTTGATCGTACACAATCCAGGATCGTAGTTTCTCTTTCAAGCTCTCGATTTCCGCTTCTGTACCCTCGAAAGACGCAGGATCGAGAAGAGGATGCACAGTGATCCCTTCGGTTGTCCCTTCAATGAAATCCGTAGTAGTAAGGGAAGTGACATCGGAGACATTGGGGAGGTTTTTCAACGCTTCCGAGAGATGGATGAGTTTCTTTAAGTTCTCTTTTGTAAAAAAATACCCCGATGGATCCCTAAGTCCAATGGAAAGGGCTAAATCTTCTCCAAACAGTTGGTCTGTTCGTTCCTTTGCCAGGTACGAAGGATGGTCCTTGGGTATGAAGGAAGCCGGATCGTTGTCTATCCGTAAGTTTGATATTTGAAGGGCTAGAACGAGCGTGACGAACCCTGTAATGACAAGAACGAATTTGGGATGAGCAAGGATTTTTCGATACACGGTTAAACCTCCCGAATTAACGCATGCAAGAACAGATCGAACATGTAATCAAACAACTCTTCGGCGCTATATCCATGTCCTTTCAGCACGAGGCTACCCCCTTGTGCAAGATGAAGCATGAAAAGAAGTACCAGATTCCCATAGGTCATGGCTGTTTTCCCCGGATCGATTTCTCTTCGGATGGAGCCATCCCGGATTCCTTCTTGGAGGGCACTCACGATATAGCTGATGATCTCCTGGATTTCTCGGAAACATCGTTCTGCATAGGGATGATTGGTGTGATCACCCTGAAAGTAGTATCCTAGTAGACGGTTCAAATACTGGCGATTGCCCGATGGTTGAGAAGATTTCAAATACAGGTGGTCTTTGTAGAATCGATAGTAAGCACTCAGGATAGCCCGTACTTTATCGATTCCTGTTTGGGCTGACTGGGCAGCCTGCCGAATCATATCTTTCAATATCAAGAGGTTCTTGTGGAAGATGGCGAAGGCCAACTCCTCTTTACTCTTGAAGTATAGGTAAAGGGTTCCCTTGCTCAGCTCTGCTGCTTCGGCGATTTCCTCCATTGGTGTCTCATTGAATCCTTTTTCCGCGAAGATCCTCTCTGCGGTGTTGAGGATCGTTTGCCTTCTCAGTTCCTTTTCTCGTAGCCTACGTTGTTCTGTACTCATGTTAAAATCCTGACTAAAGATTATTAAATGACTATTAGTCAACATGATTAAGATACTCTTTTCCATTCTCCCTGGCAAGGGGGAAAGAAAAGCTTGAAAAAAATAGTATTGGGGAATATAAGGAAGATATGAAGAAAATACTAGTGATCGATGAATCCCCCCTATTGAGGGATTTCCTCAAAAAGAAACTGGAAGAATTGGGATTCGAAGTACTGACCTCCTCGAATGGACTGGAAGGTTCTTTGAAAATCCGGAGTTTTCTTCCGGATTTGGTGATCATGGATTACTATCTTTCGCGGAAAAGTTCCATCGAAGTATTGAAGGAAATCAAAGGAAACCCTAACACTATGCAGACTCCCGTGATCATGGCCTCCTCCAAGATCGACCGGGATTCTTTGATGGAGGTAGTACAGTACAATGTAAAGAAGTTCTTGACCAAACCCGTCAAGATGGACGCTTTAATCAAAAGCATCTCGGAAATTTTAGGGGTAAACCTTCAGCTCGATTCTACTCCCTGTATCATTGAAGCCCACGTGAACGAGGATATCCTCTTCATCGAGATTGCCCAGGGTCTCAACACGGAAAAGATTGAACTTCTGAAATACAAAATCACCGAATTGATCGATCTATATGAGATTCAGGTACCCAAAGTACTTATCATCATGTCTAACCTTTCCATCAGTGGGGACGATTCCCTTAAACTTAACATGCTCCTCTCAACGATTCTAGAACACTCTCAAGCAAAGCCGAAGTTTGTAAAGATCCTCACTACGTCGGATTTCGTTGCTTCCTTCGTAAAAGGGAAAAAAGAGTTTGCGGAAATTGAGGTTACGGCCAACTTAGAAAAAGCTATGGATGGATTGCTAGGAAGAAAAGCGGGTGCCTATTTAGATCAAGAGAATCTAGTGGTGCATCAAGAGCTACTCTCTGCATCGACTCCGCGGAAGGAAAAGTCGGAAACGATCCATTTAAGGTTTGAAGGCGAAAAGCCTTCTGCTCCTGATCTGACAAAATTGCAAGATGTACTGACCTTTGCCGTTGTAGACGACGATTTTGTGATTCAGGAACTGATCAAGACCGCGTTTTCCGATGCCCGATTCAAGATCGAGACCTTCGACAATGGGGAGGAGTTCCTAAAGAATCTGAAACCCGATGGGTACGATCTAGTGTTTCTCGACTTGATGATGCCGGTGATGGATGGGTTTCAAACTCTGGAAGAATTGAAAAAGAGAGGAAACACTATTCCAATTATCGTGCTCTCTGCTCTTTCTCAGCGGGAAACGGTTATAAAGGCATTGAAATACGGCGTCAAGAGTTACCTTATCAAACCATTAAAGCCGGAGTGGATCCGAAAGAAAGCCACTGAAATTTTAAGCATGAACTTCTAATTGCGAACAGGTTGGAGGTTGGGGGGGTGAATTTCGGGAGACATTACCAGATCATCTTCGAACACTCACCGCTGGGAATCGTGATTCTGGATTTCCAAGGACGCATCATCCTTTCCAATGAAGCCGCCCAAAGAATCTTTCAGAAATCTGCATCGGAGCTACAGGGAGCAAATATATTTTCTCTGTGCAGTGAGGAGTTCCGAGACGGAGGTCGTGCGAAGATGGAACAGGTCCTCCAGCAGAGGAACTCGGATGTAGAGCTGGAGTGCAGGTTTCCGCTGGAGGGAACAGAGAACCGATGGGTCCGAATGCGTCTCCATCATGTGGGAGCAGGAGATTTCTCCCCCTTTATCTTTGGAATCTTGGAGGATGTAACCAGACACAAGAGGGGAGAGGAACGTCTTCTCCGAGAAAAGGAAGAGGCAGAGAAAGCGACCCAGATCAAAAGCGCCTTCCTCGCCAATATGAGTCATGAGATCCGTACCCCTATTCATACCATCACGGGTATGACAGAACTCCTTTTGGAGACTAGGCTAGACGAAGAACAGAAAGAGTATGCCACGCAGGTGAAATATTCCGCAGAAGTACTACTGG
Source organism: Spirochaetota bacterium (assembly GCA_026418195.1). GTDB lineage: Bacteria > Spirochaetota > Spirochaetia > DTKZ01 > DTKZ01 > DTKZ01. Next base: position 7,591 of record JAOABU010000147.1, on the reverse strand, counting down.
GCTTGATCAATGATATTCTAGATTTTTCGAAAATCGAGGCAGGCAAACTTTCCCTTGAGATCATTCCCTGCGAATTGGGCTCCCTTATCGAGGAAGCTGTAGATATGGTAAGTCTATTGGCTCATAAGAAGGGGTTGGAAATTATCATCGATATAGCAAAGGATGTACCTACATGGGTTCTAGGGGATCCTGTGAGGATCCGTCAGATCCTTATAAACCTGATTAATAACGCGGTGAAGTTTACTCAGAAAGGAGAAGTGCTAGTTCGGGTACGGGTAGTAGAGAGAGATACAGAGGTTTGGAAAGTAAAGTTTGAAGTCATCGACACAGGGATCGGGATCCCAGAAGACAAAGTTCCTATCCTTTTCGAGGCCTTTACCCAGGTAGACTCGTCTACTACGAGAAAGTTTGGAGGAACCGGATTAGGCCTTTCTATTTCTAAAAGTCTGGTCCAGATGATGCATGGTAGTATCGGAGTCCAGAGTACCCTTGGAATTGGATCGAACTTTCATTTCACCTTACCCTTACAGAGGGTGATGGATCACGAGGAAGAAGCGGAGTTGGTCATTGAAGAACCGGATACTTTCCGACCTGTCCTGATCGTGGAGGACAACCAACATGTATGGGAAGTTCTCTATTACCACCTAACGGACTGGTTTCGAAAGGTAGAATGGGCCCGCACTGGTCAAGAAGCGCTACAAATGCTCCGACTAAGGGAAAAAGATCCCTACCATCTGGTGCTAGTGGATCAACACCTCCCTGGGATGGATGGATGGCAATTCGCCAGTGAGGTGCGAAACGCTTCCCTACCTACCTCCCCCCGGCTGATCCTCATGAGTCCCTTGGGATTTGGAACCGAAGCAAAAATGAAACTTCTAGGTTGGTTTTCTGGGTATATTGATAAACCTGTAAAACGGCGGGAACTTCTGGACTGTATCGTTTCCATTCTTTATGGGATGGGGGCGATAGGGGAAGAAAAAGAGGAAAGAGAAACGGACACAACCCACATATGGGTAGGGGGTAGAGTGCTGGTAGCAGAAGATCATCTAGTGAATCAGCAACTTTTCAAAACAATACTGGAGAAGTATGGCTTACAGGTTCTACTGGCAGAAAACGGTCTGGAAGCGGTCGATCTACTAGCAAAAGAACCGGTAGATCTAGTATTCATGGATGTACAGATGCCTGTGATGAATGGCTACGAGGCTAGCCTCAAGCTCCGTGAGAAGGGGTATACCGGACCCATCGTAGCAGTCACCGCCAATGCGGTAAAAGGGGAAAAGGAGAAGTGCCTTGAGGCTGGGATGGACGATTACCTAACGAAACCGTTTAAGAGTGCAGACCTGATTCCCTTTCTTGAGAAGTACATGCCCAAACAGAAAGTTAAGAAACATGGAAAAGCTAGTAATGAGTTTGCAGGAGAGGACGTGGAGGAATTGGTAGAAGAGGAATCGGAATTGAAGGAAGATCCTCTTCCCAAAGAAGTATTCGATTATCCAGAAGCGTTACAGACTTTCATGGGGAAAGCTGATGTGGTGGAAAGGGTGGTAGAGGCTTTTCGAAAAAAGGTGGTTACCCAGATCTCGCAGATGCGGGACGAACTGGAAAAAGGGCTTTGGGATTCCCTTCGGGTGACCTCCCATGGAATCAAAGGGGGATCCTGGAATCTCCAAGCCCGAAGGTTAGGGAACGCAGCGGCCGAGTTGGAACAGGCTTCCAAAGACCAGGATACTCAGAAAGCTAGGGAAGCCTTGCATAAAGTAGAAGAAGAGTTTCGGATCTTCCAACAAGTCGTGGAGGGATGGAAGGATAGGGGAATCCACCGTGTTACTGCCAAGTAGTATGAAGCAGTTGAAAAAATATTTTCTCCTTCTTACAGACCCGAAGGTACGCCCCTTCTACGTGTTTTTTGGCTTTCTTATCGCGTCAGCAGGAATCATGGTTTGGATCGAGCGGGAGGTGAACGATCAGTTCCGAAACTTTTTCGATGGGTTATGGTGGTCCATCATTACTTTCAGCACGACCGGATATGGGGACAAGGTCCCCGCTTCGGTATCTGGGAAGATTCTTGCCATTTTTACCGTGTTCTTTGGAATCGGGGCAACTACCCTTCTATCCGGAACCTTAGCTTCGTTCCTGGTGGATCGAAACACCAAAGCCAGGAGGGGATTGATGGAGTATAAAAAATTAAAAAATCATTTAATCATCTGCGGGTGGAAGGAGGATATGGAGGACATCCTATTGGATATTCTCCGGGTTTCCCCCGAAACTGATGCAGAAACCATTGTCATCATCTCCAATGTGGAACCCGAGCGGGTAGAGACTTTGAAAGACCGACCCCAATTGAAAGGATTGAAGTTCGTGCGAGGAGATTACTTTGCCGAAACCTCCCTCCTGCGGGCAAACATAAAAGCGGCCAAGAAGGTCTTGATATTAGCAGATACATTGGAGAGTTCTGCCCCCTCGGAGGTGGATTCAAAGACTGTCATGACCGTCCTCACGATCAAAGCTCTCAGTAAGGATGTGTATGTGTGCGCGGAGATTCTAGATAAGAAGTACGAATCCTACCTCCGTCACGCTCAATGTGATGAAATTCTCTTTAGCCGTGAGTTTTCTCGAAGGGTACTAGCCAATACCTCAGCTACCAACGGGATGTCTCACATTATCTATGAGCTCTTATCCCAGGAAAAAAGTCGGTCCCGAATCGTAACCCGGCCTATTCCCTACGAGTATATTGGAAAGACCTTTGGTGAGTTCAAACGTACCTTTCAGGGGGATCCCCAAAAGATCTTGATCGGGATCCTGGAAAATACCGGATCGCCTAACCGAATAAAAATGGAATCCCTCAGGGAAGCCCAGAAAACCTCTGATGTATCCCAACTGATCATGAACCTCCAGAAAGTGAAGGAACTGGAAGTAAATAGACCCTACTTGCTACCCGATGATTCGTATACGATCCAGAAGTACAGTTTAGCAATTCTTCTGGAAAGGGTAGAGGTATGAAGCAAGAAGAGATCCTCCAAAAACTAAGCCGAATCGCTATCTTCGATGAACTGAAAGAGCGGGAAGCTGATTTAAAGCGATTGTTAGAAATTATAAAAATAAAAACGTACCCCAAAGGGGCAGTTATAATCCGGGAAGGGGATATTGGTTCGGAGATGTTCATCGTATACAAGGGGAGTGTGGAGATCCAAAAGCAGACCCGAGCAGGGGATACGTATACTGTGGTGAAATTGAAGGCTGAGAACGATGTGTTCTTTGGTGAAATTGCTCTGGTAGATGATGATAAACGGTCTGCCACAGTGATAGCCCTGGAGGATTCAGAGTTCCTCGTGCTGAACAAGGAGGATTTTCTGAAACTAGGGAAGACGAATCCCGAGATTGCTCTTCCCATAACCCGCGCTATTGCCCGGATCCTTGCCTCTCGGCTACGAAAGACAACGATGGATATGCTTACTATCTTTGATGCTCTGGTGAACGAGATTCAAAGCTGAACGTTTGAAGTTACCACTTGTTCCCAGTCATACACGGGTTCGATTTTATATCCTTGGGGCACGACCAAAAATTCTTCTTTGTCCCATTCTCCAAAGATGAGTTTGTGAATCAAACGAGAATCCCCATCCACACGGATAAATCGTTTTCCAACGCTCTCTGCTTCCTTTCGGCATCGATCTTCCCATCCTAAGGTATCGGTACCAGGCATAGCGATGTACACTAAGGTGTTATCTTCCATGGGCTTCGAGTAAAGGGTTTCCATGATGTACTGCGCATTCTCCTCTCCATACAGGGCAACGTACTCCTGGTACGATTTATCCAAACCCAGGAATCTACGGGTAGATGTGGATTGGAATGTCTCGGATCCCCTTTCCAGATATCCAGGAGTAGCGAATGGTCGGCTTGGGTTGGAAGCGAAGAGTTCCTGGAATTTTCGTTTGGATCCTAAAAAAAGGGTACAACAGTCGTGTGCCCGCGGCAGAACGAGGGGGAATTTCGCAGAACCAAGACCTACGGTAGCGTTCCCGCAAAGCCCATACCCGAGTAGGATGGCATCGTAAGGTTTTCCGCTCAATTCCGCTGCTTGAATTTCTCGCTCGATGATGGATCGGAGTCGATCGCTCTTTTCGTGGTCCCCTTTCTCCGTGAAGTATAGATCAAAGGTATGGGGGGAACCAGCGACTTCCCGGCATATTTCGCGGAGTAATACATTACAAGCGATGAGCTTTAGGTACATAAGGAAACCCTACCATAATTGACCTAGTCCAGTAAAGGAGATAGGATTTCAGTATGGGAAATCGGGAGGCGCGTCTCGACTACTGGAGAGAAGTGGAAAAGGAAGTGGGGGAACAGATCCTTGCGTATGCGTTAGGACAGTTGCAAACTCCTCTCGAACCGATCCCCCCCTTCTCATACTGCCTCTTTTACCTGACGAATACCCGACTCTTTATCCGTTACATTCCGCCTGAGCGGAAAATCCTATCGATCCCTCTTGGAGGCTCTTCTCATAAGTTTCAGGTACAAACTCTCTCAATCTCAAGGGAAGGGATCCGAAACATCAGAGTACAATGCTTTAAACCTAGATTGTTGCATTGGTTTTCTCCTCCCCTAGCATCTGTAAGGATCTCCGTTGACTACCCCGAAGGGGGAGAATCGGAAGTATGGTTCACGATGGAAGTTAAAAAGAATGCATTTCTCCGATCCCTCTACGCTAAAGACCTTCCTTGAAGGAATCTATAAAAGGTTCCATCAGGAGGAGTACATTGATCCAGATCCCCTTTCCCGGGTGCGGAGGTATGTGAGCACAGAGGATCGTGAGGTGGCTGGTTTCATCTGTGCTTCCCTTGCATTGGGTAGGGTGGAGGGTATCCTGAAAGCCTGCGATGCGGTACTAATCCCCTTGGGGGAACCCTTGAAAGAACGCTTAATCTATTCTGCAGAGGAGGATTTGGACCTGTTGTTCAGAGATTTCCGATATAGGTTCTTTAGAAAGCGGGACATCGTCGCTTTTCTATCTGCCCTGAGAGGGGTTCTTCGAAGGTATGGAACAATAGAAGAATGTTTTGCAAGGGGGTATTCTGGGAAGATCGAGGATCCCGGGCAGGGGATCGAGAGCATCTTTCGTAGGATGACAGAACATAGGAACGGTTCATGGGGAATCCTCCTTTCTGATCCCTCGAAAAAGGGGGGGATGAAACGATGGCATTTATTCCTCCGCTGGATGGTACGAAAGGACCGGATAGATCCAGGAGGTTGGATTTGCATGAATCCTGCTTCCTTACGAGTACCGGTAGATACCCACCTGTATCGATGGAGCCATGGATGGGGTTTTACTCATCGAAAGGGAATTGATCGAGCCACAGTGGAGGAAATTACGGATGCCTTCCGGAAGATAGATCCGAGCGACCCTGTCCGATTCGATTTTTCCTTGAGCCGTATAGGCATACATCCGAAAGCTCGAGAAGTTTATCAAAAAAATCTGGTAAAAACACGGAAAATCTGTCATAATAAAACCAATACAACTTAAAGCTAAAATCATTGTTTCAGGAGGGTATGGTATGAAAAGTGTCAAAGGTACACAGACAGAGAAGAATCTCCTAACCGCGTTTGCGGGAGAATCTCAGGCAAGAAACCGCTATACTTACTTTGCCTCCAAAGCAAGAGAGGAGGGGTATATCCAAATTTCAAAGATCTTTGAAGAGACAGCAGATCAAGAGAAGGAGCATGCGAAACGATTCTTTAAGTTTCTGGAAGGAGGAGAGATAGAGGTTTCTGCAGCCTTCCCTGCTGGAGTAATTGGAAGCACCGCGGAAAACTTAAAAGCTGCAGCTATGGGGGAGAACTATGAATGGACAACCATGTATAAAGAGTACGCGGAGGTAGCTCGGAAGGAAGGCTTTGAAGCGATTGCTGCCGTGTTCGAAGCTGTACGAATAGCCGAGAAACAGCACGAGAAGCGATACAACGATCTACGGGCTAACATTGAAGCAGGGCGGGTGTTCAAACGGGACAAGAAGGTTGTTTGGAGGTGCATCAACTGTGGATACCTCTATGAGGGAACGGAAGCCCCGAAAGCGTGTCCTGCTTGCGCTCATCCTCAAGCGTATTTCGAACTCTTGGGAGAAAACTGGTAGGACGATGCGCTTAGTAAGGACTTGTGTAGTATAGGAGGAGGCACGCATGACAGCGAAGGCTCAAATCTATAAATGTGAGCTCTGTGGGAACATTGTGGAAGTCCTGGATGCAGGGAAGGGAGAACTCGTCTGCTGTGGACAACCTATGAAGCTATTCGAGGAAAAGACAGCGGATAAAAGCACGGAGAAGCATGTTCCGGTGATAGAAAAAACAGCGAACGGGTATAAGGTAACGGTGGGCAGCACTCTTCATCCGATGGAGGAGAAGCACTATATTGAGTGGATCGAACTGACGGCTGATGGAGTGCGGTACAAGAAGTTCTTGAAACCGGGGGATGCACCGAAGGCAGAGTTTTGTATCGATGCCAAAACGGTATCTGCCCGGGAGTACTGCAACATTCACGGCTTATGGAAGAGCTAACGGAAAGGGGAAGGGCATGAAGAAGTACGTATGTAATGTATGTGGGTATATCTATGATCCCGCAGAGGGAGATCCCGACAATGGAGTAAAACCTGGTACACCCTTCGAGTCATTACCGGACGATTGGGTGTGCCCTATGTGTGGCGCTGCAAAAAGCGATTTTTCTCCCATGGATTAAAGATTCTTTTTACGACCTCCATAGATACCCTGGTTCCCCCGGATTATGGGGGAACCCTATTCAATTTCTTACTTACCTTGAACGAACATGAAAGTTCTCATCATCGAGGATGAAAAAGCCCTTGCCCGCCTGTTGGAGGTGGAACTCACCCTTCAGGGGAAGGATGTGGTGGTTCGGTATGATGGGAAGAGTGGTCTTCTTACCGCGCTAGAGGGAGGGGTAGATCTTGTTCTGTTGGATTGGATGCTTCCTGATCTGGATGGGATAGAGGTATGTCGTATTCTGCGAAGCAAGGGGTCTATGGTTCCCATTATCATGATTACGGCTAAACAGGGTGTTTCTTACGAGGTAGAGGGGTTGCATGTGGGGGCAGATGATTACATTACCAAACCATTCGATATGGAGCAACTCCTGGCGAGGATGGAGGCGGTCCTGCGCAGGACTCAGCGGATGGAGCATGTGGCTACCAAACTGGTACATGGTCAGCTGGTGGTGGATACAGAAGAACGAAGAGTTTCTGTAGAAGGTAGACAGGTACATCTCACAAAGAAAGAGTACGATATCCTGTTGCTCCTGCTCCAACACAGAGGAAAAATCCTTACAAAGGAGCAGATCTTGGAGAAGGTATGGGGACCGAATGTGCACCTCGAGGAAGGGGTTCTTTCAGTTCATATTACCTCTATTCGCAGCAAGCTGAAAGGATCGTACATAGAGAATATACGAGGTATCGGGTACATAATCCCTCGGTACGATGAAACGTAGATTTCTTCTATTTCTCCTTTTATTAGTTTTAATTGCTTCTCTCCTCTCTGTCCTGATTTCGGGTATGGCTGTTCATAGAGCCTGTCTCTTATACACATCTCCGAG
>JAOABU010000102.1 GCA_026418195.1 Spirochaetota bacterium | reverse complement strand
GTCCGAACCGTAAATACCTAAGGCACCTAGAAAGGGGAAAAAAGTGCTATGGATGTATGCAAAGCTAGTGGCAGAGACGAAGAAAAAAGATACCACCCCGAGGTAGAGGAGTACCGGAACCCGTAGTGCGTTTGGGAGAGTGCGAAACGTACGGTACTGAAGGATTCCGAGGATGAATAGGATCCCTGCTAGGATTCCCCAGATTGCAGAAATCCCAGTACTTAGAAAGAACGTGACCCCATAGGTAAGGTAGGCAAGGAGGAATCCGACCAGGCCAAAAAGGAACACAGGTGTGTTGTTCCGTCTTCCTAATAGGAAGTCTGCGATGGTGCAAAATAGGAGTCCGGTTAAGATACCCCCTTTCAGGTAGTTTGGGTCCCTCCAGTAGCTATCCATAACAAGAAGGGAAAGGTACAGGGGAAACGCACCCTTTATATATTCCACTCCTGCCCTTTGTTGTACCCCAAACCAGGTAGCGACTCCTCCGATAAGGATTGCGGGTAACAGGTATAAAGTCATCCGGTTTTCTCCAGATACTCTATGATAGCGGCTTTCAACATCTGGATTTCTTTCCGTACCAGTACCCAGGTCTGTTGGATCTCTATCATGTTCCCCGATCGGGCCAATCGCTCGAGTGTTTCTGCCCCTTGAGCCAGAGGATTCGCATAGAGGGTAAGGGCGCCTCCTTTTAGCGAATGGACCTCCCGTGCTAGAAGGATGCGATCCTCCTTTTGCAAGGCCATTTCTATCTTCCCCACCATGGTATCCAGTTGAAGGAGGAATCCTCTAAGAAGGACTGAGATTTCTTCAAGGTCCTCCTGCAATTCTTCCCGTAGTTTCGATAGGTCGAAGGGATATGGCGCTGTGGAAGGTGGTGCCTTTGTTCTTAAACCGGAAGGGGATGAACCAAGGGGGTCGTTTTCAGTTGCCACCTGTGTTCGAGGTTCATTCATCCAGAATTGAATCTTTTCCAGCAGGTCCTTCTTACGAATAGGTTTGGTAAGGACGTCGTTCATTCCAGCGTCGAGACAGGTCTGAATGTCCTCGTTATAGGCGCTGGCGGTCATCCCAAGGATGGGCACGTTCTTACCAATGGGGAGCTTCCGGATCAATCGGGTAGTTTCCAGCCCATCCATCTGGGGCATTTGGACATCCATGAGGATGCAATCCACCGTATTTCTTCCCAATTCCTTGATACCTTCCAGGCCGTTTTCTGCCACCAATACAGAAGCTCCGGCACTTTCCAGATGGTGTCTTGTGATTTGGAGAGTGGTAGGATAATCCTCAACGACTAAAATCGTTTTTCCTGTTAGTTCTGGAATCCTTCCTTCGAGAGGTCGAGTGACGGGTTTTTGGAGTTCTTGGGCTTTTACCTTCTGGAAAGGAATGGAAACCCAGAAGGTAGTTCCTTTCCCTTCTTCACTGGTGAAACTGATGGATCCACCCATCAATTCGGTAAGTTGTTTTGCAATGGTGGTGCCTAGCCCTGTTCCTCCATACCGTCTAGATAGACCCACATGAGCTTGGGTAAAGCTCTCGAAGATAGCCGTCTGAAACTCCTTAGAGATTCCAATCCCAGTGTCCTGGATGATAAAGAGGAGAATCACTCGATCTTCGATAGCTTCCTGCTGTTCCACCCTCAGTTCCACCCATCCCTCATGGGTAAACTTGATGGCATTCCCAACTAGGTTAAGGAGGATTTGTCGTAACCGTACAGGATCCCCTTTCAGATGGATTGGAAGGTTGGGAGAGAAGGAAAGACGGAAATGGATCTGCTTTTTTTCTGCTAGGGGAAGGAGAATATCGAAGACGGAGCGAATTAACTCTTCGAGATCGAAGGGAATGACCTCCAGCGTGAGTTTTCCCGCTTCTATTTTAGACAGATCGAGGATCTGATTGATCAAATCCAGGAGATTCCTCGATTCCTCGATGATCTTCTCTGCGTAGGATCGATGGATCCCTTTCGGGTCTGTGTCTCGGATAAGTTCAGCATACCCGAGGACACCATTCAAAGGTGTTCGCATTTCATGGCTCATGTTCTGTAGGAAACGAGTCTTTGCATTGTTAGCCTCTTCCGCTGCCTTCCGTAATTCTTCCAGATGTTCGTTCATTTGTCGTAGATCGGCTGTTCGTTCTTCTACCCGGGTTTCCAGAGCGTCCAGGATCCGTTTGTTTTCCTGGACTAAGGCTTCTAGACGAAGGAAGGCTCTGCTGAACCGTCCCGAAAGGATCACGGATTGGATGAAGATGAAACCGAGCAGACCGAATGGAAGGATGTAATCGCCGTGGTATACTTCTCGATCAATAAGCATGTCGTATGCCGCTGAGACCAGAATGAAGAGGAACCCGAACCCTTCAAGGTATGCATCGGCATCCCGTTTCATCATGGCGTATCCAATAATAAATGTGATATATGCAAGACCACCGATAAAGAATGGATAGTAGGCGGCGAGGATATAGCCATGAAGTTTTACGGGAAGTATAAGGGTGGCAATGAGGTACAGAAGACTGGAAGCGCCTATGAATTTAATCAGTTTCTCGTTTCCCCGACCCGGAAACAGAAAATAGATGAAGGAAAGGAAGGTAGGTATGAGAAGGTAGATCCCAAACCCTTGAAGGAGCATGTCTATTTTAAGTTCCAAATGCGGAACTAGGTAATAGAGGAATCGTTCACCGGAGATAAGGGCTACCCGAAGACCTACTACAGTGCAGAACAGGGCGAAAAAGAGGGACGAGTATCG
>JAOABU010000078.1 GCA_026418195.1 Spirochaetota bacterium | reverse complement strand
TGCGAATCCGCCCTTGGGAATGATCCCATAGAAATCGTAGCAGAAGAACCAAGATTGTTCCTGGAACAAGCGAAGATGCAGGACAAAAGGTTCGATCTTGTCCATATTGCCTCTACAGAAAGTCTGCCAACGACCTCTGCTGGTCTTCTAGCGTCGCGAGAAAATTACCTTCTCACTGTAGAGGGTATGCGGGAAACCCTCTCGATCCTTACCGAGGATGGGATCCTTTCTGTCAGTCGAGGATTGCAGTCTCCACCCCGGGATGCCTTTCGTCTCCTCAGCCTTACGAGAGAAGCATTGCAACAACGGGGTGTGAAAGATCCTGAAAACTATGTGCTTCTGGCTAGAAACTATCTAGCTTTTCTTCTAATGATTGGCCTGGTCCCCGTTTCGTCTCAACGGAAGCAACGATTTTTAGATCTGTTACCTAGTCTCGGGATGGATCCAGAATACTACCCTGGTATCCGGATCGAGGAGCATCTACCCTATCGAAATAGAGTATCAGGTCCTCCTGGCCAACCCTACTCATACTACCACTGGGGAGCAACGACAATCCTAGAGAAAAATCCACAGGTGTTGATCGATCAGTGGGTATACGATGTCTCACCAGTAACGGATCAAAGACCGTACTTCCATAATTTTTTCTCTTGGAAGGGGCTCGGTCAGATCTTTTCCCAATTGGGAGTGGAAGGAATACGAAAAGCAGAATTGGGTTACCTCATCGTAGTTATTACAGGGATCTGTATCGGCATTATTGCCGTACCCCTCCTTATTGTTGCGTTTTCACTAGGTGGAGCGCGAAGTTCTCCTTCTGGAGGACGATTCTATGCGGTGGTATACTTCTTTTCTATTGGATGCGCTTTCTTGTTCCTAGAAATCAGTTGGCTGGCGTTTTTCAGACGTATTGTAGGAGATCCCTTTCTGACGGTGGTAATCGTTTTCACCGGCTTACTAGGCTCAGCTGGGATAGGAAGTTTGAGGATTGGAACAGCAGGAAGTCGCCTTGAGATTATCATCTTGAAAGCTGCATTTAGAATTCTATTGATCCTACTTTTCTATGAAACTGTCGTTCCTTTCCTTATGTTTCCCATTGCTCAAACACCTACTCTTGTGAGGTACGGGATTGCATTGGTCATGGTTTCCCTTCCCGGATATTGGATGGGGGTCTTCTTCCCCATTGGTTTGCGGATGGTGCAACGACACGGTCAATCCTTCGTTCCTATTGCCTGGGCATCCAATGGATTTGCCTCGGTTATTGCTTCTGCCCTATCCCAGATCCTTTCCATGAGCTTTGGTTTTCCATTACTCTTTATGATAGCTGGAACTCTCTACCTGTTCGCTGCTTTGTATACCTTTTTCTACCAGGTAATTAAAGGGATTCTAGTAGAAAAACGATCCCCTTGACATGAGATACTTTTTTCAAGGAATATCAAAGGATCCCTAACGAATAAAATGCTAAAGGGAGGCTGTTTTTGGGGATTCTTCTCCTGGTCGGTTCCTGGATTCTACTGGGAATCGGAACTCTATTTTTATGGTTTCTACGCAACAAAAAGGTAACCCATCTCATAGGAACAGTGACCGTGTTCCTTTCTTCCCTTTTCATCTTTGGAGGATCCTTATGGGTTTTGATCCAAGGCAGTCCTGATGAGTACTATCTACCCTGGAATATACCTTTTGGGTCCATCTACCTCCGGATAGATTTTCTCTCCGCACTGTTTTTATTACTATTAGCGGTCATTGGTGGGCTAGTTGCTCTCTATAGTTATGGTTACTTCTTTGAAGAGCGAACCCAAAGATCTCTTTCGAGATATTGGATCTTTTATTTCGGCCTATTCGGTGGAATCTCTCTGGTGTTCACTGCATACAATGGTGTGTTCTTCCTGTTAGCATGGGAAGGCATGTCCATCACATCCTTTTTCCTTGTTCTACATGAGTTTACTAATAAAGAAGTCCGGAAAGCAGGATGGATATACTTGATGGCCACCCATGGTGGCACCGCTTTTCTTTTAGTACTGTTTGGTATCCTTGGCTCAGATCTCGAAGTCTGGGATTTTAATATGTTTCAATACCCTGCGATGTTAGCTACTCCAATATTCCTATTAGCCTGTATAGGGTTTGGTACCAAGGCGGGATTCATGCCTTTCCATGTCTGGCTTCCGGAGGCTCACCCCGCCGCACCCTCACCGGTATCCGCCCTGATGAGTGGAGTAATGATAAAAACCGGCATCTATGGCTTAATCCGGGTGATCTCCTGGTTAGAAGGAGATATTCCCCTATCGTGGGGAATCCTATGTATCGGGTTAAGTTCTGTCACGGGTGTATTGGGAGTCCTTCATGCGTTGGGGAAGAAAGACCTGAAAGAGATCCTCGCTTACTCAAGCATCGAAAACATGGGAATCATTGGAATGGGACTAGGAATTGGGTTGTACGGATTAAGTCGGTCTCTAGGGATCGGGGCCCTTCTTGGGTTCACCGCCGCTCTGTTCCATGTGCTCCATCACGGGCTCCTGAAATCCTCTTTATTTTTAGCTTCAGGTACCGTACTCCATGCTACTCACACTCGAAATATAGAGGAACTTGGAGGATTATGGAAAAAAGTTCCTAAAACCGGGACTCTCTTCGGCCTTTCTTCTTTCGGTATTGCGGGATTGCCTCCTATGAGTGGATTTGTAGGAGAGTTCCTCCTTTTCCTTGCTGTGCTATCCCTTTCTATCCAAGGGAAAACTATCGTGGATATTCTCATTGCTCTTATAGTCTTGATTTCTTTAGCAGTTATAGGAGTTGGAAGCGTAGCATGTTTCACCCGATTGTTCGGGGTGGTCTTTCTAGGGGAACCTAGAAAAGAGAAAACAGTTCATTTGGTAGAAGGTTGGACATGGACAATTCCTTTGTATCTTTTAGGAGGGATGAACCTAGTGTTAGGGATTGGAAGTATTGGGTTAGCCCCCCTTGTGTTTGGAGCGGTGGTGTCCACAGTACCAGGTATTGCGTATCAAACTGCTTTAGATACGGTTACGATCCTACAACAAACCCTATTCCCCTTGGGAGTTCTGGGATTGCTTTTCCTCAGTCTAACCATTCTATTTTCTAGGATTTGGAACTGGATCCTGAAAAATCGATCGGTAGAGACCTCCCCTACCTGGGATTGTGGATACACCCGACCTACATCCCGAATGCAGTATACCGCTTCCTCCTTTACCTACCCTATCCTTCGTGTCTTCCGAAGAGTGTTACATCCTGCAGAATCCTTCCAATGGGAAGGGAACTTATTCCCAAGAGCTGCGTCGTATACAACTACCCTCCACGATCTTATCTTGCGAATCTTGTACAGGCCTCTCGTTCGAACCATCACGAGGATCGCTAGACGGATCCATGCTCTGCAGGAAGGGAAGAATCAGGTGTACATACTCTATATCGCTCTTACCCTCATCCTCCTCATGGTGATATTCCTGGGAGAAGTTCCATGAGCCTATTGTTAGCCCTAATCCTATCCCCTCTTTTTCTGGGAATCATCGTAAGAACAAAAGCTTTCTTCGCGGGTAGGAAGGGACAACCCCTCCTACAGTTCTACTACGATTTAGTAAAATTACTTCGAAAAGGAGTGGTATACAGTTCTTCTACCACCCTCGTGTTTCGACTATCCCCATGGCTCGCTCTGGCTACGGTAGGAACCGCTCTCTTTATTCTTCCTCTTCCAGGGTATTCCGGATGGATCTCTTTTCCAGGAGACTTCTTTGTCCTCTTTTCCCTTCTAGGGGTTCTTCGATTCAGTCTGGTGTGCTCGGCCCTGGACACTGGGTCTTCATTTGAAGGAATGGGGGCTAGCAGGGAAATGTTTATCTCGTTTCTGGCAGAACCCGCTCTCCTATTGAGTTTCCTCGTTCTCGCCTTCGGACTCGAAGGATACACTCTGAAAGAGATTCTCTCCCACCCATTTTCTATTGGAGCGGGAAGAACAGTAGCCCTCTACTTCATCTCGGTTTCCCTACTCATCGTATTACTAGCAGAGAATTCTCGCATCCCCTTCGACGATCCCAATACTCACTTAGAACTCACGATGATTCATGAAGTGATGGTATTGGACCATAGCGGTCCCGATCTTGCGGGAATTCTCTACTCCTCTGCTCTAAAACTTTGGATCCTGGGTTCTCTCTGGGTAGGGATCAGTATACCTGTACGATGGGGAATCTTTTACATAGACGTATTGGTTTTTCTTGGCTCTATGGGACTACTAGCGGTAATTATTGGGATCATTGAATCCATCCTGGCTCGGGTTCGAATGATTCGGGTTTCCCATGCATTGTCCTTAGCTACTGTCTTAGCTGGGTTGGCCCTTTTATGGACAATTGGTTAAAGGGAAAAAGGACGATAGAAGAATGGACGACATCCTGCTGAATCTTGTGGTAGTAATTATCCTCCTTTCCAATATTCGGTTGCTCAACACAAGCCGAATTCCGGTCATGATCGTTTCAGTAGCCATACAGGGTTGGGTGATTGGGAGTCTTCCGTTGGTGCTACATTGGGAACGATTCCAACTCACATTGGTCTTCATTACCTTAATTACGGTAACGATCAAAGGGGTGATCCTACCTCGACTTTTGAATCGTTCTATGCAGCAAGCAGGAGTGATACGCGAGGAAGAACCCTTCGTGGGTCCCACTAGTTCCCTACTCATCGGATTGTTCCTTCTTTCTCTGAGTTTCTGGATCACTTCGACCCTACGGTCTTCCCTTCCTGAAGGCCTTTCCTTCATCCCTGTTTTAGCTCTCTTCACCGTATTCAACGGACTGTTTCTCATCGTAAGCCGTAAGAAAGCCATTACACAGGTAATTGGGTATTTAACGCTGGAAAATGGGGTATACGCGTTTGGCGCAGCTCTGGCGGTAGACCATCCATTCCTAGTTGAACTAGGGGTTCTCTTGGATGTATGGGTTGGAGTGTTCATCATGGGAATCGCTATTTACCACATCAATCGAGAGTTCGATCACATCGATACGGATAAACTATCCACGTTGAAACACTGAGAGGCACTAGAATGGCTTGGATTCTTGTTATCTTACCCCTACTGTTCGGTTCACTTTCCCTAATTCTTCGGAATCATCGAATCGTATGGGTCCTCTTATTGTTTGGAGGTATCCTTCATTCTGTTATAACCCTTTGGGTTTGGATTCGTCCAATAGAAGGGAACTCTCTTGTGTTCCTTGATCCTTTGGGCATGCTGATCCTAACGGTTACCAGTGCACTATTTCTTATGGTAGTATTCTACTCAATCGGGTACCTGAAAAACCACAAAGAACGGAGTTCCCTTACCGTTGGATGCCTGTTTTTATTTCTAGCTGCCATGAGTCTGGTAAGCGTCAGTGCAGATATGGGGCTTCTATGGGTAGCTGTGGAGGCAACCACCCTAGCGAGCGCCCCTCTTATTTATTTTCACAAGAATCACCAGAGTCTAGAAGCGGCTTGGAAGTATCTGTTGATCTGCTCTGTTGGAATCGCCCTTGCATTGATGGGGAATATCTTTCTTTCCTACGCAGGAGGGGATTCCATCGAGGGCCTTTATATTCCTGATCTCTTACAAAATGCAAATCGGTTGGATCCACGCTGGCTCAAGGTTGCCTTCATCCTTTTTCTGGTAGGGTATGGAACAAAAATGGGGTTGGCTCCTTTACATTCCTGGCTTCCCGACGCACATAGTGAAGCACCTTCCATGGTATCCGCACTTCTTTCCGGATCGCTATTAAATTGTGCGTTTTTAGGGATCCTACGTGCTTTTGGGATACTACGATTATCCGGGTTGGAAGAATGGGGAGGGAACATTTTAATTCTTTTCGGAGTCTCTTCTTTAATTATGGCTGCCCTGTTCTTGATCCAGCAGACCGATTTCAAACGGATGCTGGCTTATTCCAGTGTCGAACATATGGGGATTCTCGCACTAGGTATTGGCGTAGGAGGCCTAGCAGGAACGGGAGCCCTCCTGCATCTAATAAACCACTCGTTGGCTAAGAGTTTTATGTTCCTCGTAGCAGGTAATATTCTCGTCTTCTATCAAACGAAGAATATCGATTCCGTCACTGGTCTGATACAGAAAACCCCAAAAACAGCTTTCCTTTGGATGGCGGGATTCTTAGCCATTGCAGGGTCTCCCCCTTTTGGCCTGTTCATGAGTGAGTGGATCATCCTAAAGGGGTTGATTGACAGTGAACAGTGGGTTCTGATCATCGTATACCTTTTAGCCCTATTCATCGTGTTCGCATCCATCGCTAAATACATAATCTCCATGACCTTTTCGGACAGTTCTCCCACTGTAGAGGAATCTAAAGGATCGTTCCGAAGGAATGAACCGTTATGGATGTGGGTACCTCCTTTCCTGTTAGCGAGCGTCACATTGATTCTAGGTCTGTATGTACCTCAAGCTCTACTTTCCTTCCTTTCAGCGATATTTCCGGGAATGGGGGGTATCTGAGATGAGGAATGGAGAATCGATTGCATTGAAGGACCTTCCCTATCTCGAGTTCCTACGCTTCAAAACAGTCCTGCAGGATGCAGTACGGACAGGAAACAGGATCCTTGGTCTCTGGGCGGTTCCGTCAGGCAAAGAGTATTCGATGTTTGGTGCAATTCTATATCCTTCTACCCAGAGTGTAGAGATACTGCACAGCACTGTGGAGAAAACCTACCCTTCCCTCACGTTAGACTTGCCTTGCCTCCACTGGTTCGAACGGGATCTATCGGAGCGTTTCGGTATGATTCCTCAAGAACACCCCTGGCTAAAACCGATTCGATTCTACAAGGGTGAAGTAGGGAAGGTAGAGTTTTTCCAGGTAATGGGAGAAGAAGTCCATGAGGTGGCTGTAGGACCTGTGCACGCAGGAGTGATCGAGCCCGGCCATTTTCGATTTCAGTGTTATGGTGAAAAAGTGTTCCATCTTGAAATTTCCTTAGGATACCAGCATCGGGGGGTGGAACGGGCTCTTACCAATGGGCCAAACGAACGGAGCATCCACTATGCGGAAACCCTTGCAGGGGATACTACTATCGGTCATACAACCGCCTACGCATTGTTAATGGAAGGCCTTTCTGGACTTTTGCCTTCTCTTCATTCTGAATGGATCCGCGCCATTTCCTTAGAACTGGAGCGACTAGCCAACCACATCGGAGACATAGGCGCTCTTTCTGGTGATATTGGGTTCCTTCCTACCCAGAGCTACTGTGGTCGGATTCGCGGAGATGTTCTCAATCTAACTGCTCTACTCTGTGGAAACCGATTTGGGAGGAGTTTGGTTCGACCAGGTGGAGTGCGGTACACCATCGAACGGGAACGACTCGATATCCTGCGAGGCAAACTACGCGAGATCGAAAATGACACAATTTCAGCCATCGAATTGTTCTTCGAAACCCCGTCTGTCCGTGCTAGGCTGGAAGGAACAGGGATTGTGCCTACTGATGTTGCGAGAGAACTAGGACTAGTGGGAGTCGCTGCCCGTGCTTCTGGAATACCCATGGACATCAGAAAAGATCTTCCGTGGGGGTTCTTTCGAATCCAAAGTCCTTCTGTCGGGGTGCATCCTTCTGGTGACTGTTATGCTCGAGCGTTCCTCCGGTGGGTAGAAATACAGGAATCCTTCCGATTTCTACACCGCATTACGGAATCTTTTCCAGAGGAATCGTCTATGAAAGAAACTTTTCCCTCCATTGATTCGGGAACCCGAACCTACCCATTCCTGCTTCCCGACACACTGGGTATAGGCATTACCGAAGGATGGAGAGGGGAGATCTTTCATGTAGCTGCCACGGATCGAGAGGGAAAGTTCGCCTGGTACCGGGTCTTCGATCCTTCCTTCCACAATTGGATTGGATTGGCCTACGCTATGAGAGGAGGAGAAATTTCGGATTTCCCCCTCTGCAATAAAAGCTTCAATCTTTCTTACTGTGGACACGACCTTTAAGAGAAAGGAGGATTTCCGGATGATTACCACCCCCCTTCTATCGATCCTACGAGCTAGAGGAAAACAAAAATATAGAACTCTCAAGTATCCTAACGGATCTCCTCCTCTTCCGGATCGATTTTTAGGGAAACCTGTGATCAGTTCTACCTCTTGTCCAAAGGACTGTACCCTCTGTATTACCTCCTGCCCTGTCGCTGCGATACAGAAAACAGAAACATTACATATCGATATGGGGGTTTGCCTATTTTGTGGGAACTGTGTAGAAGCTTGTCCAAATGGAACGATTCGCTTCAGTAAGGATTTCCATTTAGCTTCACAAGATAGAGGAAGTCTCGTAATCCAACAGCGAGAGGGAGGAGATAACGTTCAAGAAAGCACAGTTCCCTCCCCTCGAAGAGATAAGATTCAACTGTTCCGAAAATCTTTCAAGTTGCGGCAAGTATCAGCCGGAGGATGCAACGCTTGTGAATTGGATTGCAATGTTCTTAGTACCGTAGCTTGGGATATGGGAAGGTTTGGAATCCAATTCGTGGCTTCCCCTCGACATGCGGATGGAATTCTGGTTACGGGTCCTGTGACGGAGAACATGAAGGTTGCCTTGGAAAAAACCTACCGTGCAGTTCCTTCCCCGAAAGTAGTGATCGCGGTTGGAAGTTGTGCCATCTCTGGAGGCCCTTACAAAGATCATCCTGAACAGATGAATGGGGTGAGCTCTTTACTACCTGTGGACCTCTTCATCCCTGGTTGTCCTCCTCACCCATTGGTGATCCTAGAAGGACTCCTTCGCTTTTTGGGTCGCATCTGATCGGGATTGATAGGAGTATGAAAGAATCCCCCTTGCAAGCTTTTTTAGCAGGAAAAGAGGTCGTATTCAGAGTCCCCAATAATCTTGCTTCCTTCAGGGATCTTTTGGAGTTTCAATTGCTCATTCTTTTCCGATCTGTGGGATTCGAACCGTACAAGGGAGAGCTATGTTTTTGTATCCACGAACTGGTTTCCAATGGATTCAAAGCCAACCTAAAGCGGTATTTCTTTCAGAAAAAAGGATTAAGTCTAGAGAACATGGAGGATTATAGAAAGGGAATGGAGGAGTTTCGATCCTTTTTAAAATCCTTTCCCGTACATGAGGATCGAGCAATCTTTGGCATGGAAGATCCTTCCTTTTGGGTAAAAGTGAGAATCCTGAAAAAACCTGAGGGCCTTCGAATCAGCGTAGAGAACAATTCCACCCTTCACTACTATGAACGTCTCCGTATTCTTGACAGAGAAAGCCGTAGCGGTCAAATCCAAACTCTAACGGAACTACTCCTAGATTCTCACGATACCGAGGAAGGAGCAGGTCTAGGTTTATTGTTTGTCTTTTTTATCATGAAACGTCGATTGAAAGGGAGCACCTTTGCTCTGGTTACAGAACCTGGAATCACTCGCATTGAGTTGTGGTTTCCCGCTCTCCTCTCGGATAAAAAAGAGTTCTTTCTGGGAACCCGCAGGTTCTAATGGGGCGTTCTAGCTAAGAAAACTAAAGTTTCCGCTTTTGCGTCGTAGGGGGCTTTTTGGAGATTCCCGAATATGCTCACTTCGGTAAATCCAGCTTCTTCAAGGAGCCTTTTTCCTTCCCGAGCGGAGTACAACCGTTGGGAAAAGGTATAGTCACATCGGCTATCTTCGGTGATTAGGATCCAGCGGTTCTTGAGCAGGGTCCAATCCTCCTCAATCTCATAATGAGCCAATACATACATCCCTGCTTCTTCGTACCATTCTGACTCTTTAAAATCTCTCGCGGTAATTTCTTTCCCTTTGGTTTCGATCAGTAACACCCCTCCAGGAGTAAGACAGTCCTTCATCCGTTTGAGGAAACGCAGGTCTTCCTCTTCCGATTCAAAGTACCCAAAAGAGGTATATAGATTGAGAATTACCTCGTAGGAATGAAGGGGATAATACTCTCGAATATCCTCAACGACAAATGTAACCGAAAGGCCTTCTGCAGTAGCCGATTCTTCCGCAGCTCGAATAAAATCTTCCGTAAGATCTACCCCGGTTACGGAAAAACCTCTACGAGCAAACTCCAAGCTATGGCGCCCCACTCCACAACAGGCGTCCAAGATGCGTTCCGTACCTTTCAGCTCTAACAGGTCAATAATGGCTGTAACTTCCGAAGGTGTTTGCTCCCAGCGTTCTGGGCCGAACATCAAGGGAGCAAATACCTGCCAAAATCGAGAGTTTTTATACCAATCGTGGAGAAGAGTCTTTCGTTCCAACTCAGCCATGAGGATGAAGGGTTATTTGCGAAGTTTATAAATCACATCAATCGCTTTGAGTTTTACGTCCCGTATGTAATTAGACTCCAGAATCTCAATGAGCACACCCAAAGTTTCAGGATTTTTAATCCCATCCTCTGATTTTGCAAGTTTTTCTATTGCTAGGAGGGTAGCAAAGGCAAAATTATTGTCCGGCGCGGCTTTTAAATTTTCTTTATGAAGAACCCACACCATCCGGTTCAGTACATCCCCCTTTGGATCCTTTCCTATGCGACCTAATGCATATACCGCTTCCGCTAATACCATTGGCTCAGTATCCGTCATGACAACGTCCATTAGAATTCGTTGTGCTCGTTCCCCACCAATTTCCCCCAGAATGTTGCAGGCATCCTTTCGAATAAGGTTGAAATTTTTCGTATTGGGTCCCTGTTCCTGCTTTGCTAAACTCTCAAGAATCAAAAAAGCCCCTGGATTCTCGTCATTGATCCGTTTATCCGTAGCCATCGCACGAAGACTTTGAATGGCTAGGTTCCTTACCTCCCAGTCGTTCGATTGAGCCTGGTTCTTTATAATCTGAAGCTCAATGTTTTGACTCAGGTATAGTTCCTCGATCGTTCGTTCCCTGCCCCGTTCCGGAGCGGGTGATTTATTGCTTTGTGGAAGGATAGGAAGCACTCCCACCAGGAAGATACACCCTGTAAACAATACCCATCGGATCCGTTTTACCATACACTTTCCTCCCCTGCTACCATACACTAATTTTCCACGTTTCTCCGATTTTTTCAAGCTGATAGATCAGCACTGGATCCTGGCGAATGAACATAAAAGCTTTCACCCTATTCTGATCGCTGAATATCAAGTCATCCAATCGAACAGAAGCCCGACTCGGTACCACTACGTACATGAAATAGTCATAGAGGGTTTTGATCTCTATCCGATTCCGTTTCAACAAAGGTTGCTCATTGATCTTTTTCAAGTGTTCAGGATCCATCACTGAAGCAATGAACTTGGGGGTTAAATACTGCTCCCATCGTTGATAGTCCCCTGCTTTAATGATGGCGTTTAGTTCATCGATTACTCGCTCCACCTCTTGAAAGGTTTTTTTATATTCTTCCTGACTGATCTTTACATTCTCATCTTCCACTTTAGTGGATGGTTTGACCTCTTCCTTCTGGGGAGGTGCGGGGGCAGGATTCGAAAGTTCTGGTTGTTTCTGAGGTGGCCCTGCAAGTGGTGGTTTCTGTTCCTGTAGGGTAGGCAGAGAAGGGGTAGATTGCACAGGTTCGGTAGGCTTAGGAGCTTTATTACCAGAGTCTGGAGTGGTAATGCAAGCAAAGAGAAGAAGAACACCACAGGTTAGGAAACAAAACCCCCGATTCATAGTTGAAAGTGTATTGTCCATACCCAGATTTGTCAATTCAAAGAGAATAAAATCTATTGCCCAAGAGAAAAAACCGCATTAGTATGATCAACAGTGAGCAAAAAAGAGGAACTACGAAGACTATTAAAAGCCTACATCCATAAGACTCAAGAGCCGGTACTCTCCTACTCTGCCTTTCGCTCCCTACTCGACAAATATTTGGAACGGTATGAAGGAGAACTGAAAGAGTTGGCATCCATAAAGAACGAACTGGATACACATCTCCCAACTCTTCTCGAAGAACTAGGTAAAGAAGGGGTTGTAGAGGTTGTGCCTAAACCAGATGGAAGTAAAACCATACGCTATCTAGAATATTACAGGGAATTGATTGAACAACGGTATAAAGTGGTACAGGCTCGATCGGAAACACCCCTTCCATCGGAGCAGAATATTTCTATTGTCTTCCCTCCTGATATGGTAATTCCAGTAGATGTGAAGGTTGACTTCATTTCATACCTAGAGCTTGGCGAGAATCAGCCTCCCCGAATTCTCCGGATACAGTTTCCAGACCTGTCTAAGTCCTTGCTGGTCACCACGCCACTGATACAAAAAGTGCTATTGGAGATCTCCTTACAGAAAATAAGGCAGTACCTTAGGAACCAGAAAAATACAACCTACATACAACATAAGCTGGTTCCCCTATTCAGGGGAAGGGAACGGATTCTGAAGGATCAGATTATCAATGTGCTAACAAAACCTGATCTGACTATACAGGATCTGATGAATCCCACGGATTTTGTTTATCAGTTCTGGAGCCAGACAACCAGTTTTCTTTTAAAGGAGCTACTGGAAAAAAAGGAAAAACTGGAAGAGGAGAACGACCTGGCCATAGCTGCTTATCTTGTGGGTGCCTATTCTATTTTTTACAAAGGAAAGACTACCAAAGAGAAAGAAACGGAAACTGCCTTGAAAACTCTATCGGGATATTTCGAAAAAGCACCCTATGCGTATACCTTTCACGACATCTATAGCTTCAAAGATTCTAAGGGATTCCCCTTGATAAAGAAAATCGACAATCTTTCCCTCCAACAATTTCTTGACAGCAAGACTAGCCCAGTCGATTCTAAATCCCTTCCCGAAATCATAAAAGTGAAGACGGTAGATAAAAAAGAATACTTTATATCTAAGAATACAGTGGCACGATTCCTATTGGAACGGTCCTTTTCTCTCTTTAGAGAGATTCGTGCTCGTATCATTCAGGATTGGTACGAAGCGCTGGAGGCCAACGAAAAAAGGAAAGAGTTCAAGGATTCACAAGCCTTCGAGGAGTATGCCCTTTCCATTCTGAAACAGCTAGATCCCTTATTCTTTAGTCTCTTGAACTTCAGTCTCCTGTTCCTAATTCTCGAACAGGTTAGACCCAACCCCATGGAAAAGGAATTTCTCGAATCGGTGCTGGATCGTAAAGGGAAAAAAATTAACCCCGTTTCAAAAATTTTTCGTCTCTATCCGGAAGATCTTCTAGCGGAAGCCAAACTGAAACTCCCCTTTTGGAAAACCATCCCCATTCTGAAACAGATAGTCCAGTTCTTCATTCGTTTATACTCTACTCAACCGAAGACCAAAAAAGAAAAGAAATCTTCTGAAGAGACTGCCATGACCCTCGGTACTACAGGATCTACGGTTGAAGAGTCGCCTTCCGAACCCCCTTCTTCTTCGGACCGAGCACAACGGGTGAAGTTCCAGAATACCATTGAAGCTCTGAAAGCAAGATTCATAGGACCAAAGGCAGACATCCAACGGGAATTGAAGGATCTTATTGATCTGTGGAATACCTTACTCGATCCAAAAGCGAAAGCGAACCTAGTTGAGGATGTGAATTCTCTTGTACGGGATTTCCTGCGAAAATTGAAGATCCCTCAACGGTATCAAGCTCCTACACCAGAACGGTTGGAGAAACTAGCAGAAGAACTCGTCGCCCATGAGGCGTTAGAAAAGATCCGGAATAAAGAAGCGTTAAAAAAATATATTCTCCTTTACATGCTGGAAGTACTTGGAAAGGTACGATAAGAAACGTTTCATTCAAATAGTTGGTCCACGAACTCTTTAATGCTCGTGATCTTTGTATCTAGTTCTTGAGCTGCTTCGTTTTCATTTCGTCCAGGGGATGTACAACAGGAGATATAAAACTTTATCTTAGGTTCTGTCCCCGAAGGACGAGCACTCAGAATACTCTCGTCTTCCAGAAAGAATTGTAGAACGTTGGATCGGGGAAGAGTGATCGCACCTGTTTCCTTACCCTCTCCATTCTTTTCGATTCCTGATAAGTAATCTTTGACTCTTACCACCTTACTGAATCCGATTCGATCTGGCGGAGAGGTACGTAACCTATTCATCAGAGCTTCCATCTGATGCATCCCTTCTTCACCCTTGAACTCTTTCGAAATCAAGGTTTCCCGATAATGACCAAACTGAAAAAAGAGCTCTTGCAATCGTTGGTATAGCGTTTTCCCTTTACTTCGATAATATAGACACATCTCCACTGTCATCACTGCTGCAGACACAGCATCCTTGTCCCTCACGTCCGTGTTCACCAGATATCCGTAACTCTCCTCTCCTCCGAACACGTACTCGTTCTCACTTTTTTCTTCTTCGAACCTACGGATCATCTCCCCGATGTATTTGAATCCGGTAAGTACATCTACGCAGGAGGCACCATAGTGTTCAGCTATCTTTCTCTGCAATTCGGTAGTAACGATGGTTTTAATGATTACGGCTTTACGGGGAAGTGTACCAAGCTCTTTCCGAGTAGAAAGAATATAGTCTTCTAAAAGGCAACCGAGCTGGTTTCCTGTGAGTAGAACGAATCGACCCTTATCCTGTACAGCTACCCCAAGTCGATCCGCATCTGGATCTGTCCCCATCACTAAATCTGCTTGAAATTGAGAACCCAATTCGAGAGCTAGATGAAGAGCTTCCGCTTCCTCCGGATTGGGATACCTAACAGTAGGAAAATCGCCATCGGGTCTTCGTTGGGCTGGGACTGTCTGGACAGTCACCCCCAATCGTTTCAATACCGTTTCCACTGGAAGGGCACCGGTCCCATGGAGAGGGGTGTACACCACTTGAATTGAAGAAGCATGGCTTAAAAAGAGTTCTGGCCTGAGAATAGTGGTCTCCACCATCCTGAAGTACGCTTCATCCACTTCACGGTCAATGAAGCATATCGAGCCATTCGCTTCCAACTCCTCCATAGGACGACAGAGGATCGAGTGTGAAACCTTGCTCACCTCTTGGATGATCCCTTTATCATGGGGAGGCACAATCTGAGCTCCGTCTGCCCAGTAGACTTTGTAACCGTTGTATTCTGGAGGATTGTGGCTAGCGGTTACCACAATTCCCGTATCGGCACGGAGGAGCCGTACGGCAAAGGAAAGCATAGGAGTAGGCCGAAGGGTTGTGAAGAGGTATGTTCGAATCCCATTGGAAGCCAGCACTCTCGCTGCCTCTTTAGCAAACACATCGGAAAAGTGCCTTGAATCATACGCTATAACTGCCACTCCCGTAGGTTTCTGTTTCCTCAAGTAATTCGCTAACCCCTGGGTTGCTCTCCGTACGGTGAACGGATTCATCCGATTCGTTCCTCCGCCAATGATCCCTCGCATTCCACCGGTACCGAACTCTAGATCCCGGTAGAACCGATCCTGCAATTCCTTCCAATCCTCTTTCTCGAGGAGTTCCTCCACCTCCTTGCGAAAGGAAGGATACTCTTCCCCTTTGAGATAGAGTTGGATTCGCTTCTTCAGGTCGTCAGATCCCATACCGCTACATCCTTTCTTGCAATTTTTCTTCGATTAGGGAGAGAACTTCCCTCTGTTTGAACAGTTCAGCGTATTTTTTTGCAGTCATTCCCAACGCATCCACCGGAGATAGGTCTGCCCCTCTTTGGATAAGGAGACGAGCGATTTCGGTTTTTCCTTCCCCAATGGCTAGCATTAGTGCAGTTTGGCCGTTCTTGCTTCGGAGATTGAGATCCGCTCCCTGTTCTATCAGCGCTTCTACTAGCTCTCTATCCCCCTGGACAGCCGCTTCCATTAAGGCTGAGCTACCACGGTCAGCACTGATCTTGTTTACATCTGCGTTCGCTTGCATCAATAGAAGCACTAACTCCCGATGCTTGTTCCGAATAGCCAGGATCAAGAGAGGAATTCCTTTGGCGTTTACGGTATCCGGGCTGTAGCCTAGAGTCAGAAATCGCCTTACCAAATCGGTTTTTCCTTCCTGTACGCAGAGAGCCAGGTTTTCTTCGGACAATCCGATTCCTGATTGTACAATATATTCTTTTGCTTCGGTAAGCTCCTGTTCCTTTCCGATCTGAATCTGTTCAGTTGCAAGATACTCAATGAGGGAATCTAGACGGGTAAATAGGGGAAGGATGGTAGGAGAAACTGTATCTACTAGCTTCTGTTCCTCAAAAGCATTTTCCTGGGAAGGGAGAAAAGCCACACCCCGAGGTATCCGGGCAGACGCAAACCCCTCTAGGAAGGGAAACCAACCTTCTCGGTGTTCCAGAAAAACCACCAGATGTGAAACAGATCGCAGCTTCTCCACCAACCGAGCTTTCTGGGACTCCCATCGAGAAGTCAGCCCTATGGCACACGCGGAAATCCCTTTTCTCTTCAACTCCAGGTAGAGTTTATGGAACTCATCCTTGAGTACAGGGGATCCGATCAACGCTACACGCATGAGCATCAATGCCGTTCTCCCTTACATTCCATACAGATTACGTTTCCGTCTTTAAAGTCCCTTGACTCTTTCCAGGTATGGCAGGATTCACAGAAGATCAGTCCGGCATAAGGATCCTGCTTTCCCGTCAAGAAATAGTAGCTTTTTCGGATCTTCATCCGATGATATCGAGAAATCCATCCCCCTTGAAGCCAAGAATGAATTGTTTGGGGATGCACTTGAAACATCCAACTCATGGAGCGTTGAGTCATACTAAAGGTGTCCCGGATCCATTCCAACATTTCTTTGGGTGGAGGTTCGATCGTCCGTGTACGGTAGGAATCCATGAATCCTCCTTTTCCTACAGTATCGACGGAATCATGTAACTTTTATATATCCTACTCCCACTCGATTGTAGCGGGAGGTTTGCTAGATACATCGTACACTACTCTTCCTATCTGAGGCACTGCATTGGTAATGAGACTAGAGATTTCTTTCAGATCCTTCATCGGGAACTCGAACACATCTGCTGTCATTCCATCCTGAGAAACGACAGCACGAAGAGCCAATACATACCGATAATCCCGAGCATCCCCTAGGACACCGACCGATCGTACGGGGAGAAGGACAGCAAAAGCCTGCCATATCTGATCGTACAAACCTCGTTTTTTCAGTTCCTCCAAATAGATCGCATCCGCATCTCGAAGGATACGGCACTTCTCCTCGGTTACCTCACCTAGGATTCGAACCCCCAGACCTGGCCCGGGAAACGGATGACGATTTACTATGGAAAGAGGTAAACCAAGTTCTCGACCTAACACCCGTACCTCATCCTTGTACAACCGTTCCAGGGGTTCAATCACCAAACCCTTTGCTCGTTTCTCCTCTACTAGGGGGCTCCGTACGTTGTGGTGGGACTTGATAGTTTGAGCTTTCTTACCTACCCCCTTGCCAGATTCGATCATGTCCGTGTAGAGAGTTCCCTGGGCAAGGAACGCGTCAACGATCCCGAGTTTACTCACCTCTTCCTCTTGTACCCGAATGAACTGATCTCCGATAATCTGTCGCTTCTTCTCTGGATCCTCTACTCCTCTAAGGGCTTCTAGAAACCTCTTAGAAGCATCGATCATGTGGAGGTGGGTAGCTCCCAATTTGCGAAGGTTTTCTCTTACCTCCTGAGTCTCATTCTTTCGCATCAGCCCTGTATCGATGTACATGAGATGAACCTGATCTGGATTGAGACATCTCAACAGCAGGGCTCCTGTAACGGTTGAATCGACTCCGCCTGATATGAGCACCAACACCTTCGAGTTTCCTACCCGCTGCTGAATCTGTGTGCGTACCGTCTCAATATATCTCTCCATGGACCATTCTTTTCGGGCTCCACAGATCCGAAGGCAAAAGTTTTCCAGGATCTTCATCCCAAACTCACAGTGCGTCACCTCAGGGTGAAACTGAATCCCGTACCACCAACGCCTGGGGTCCTCTAAAGCGGCCGGAATCCCTTCCTTCGATACGGCGATGATGTTAAATCCCGGAGGAGGAATCGCCACACTATCTCCATGGCTCATCCAGGAAACGAACCCGTTGGGCACTCCCTCGAATAAGGGGGAGGAAGCGAGAAACTGTAGGGGAGCACGTCCGTACTCCTGTTTTTCCAATCGTTCAACCTTTCCCATACCTAGTTGAGTCATTACCTGAAGACCATAGCAAATACCCAGTATGGGCACCTTTTTTTCGAATACCCTCGGGTGGGGTTGGGGAGCATCGGTATCTCGAACCGAATAGGGGGATCCAGAGAGGATAATTCCCTTTACCGTATGGTTCGTGTACTCAAACGGATCATAGTCATGGGGAACAATTTCGCTGTATACTCCAAGTTCCCGGATTCGACGAGAAATCAACTGACAGGTTTGTCCACCAAAATCGTAGATTAAGATACAGTCCATGGGCCCCTACGGACGATTGTCTGGTTGCGATGGTATCCCACCGAAATGATATCGATGGGCGTCTCGGTTTCCTGCTCGATATAGTGAACGTACTCCTGTGCTTCCTCTGGTAATTGATCGAATCGGGTACAGTGGGATATTTTTTGTTTCCACCCTTTGAACACTCGGGTGATTGGTTTTGCTCTATCCAGCATACCGATCTGAGAAGGGAAGTCCTCTACCCGCTTCCCTTCGATATCGTAGGCCACACAGACCCTAATTTCTTCGAACTCATCGTACACATCCAGATGAGTTAGTACCAATGAATCGAGAGTATTCACCCTGCAGGCATACCTGAGGGCTACCAAATCTAGATACCCACACCTACGAGGTCTTCCGGTAGTAACTCCATACTCCCTCCCCAACTCCCGGATCCGCTCCCCAATTTCCCCATCTCGCTCCCCCCGAAACTCTGTTGGAAAAGGACCATTTCCTACCCGAGTCGAATAGGCTTTGAAAACTCCCAATACTTTATCGATCCCTCTGGGTCCTACCCCTCCCCCTAGTGCGGCCCCAGCGGCAACCGAAACTCCGGAGGATACAAAGGGATATGTACCTACATCTAAATCTAACAATGTTCCCTGAGCCCCTTCAAACAATACTTTTGAGTTCCTATGTTCATACATGAACTTAGCTAGATCTATTACGAGGGGTTTCAATTTTTCTTGGTAGGGAAGCAGATACTCCTGATCCTCCTTCGTTAATTTTGGAAATATGGAAGGATCGTAGAGGTCCGCCACTCGGATGCCATCCCGGGATGCTTTCAACGAATAGGCTACTCCGATTCCCCTTCCGGTAGTTCCGATGGGTATCCGGCGTTTCATCTCAAGGTCCCGATCCAGGTCCCGATACCGGGGTAGGACTAGATGGGCTCGGTCTGAGAGGTACACCCTTCCTTCCCAAGCAACATCCTGGGCGGAAAGGTCTCCTAACTCGCGGAACAATGCCTCCGGATCTACCACCATCCCTGTTCCCAGGACCACTAGACAGTTGGGGTACAGGATCCCAGAGGGTACGAGATGAAGCTTGTAAGTAGCTTGTTCGGTAACCACCGTATGGCCCGCATTGGCCCCTCCGCTAAACCGAACCACCACATCCGCCTGCTCTGCCAGATAGTCTACGATCTTTCCCTTCCCTTCATCACCCCACTGTGCCCCTATCACAACCAGTTTCATCCTGATTCCTCCTGCTACCGCGAATAATTGGGTGGTTCCTGAGTGATCACTACATCATGGGCATGACTTTCCCGTAAACCCGCCGGAGAAATCTTAACAAATTTCCTGTACTGCTGCAATTCAGCAATCGTCCTGCATCCGCAGTATCCCATCCCTTTCTTCAATCCGGACACCAGTTGGTGCACGAAGGGTTTCAGAGCGCCCTTGTAAGGTACCCTACCTTCTACCCCTTCAGGCACGGGTTCTTCATCGGTATTGTTCATCTGATACCGATCCCCGGATCCTTCTTGAATGGCGCCTATCGATCCCATCCCCCTATACTGTTTGAAGATCCGTCCTTCATAGATGATTTCTTTCCCTGGTGCCTCTTTCAATCCTGCAAAGAGATTCCCGATCATTACACTGGATGCCCCTGCACCAATAGCCTT
Source organism: Spirochaetota bacterium (assembly GCA_026418195.1). GTDB lineage: Bacteria > Spirochaetota > Spirochaetia > DTKZ01 > DTKZ01 > DTKZ01. Next base: position 8,235 of record JAOABU010000078.1, on the reverse strand, counting down.
CACGATATCACCCGAATACTTGATGCCCCCATCGGCAATGACAGGGACGTTCTGTTTCATAGCTACCTCAGAGCATTGAAGGACAGCTGAAAACTGGGGAACACCAATACCTGCCACAATCCGGGTCGTGCAAATCGATCCAGGACCTACTCCCACTTTCACAGCCTCAGCCCCTGCATCGATCAACCGTTGGGCACCTTCTGCTGTCGCCACATTCCCCCCTACCACAGGTACAGAATACCTCTTACGGATAGTCCGAATGGCATCCATCACACTTTTTGAATCCCCATGGGCAGTGTCTAAGACGACAAAGTCTACTTTATTTTCCAAGAGCAGTGGGATTCTTACTTCGAAATCTCTGGGGGAAATCGCTGCACCTACAAGGAGACGTCCGGAAGAATCTAGGGCTGCCCTAGGAAAGTTTTGGTGTTTTTCTATATCCTTTACCGTAATGAGCCCTTTTACCCGACCTTCCGCATCTACCACGGGCAGTTTCTCCACTTTGTACTTGTGAAAGGTGTCTAGAGCACGCTGGATGTCGGGTTCTCCTCGTTCCACAATGGGGTTCGTTGTCATTACCTCTTTCACCTGTTGATCGTAATTGGTGCAAAATTTCATGTCCCTGCTAGTGATGATACCCGATAATTTTCCTTCACTATCCAATACGAGTAATCCGGAAACTTTGAATTTTTTCATTCGATGCTCAACTTCTCTGAGAGTTCTATCCTCCTCTACGGTAACGGGATCATAGATAATCCAGTTAAGAAACCGTTTTACATTCCCTACCTGTTCAGCTTGCGCTTCCGGAGACAGGTTCCGATGAATTACCCCTACCCCCCCTTCCAGGGCAAGGGCTATCGCCATTTCCTCTTCCGTGACCGTGTCCATGGCTGAAGAAAGAATGGGAATATTGAGATAAATATCTCGAACCAATCGGGTTCGGACATCCGCTTCCCCCGGAAGGAAATCTGAATAGGAAGGGACAAGAAGTACATCATCGTAGCTCAAGGATTCTTCTATGTGCATGGATTAACCTCCTAAAGGTTTTTTTTCAGGTTTTGTTTCACCTGTTCCATTCGTTCTCGGGTTATTCGAGCTATCTGAAGGGATTTTTCCCTTGCTTTGCCTCTGTATAGTTCTGGAGTAGAAAAGAATGTTTCTGGTTTCAGACCTAAAGCTGCGTTACATTGGTGTTCCAGTCTGCTCCATAAATCTGGATGGCTCTGCAAGGTTTCCATAAGAGACTTGCCTGTTCGTTCCGCTTCCAGGGTGCACAGGCGAACATGTTCATGGGCATCCGGATCCCCGTTTTGGGCAAGAAGAATGTAGGCAGCCTCAGCGAGAATTCCGTCCCGCCCCATACGGAGATTCCCTTCCAATCTGTTTCGGTCCACCTGAAGGGATCGAAACACTTTTTCCATCCTACAAACAGCTGCCAAGAACCCTGCAAGATATTCTACGATGAATCGAGTAGAAGCTGAATTGGTAAGGTCTCGTTGATGCTCCGAAATCTGATCGGCAAAGAAGGTCAGCACCCTGGGATAAAATGCCTTCCACAGACTTTTCACATGTTCTGAGTTCCATGGATTTCGCTTCTGAGGCATGGTTGAAGATCCTACCTGATCTTTACCGAACCCTTCCCGTACTTCACCAATCTCGGAGCGCTGTAGGTTACGCAAATCGTCCGCTAGGTTTGCCAGGATCCCGAATGCGATGTTGATTTCCAGCAACAACCGTAAAAGGTATTCGGGTTCTACCAGCTGGTGAGAGTATTCTGACGGTTGTATACCGAGATACGAGAGAAAAGTTCGTTCAAACTCTAATGGATCAGGGACCATCAGGGTAAGAGCATTGTACGCCCCCACTGCACCGGAAAGTTTCCCTCTAAGGTCGTTAGAAAGGCGTTCCAATTCTACCACTGATTTGCCCAACCGCGAGGCAAACTCTGCCATCCAGAATCCGAGCGTAATAGGAACCGCATGTTGGCCATGCGTTCTCCCTACTTGGGGTGTAGAAGATTCTTGTTCCACAAACTGGATTATTTCAGATACCAACTCAATAAGTTTTGGTAAGATCACCTTCCGCAAGGAGTCCTTTACTCGAAGGGCCAGAGCAGTGTCCAAGATGTCTGCGGATGTTGCTCCCGCATGTACCAGAGGGGACACTTCATCAGGAACATACCGTTTCAGTACATTCACCAAAGCTCGAATATTATGTTGGGTTTTCTCCTCCTCCTGATACACTTCATCAGGAGGAATGGTGGACTCCAACTGAGAGAGCTGTTGATCTAAGGAAGGGTCCGATAGGTTCCTCAGGGATAGATGTGCCTTGAGCAACGCTACCTCGACACGTACTAAATACCGTATAGAAGCTTCCTCGCTAAGATGGGATCTTAGAGCGTCGAACGCTTCCCGGTTGGCTAGGTAGTACCGATGATCTAAAGGGGAAAGATTCTGAAACAGGCTTCTCGTTTGAGATTCCATACAGTATTCTGTCAAAAAAATCGTTCTTTGTCAAAGATAGGGTATGGATTAGGGTATGGATTATTACAGGGTACAGAGGGTACAATCAGGAACGTATGAAAAGGGTACGGATACTTTTGAGTATGCTTCTAGTCTTTTCGCTTTTCTTTATCAGTTGCTCCAAGAGGAGTACACAACCTACCCCCTCAAAGCCTTCCACAAAGGCCTCTGGCATCTCCCAATCAGGAAACTCTATCAATTCTCAGGGGATCCAGTCTGAGAACTCTGGGCAGAGCAGGATCCTTGTCTCCCTTCAGCCGGATGATTACGTGATTCAGGTACTGGATACCAACCTGGATATCGATCAACTGGATGAACAGATCATAGTGTTCAAAAAAAAGAACGACCCCGAAGACCGTATCCAAATTCTGGTTGTCGATTTCGATACGGTCCGTAACACGTATGTCCCCGTATGGATTGGAAAGACGTTAGCGACCAATAATCGCAACTTCACTCTGTATACCGCCGACATTCTGGGAGATCATGTGCCTGAGATCGTCTGCATGGGTAGGAATAACAAAGGTGAACAGAGCCTGGATATTTTCAGAAAAACCCTTCCTCCTCAAGGATTAGGCCTGTATTATACTTCCATCTTCTCCCTCACCTCCAATGGGTCTATTGAGATCCAGGAACAACCAAGATCGGAAGCGTATCGGTTGCTCCAGAAGAATGATCCTAGTTTTCTGATCTTTGTATTTACCCGAGATCCAGATTCATCCAATTTTATGGATCTCATCAAGTATACCTATTACTGGAACCAGAGAGAACAGCGGTATGTACTCGGTGGACAGGAAAAGGTACCGGGACAAATCCAGGCCGAGAAGCAGTTGGCAGAACTTTTCGCTAAGGATGCCGAAGCTTTCGAACAGTTCCTCTCAGGTCCCTGGTATAGGATCAGTACAGATGCCAAGAATCCGCCTGCCAACTTGCAGCAGGAAATGGTCTATTTCGATCCTCTTACACGAAGGATCGTTTTCTACAACAAAGAGATGCAAGAGATCCTTGTATGGCGATCTTCATACAGAACCATCTATCGGGGATTATACATCAATGCGCATAACGAAGCGATTCCCAGTATCCAGAAACAGATTTCCATTTCTGTACTTGGGATGGATACGGTGGAAATCCAGGTTCGGAGCATCGATGATACCTGGAGTAGTACGTATAAGAAACTAAGTAAAGAATTGCAGAACCTTTACATTTCCTCTCGCAATCCGAAAGTTGCATTATTTCCGATTCAGATAGAAGGAACGTTCAAGAACGAGTTAGGTACTGAGTTGGTTTTCCAGGGGAACTCCTTTGTTCTACTAGAAAAAGAAAAAAAATATAGCGGTGTATTCATCGTGTACTCCTTCCAAGATCAAACCATCCTGGAACTAAAAGCATTAAAATCAAATGGACTATTGGAGTTCTTGCGTTCCTACAGTATGGTGCTGAAAGAAGAAAAGAAAGGCTCCCAAATCCTTCGTACCCTGATCCTTACGCCGGTGAATGTGAGAGCGTCAAAAGTGACAGTCCAATCTGGAGAGGTCATCCGACTGTTTCAGATCTTAGGAAACTAGGATTACTCTCCTGTCGATTCGAAGAGTAAGAACCCTTCAAACCCATATTCCTTTAATTTCACGAGGATTGTTTGTGGATTCTCAGGAGGATCTGAGCGCAGAGGTACGATGGTTCGATAGAGGATTGATCCATCCTTCCATTGGCTCTGTTTCACCAACGCAGTGAATCCGAAGGCCTTTAGATCCTTCGCTAAGTATTCTGCATTCTCCTTGTGAGAAAAAGATCCCACTTGAATACCCGTCGCTCTGGACGGGGAAATTGAAAGGGAAGTGATAGGGGTACCAGGGGATTGGGCCCCTTGGTCCATCTTAGTCGAAGAACCAGATACTTTTTCGCGGTCAGAACCTAGATACAGAGGATTTCGACCGAAGAAAAGAGAAGGTAACGGTAAGGGGGAAATCTTGTTTTTCTCTCCGGAAAGAATGAAGTATTTCAACAATCCCCCATTCTTTTCTAAAGCTAGGCGATAGGTTTCCTGATCTTTCTTCATTCCCAATTCCCCAGTGACCGTGTAGAGGAAATACAGGAGGGTTTGGGGATCTTTCCCATACGAAGAAGTTTCTTCCAAGAGGCGTTTTCCAACCGTCAGAGCATCGGACAACCGATCTGTGATGGCAAAGATTCTGGCCAGATGAAATTGAGCTTCCCAACGATCCTCTGGTTTCTCTGTTTGATTCAATACGAGACGAATCTGTTTTTCACTCTTTTCTAGTTCCCCTAATTCATAGAGAAGACAGGATGAACGAAATAGGAAAGGAAGAGAGGATGAAACAGGATGGGTCTCATAAGCTTCCCTGAATGCCCGTTCCGCCGGCTCGAAGGCACCCATCCGTTCCCAGAGGGATGCTTGAAGTGCGAGAACTCGACTGCGGTTGGCGGGATCCTTCAATTTTTCAAGGGCCTTGTTGAGTAATTTTAGAGTACGTTCCAGGTCCGGTATTCCATCGATAGCTTTGAACAGGGTTTCCATGTGCCTGTCCAGCTCTTTTTGAGACTCTATCCATTTGAGGTACCCTGCAAAGGTACTCTCATTCTCTTGCTTCATCTCCGTTTTTCTTGCCTCGACCAATGGTTCTGAGAGAAGCATGGTTTGGCAGAAAAAGAGTAAACTGAGTATGAATCCTAGGAATGTTCCCATCCCGTATCCTTCCCCCAAAATGTATTTCCTTTCAGGGATAGGAGTTCCACCTCCCGGAAAGTACCAATCCATTCTGAAGGGCCTGGAACTATCACCATTTCGTCCCTCTCGGTTCGACAGAGCAATTCGGTACTCTTCATTTTCGACATCTCTTCTACCAGTACTTTAATCCTGCTTCCAATCCGCTGAGTCTTCTTTTCCCTTCCGATGCGTCGCTGTAGATCGATCACAACCTTGAGTCGTTCTAGTTTCACTTCCAAGGGTACATCGTCTGGATACTTGTACGCTTCAGTTCCCTCTCTGGGGTTGTAGTAATACGTGAAAGCATCATCGAACCGTACAGCTTTCATGAGTTCCAGGGTAGCCTGGAAGTCTTCCTCTGTTTCCGTAGGAAACCCGATCAGGATATCGGTAGTGAGGGCAATAGAGGGTACTCGATTTCGTAAACGCTCCACCAAACGGAGATAAAAATCCCTATCATACTTTCGATTCATTAAGCGAAGGATTCGATTCGAACCATGCTGCACGGGAAGGTGGAGAGACTTACAGAGTTGAGAATACGTAGCTAAGCAATCGATCACCTCATCAGAAAGATCTTTCGGATGAGAGGTAAGAAACCGAATCCAAGGAATATCCGGATACCGGTGTATGATTTCCCGGAGCAAAGAGGGGAAATCCATTCTCCCATCGGGGCCTTCGTACAGGTAAGAGTTTACGTTCTGACCGATTAGGGTAATTTCCTGTACTCCTCGATCCTGTAGTTTGTTCAGTTCTCGAAATATTTCCTCTGGACTCCGGGAAACCTCTCTCCCCCGTACATAGGGAACAATGCAGTAGGAACAAAAATTGTTACATCCATGCATGATGGGTATGAAGGCTTTAAACTCCCCATCCAAATAATGCCCTTCGGCAAATTGGTAAGCAGCATTCTCTTGAAGGGGGATATGAGGGATTCTATCTCTGCAAGGATTCCGGAGGAAGGATAGGAAGGCTCCTTTCTGAAAAGTCCCCACAACCAAATCGACGGCAGGTTCCTCCTCCTTCAATCTTTCCTTTAATCGCTCGGCCATGCAACCCATTAGGACCAGTGTATGTGGGTGGGTTCGCTTGAGGGATTTATAGTATCCAATCCTTCCTCGAATCCGCATTTCCGCAGTTCCCCGCACAGAACAGGTGTTTAGAATGATTATCTCAGCCTCCTTCGGACTAGAAGCCTGCCTCCACCCCAATTCTGTCATCTCCTGAACCAGGGCATTGGATTCTGCTTTGTTCATTTGACAGCCATAAGTTTCGATCCAATAGTACCGTTCCATTCTTTTAATGAGCCTCCAAAAAGCTTTGGATATATTTTTTTAAAAATTCCCAGTCATCTTCCAGAGGTAGAAGGATATACGCTCCTTTATCGAAGCTCTCTTTCACCTCCTCCTCACGGAGCCCTTGAAGTTTCAGGTTTTCATAATCTGCATACAGTACATTTTCTGTACTTAGCACTAAGGATCCTGAAATAGCAATTGAATCTCCTCGAGAAATATACCCAAGAATTTCCATAGGGGAAAGATTCGTATCGATATATTTGAGAATTATTGTAATGAACTGGTATAGGGTAGCTAGATTCCCCCAATAGACTGATTTCGCCTTTTTTAAAAGGGCTTGCAAAATCTGTTGTTGTCGTTCGGCTCTTCTGAAATCAGAAGAAACATGTCGACTTCGTACGATTCTGAGAACCTCCACACCGTTCAAATGATAGATTCCTGCCGGGTAATAGAGGGTAGACCAGACTCCATTTTCCTTGATTCGATAGGTTGGGTCTATGAGGTCCTCCTTCAACTCCACATCCACTCCACCTAACAGATTGATCACATCAATAAAGGAGTACATATCTACTATCACATATTTTTGGATCGGAACCCCTGAAATCTCCTTCAAGACTTCCACGAATCGCTCTCTTCCAAACTTTCTATAGAGGGTACTGAGTTTCCTACCTTGATAATAGAGATCTCGGGGAACACTGAGGAGTGCGACTTTGTTGGTCCGTAAATCCAATTGGAGGAGTATTAGGGTGTCTACGTTTCCCTCATGGGTACCCATTAGAAGGATATGAACCAGCGAACGCGGGGATCGAGGAGTCAGGGAAATCCCGGATTCAAACTTTTTTTTTTCTCTTGCATGGGGGAAGGAAAGGTAAACATACGTAGAGAGGTGATGGGTACATCATCTTTGTCAAATAAAAATATGTCTCCCTTGATCTTTAAAATACCGATACTTCCGATCCGGGTTCCCTTTTCTTCCAACAGATCGATGAACGTGTACTCGTCATTCTCCCGTATCTTATCGGAGACTTTCATTTTCTTTGATTGAAGATACGATTGAAATCCTGCATCCTTTATCTGAGTTCGAAGAGAGTTTAGAATCGAGTCCAGATGAATCTGCTTAGACGTACGGGTATCTGCATTCTTTAAGCTTTGTATTAAAGCTTCTTCGAAAATCTCGATCTTTTGAAAGGTCTGTTTCTCTAGAAAGAAAGTTCCCCCTCGATAGTCTAAACCCATCTGTATTTTTGTTAGGGTAGGTTCTGCTTTCAGCAGGTACCGAAGGCGGACCTCGGTTACCGACTCCTCTTCTTTAGAAAGAAACAGCCCTTTTTGGGAAGCGAGGGTTTGTACCTGCTGCTTTGCGCAGGTAGCGAGTAATTGGGTTCGAAGCTGTTGCATGCGTGAGAAATGAGAATCCAGAATAGGGATCTGTTCTTGGAGGAACACAGAAAGCCTAGACGTAAAAAGGTCTGGAGAATCTACCTTCAAACGGTTTCCAAGATATGATTCAATCGTCAATGGCTTTTCTTTAGAAAGGGAAAAGGTAACATAAGGGACCCCTTTTTTCTGGAGTTCCACCCTCCCCTTTTCCTTTTTTAGCTCTAATCCGTGCTTTCCTAATAGGGTAACGATTTCAGGTGATCGCAGAGTTCGGATCAGGGAGGCTTCCCATTCCTGCTGCTCCTTGAGGGAAAGGATT
>JAOABU010000044.1 GCA_026418195.1 Spirochaetota bacterium | reverse complement strand
AATTCTCCGAGCTGCTTCTGTCCCATCCATTCCCTTTCCCAGGTTGATATCCATGAGGATCAAGTCAATCGGTTCTCCCTTTTCAACCAACTCGATGGACCGTTCACCTGTATGGGCAACCAGACATTCGTACCCTGCCTTTATCAATGTTCAGGATTCTGATAATGCAATGATAGGTTCGTCTTCTACCAAAAGGATACGTTTAAGAGGTTTTGCACTAGATTGAATCTCTGTAAAACTCTCAAACATCTATTGCTTTATTAAATAAAATATAATAACCAATAAAATCATATTATTGAAAGAAAAAATAGACAACAAGAATAACAAAATGGATTGTTCAAAACTGTATATATAGGATACCATCTGATTCATGAGGGATACCAATAACGAACACACTTTTTCTCCCCAATGGATCACGATTTCCACTCTATCGGGCCTTGAATTAGTTCTAGCAGAAGAATTGGTTCAATTAGGAATAGAACCGATCCAGATAGGTTCGCAGGTAGTACGTTGTTCTGGAGACCTATCGGTAGTGTACCGATTGAATCTTTCAGTTCGAACTGGTTTAAGGGTACTCTGGGAAGTACATCGAGCTGTTGTTTCGAGCAACCAGGATCTGTACCGGGAAGCAAACAGAATTCCTTGGGAGTCCTTCATTGACTCTGACAAAACGATTTCTGTTACCTTCACGTCCTTACCTCTAGGCTGGATCAGTCCTAAGTACGCTCCCCTCTTAGTAAAAGACGCAGTAGCTGACCGATTCACCCAACGATGTGGTAAACGCCCATCTGTTGATACTCATACTCCTCACCTTCCTATCCATTTGCATATCGATGGGAACGAAGCTACGTTTTCTGTAGACACTTCTGGGGAATCCCTCCATCGAAGGGGGTACCGAATAGAAAAAACCGAAGCACCGTTAAGCGAGGTACTCGCTGCAGGCATTCTGAAGCTGATTGGGTGGCATCCGGGTGTTCCCCTGTACGACCCCATGTGTGGGTCAGGTACGTTTCTGATAGAAGCAGGGCTCATGGGGTGTAACATTCCCCCCGGTCTTCTTCGGAAGCGTTTCGCGTTCCAGAACTGGAAACTGTTCGATAGGGAACTGTACGATAGGATTCGTAACGGATTGAGGGAGTCTATCTCAGCGAACAAGACTACCCATCCATTGATCCTCTATGGAAGCGACAAGGATCCTAACGCCCTCCAGATTGCCCAGCGGAACCTGGAACGGGCTGGCTTAGACGGCAAGGTTACCCTCCGCATTGCAAAGTTCGGAGAGTATCTACCCCCTCAATTTTCCGAACAGAGGGGAATCTTTCTCATGAATCCCCCCTACGGCAAACGGCTTCAAGATCCATCCATCGTCGCCCTTTATCAATCCATAGGGAATACCCTGAAACAACGCTACCCCGGAACCCAAGCTTGGATTTTTAGCGGTAACCCAGAAGGGTTAAAGCATATTGGACTTCGTCCCTTCAAGAAATATTCGTTAAAAAACGGACCCCTCGATTGTAAACTCGTAGGGTTCAATATAGTAGCCGGTTCTTACGGAACACGACCCGCTGAACCCTAGGGCGCTACGCAGGATATGGGCCTCCTCCTACTCACCTGTTTCGACCATCAGGGAGTATATTCCTCTCCGCGGGCCATCAACACCTTACCAGTTCGCATAGTTTCGATGATCCCATAGGGTTCGAAGATCTTGTTCACTGCATCAATTTTTTCCGTTTTTCCCGCAACTTGGAGAATCACCGTCTTTTCGGACAAGTCCAGAATCTTGCAGTCGAAGGCCCTCGCGATCTGCAGAATATCCGTACGCACCTCAGGGGCGCATCGTACCTTGATCAGAGCCAGTTCCCGCTGGATAATGTCCTCGTCCGTTCGATCTCGGGCATGGATCACGTCTACCAGCTTGTTGAGTTGTTTCAAAATCTGTTCAAGAGTCTTGGCATCCCCTGTAGCGGAAATATTCATGGTAGAGAAGGCGGGATCTGGTGATTCGGAAACCACGAGGCTGTCGATATTGTACCCTCTGCGAGCGAATACCAAGGCGATCCGAATCAGCACACCCGGCTTATTGCTGACTAACAGACTAATTGTATGTTTCTTTACGTTGTTGTTGTTCGTTGCAACTGCTTCCATACCTTACGTTCCTCCTACCGGTTTTGCCAATTTTGTAGCCTTCGGTGGTTCCAGAATCATGTCTCCCAACCCGGCTCCAGCGGGGATCATGGGAAACACGTTGGTTTCCTTTTCTACCTCCGCATCGATCACGCAGGGCCCGTCATTGTATTCGAGGGCAGCAGATAGGACCTTTCGCACATCGGCGCTTCGTTTGATTCGGAACCCCTTGCATCCATAACTTTCCGCTAGCTTTACGAAGTTGGGGTTTCCCTCCAAATCAACTCCAGACAAACGATTGTCATAGAACAGGTGCTGCCACTGACGTACCATTCCCAAGTACTTGTTGTTGATGATGAGGATTTTTATAGGCAACTTATGGATCACCGCTGTGGCCAGTTCATACTGGGTCATCTGAAACCCGCCATCCCCTACGATGGCGATAACTGTTTTTTCCGGCTCCGCAAATTGTGCCCCAATGGCTGCGGGCAGTCCAAACCCCATGGTCCCCGCTCCTCCAGAAGTAACCCAGTGTCGGGGATTGGATACCAGGTAGTACTGGGCAGCCCACATTTGATGCTGCCCCACATCGGTGACCACGATCGCTTTTCCTTGAGTAAGGGTGTATAGCTCCTCGATCACATGCTCGGCTTTTAATTTCCCTTCCTTCTTGTACTTAAGGGGGTATAGTTTCTTCCATTTCGCAATCTGTCTGAGCCATGGTTCGGTTTTCCCCCGGTTCAGGTATCCGATCATTTCTTCCAGAACTAGTTTCGCATCTCCTACGATCGCTACATCTGCTTTGACTACCTTGTTGATCTCCGCAGGATCGATATCGATATGGATCTTTTTTGCATTGACACAAAACTTCTTGATATCCCCAACAATACGATCGTCCCATCGGGAACCAACAGCCATCACCAAATCGCAGTTATTCAATGCCATGTTCGCATACGCGGTTCCGTGCATACCCGGCATTCCTAAACTAAGTTCGTGGGTCTCTGGAATCGCTCCCTTGGCAAGAAGAGTATTGGTCACGGGAATCCGCATTTTTTCAGCCAGATGCAATAGCGCCCGTTCAGCTCCCGAGATCACGATTCCATGCCCCGCAAGGATGACAGGACGTTCCGCCCTTTCTAAAAGTCGTGCTGCTTCCTCAATTAGAGAACTATCCCCTCCTTTCGCCACTTTATACCCCGGTAAATGGAATTCCTCATTGAAGGAAGGTTCGATCAGGGCGCTGGACACGTTCTTGGGAACATCGATCACCACCGGGCCGGGTCGACCACTGTTGGATAGATAGAAGGCTTCCTTAACGATTCGAGGAATATCGTGGGGATTTTTGATCAAGTAGCTATGCTTCACAATGGGAAAGGAGATACCAAAGATATCCGCCTCTTGAAACGCATCCATACCTAGATTGGAAGTTACCTGTTGACCACAGATTACGATTAAAGGTACGGAATCCATCTGGGCAGTGAAAATCCCGGTTATCGTATTCGTAGCCCCAGGGCCAGACGTAACTAATACTACTCCAGGCTTTCCAGAAACGCGAGCATACCCATCCGCCATGTGGGTTGCTCCTTGTTCGTGTCTAGCAAGAATCAGTTTTATCGAAGAATCCACCAGCGCATCGAAGATTGGTATGGCACTTCCACCGGGAAGTCCAAATATGTAGGATACGTCATGCTGCTCGATGGTTTCGATGATCACCTCTGCCCCAGTACGTTGCTTTTTTATCATACCTTCCTCCATGAATACTCACTATATACGCAATAAATCGAGCAATGTCAATCCTTTCTTATGGAATAAAGGTTAAGAAAATATTGATTTATCTGCATTTTATGAAATACTATATTTTTTTATCTATATAATAAGCGAAATTTAGGCCAATATTACCCTTTTCTCTGGGTTAAATAATCGAAAACCATGCAATAATATCGTCTTGGAAAAAGCCTAAGAATCGATTAAGATAGGCTATGCTTACCTATCTAGCGAAAAAGAAATCCGAGATCAACGATCTCTTCCAATCCTACCTGCTGCAGGCAAAACAGGATGTGAGTAGGATCAATTCTTGGGGCCCCGATGCCTTGAATCGACTGCAGGAATACCTATCCCGAGGGAAAATGATCCGGGGATCCTTGGTGTCCTTCGGTCACGAGATGTGTGGAGGAACGAGACTTCCTCAGGCTCTGCAAATCGGGGCAGCGATGGAACTGTTTCAAGCAGCGTTTCTTATTCATGACGACATCATGGATCAGGACCTGTACCGAAGGGGTAAACCCTCCATACATGCTCAGTATAGGGATCTATTGAAATCAAAACTCGGAACTTCAGCAAGCTTACCATGGGAACATATAGCGGATAGCTTAGGGATCTGTGTGGGAGATATAGCCCTATTCCTGGCCTTCGAATTGTTAGGATCCATTGAAGTTTCCTTACCCGTTCTACAAACATTATTGAAACTATTTACCCGCGAACTCTTATATGTAGGGTTCGCTCAGATGGAGGATGTGTACTTTGGTGGGATGGAGGATTCTCCATCAGAAGAACAGATCCTTTCCCTGTATACCTATAAAACCGGGCGTTACACCTTCTCGTTACCCCTCATGGCGGGTGGAATCCTGGCAGACGCTCAGCCTGCCATTCTAAACACACTCTCCCGATTGGGTGAACGAATGGGAATCCTGTTTCAGTTGAAGGATGACGAACTCGGTATCTTTGGTGATACGGAAGAAGTAGGGAAACCCGTTGGCTCCGATGTAATTTCCAATAAAAAAACTCTTTATCGTTACTATCTGTTTCAGATCGCGAAGGGCGAGGATCGAACACGAATAGAAGAACTCTTCGGTGCCAAGCGAATGCATCCGGAGGATCTTCTGTACCTTCGTACATTGATAAAAGAAACAAAGGTACAAGAGAGCATGGAAAGGTTGATGAATCGGATGGAACAAGAAGCAAGAACTATCATTCAACAGTTGGAAGTAGATCCCGAATGGAAGGAAAAACTTATACAGCTTGTGGAGTATAACCGTAACCGGGAGAAGTAAAGTTTAAAAATCTTCAAAGGGATTCCAAGTAGGTTACGATCTCCTTTTCTACGAAGGCAGGGGTAGAGGAGGAAGAAACTACCTGCACGGTTCTCCAGCTAGAATAGTCCAGCCCTAACGCGTTTAAATCTTTCAGGGTACTGATGAAATACACGTGAGGCGTGTATGCACGTAAAGTATTGAAGAGCTTCGTGGCGTTGGATGAAAGCTTGTCTCCTACCACAAAGGTAACATCTACTTTTTCCAGATTTCTCAGAGCCTCCCGCTCCCGGAGAGCCGTGATGGAACAGATGGAATCGTGAATCTCGATGGTCCATCTATATACCGAACCCGCCTCTTGGAATGCTTTGATGGTTGACTCGAAGAGGGAACGATCCCCTGTGGTCTGGGAAATGATCAGAATGGAAAGGTTTGGTTCCGTTGCCAATTGTTCGATTTCTATAGGAATCTGAAACTCTTTCTCAATCACGGTAAACCGATTCGCATAACTCACCAACCCTTTTACTTCTGGGTGCTCCCGTTTTCCCGTGATTACTATGAAGTACCCTTTTTGGGCAAAGGACTGTATGATTTTCTGCACCCTTTTCACTTTCGGACAGGTGAGGTCCAGGAGGGAATACCGCTCCCGTAGCGTCTGTTCCAAGGTACGATCAATCCCATGGGTACGCACTACGAGGAGACTTCCAGGTTTCACCGATTCTAGATCCTCCGCAGTTTCTATCCCAAGGGAAGAAAGGTAATCGATATAAATTTGATTATGAATCAAGTATCCGTATACGTAGATCTTTTCTTTCGTTTTCTCCTTGGTGGCAAGGATGGCATCCTCCGCTTGCATCACCCCAGGACAGAACCCAGAGTACTTTGCGACGATCACCTGCATCAATTCCCTACCTGCACTGTATGCCTCTAGGCGGAGAATAAGCTAAGGAAAAAGGCATGGATCCGTGTATCGTTAGTCAGCTCTGGATGAAAGGTAGCTGCCAGTATCTTTCCCTGTTTTACCAGCACGGGATTATCCGCAAATCGGGATAACACTTCTACCCCATCCTTCACATGCTTGATGATAGGTGCGCGGATAAACACTCCACGAACAGGGAGTTCTCCAATCTTGGGTACGAAAATATCCGCTTCGAAACTCTCGATCTGTCTGCCGTACGCGTTTCGTTTCACCGCTATATCCAGTACCCCTATTCGATCCTGATTGCTTCCTTCGATTTCCTTCGCTAGGAGGATCGCACCAGCACAAGTACCGAATATGGGTTTCCCAGCCTTCGCAAAGTTCCTCAAAGGTTCCATCAGTTCGTACCGCACGAGAAGTTTTCCTATGGTGGTACTTTCCCCACCAGGAATGATCAAGCCATCGATTTTATCCAGCTGGGACTTCTCTCGAACTTCTACGGAAGAGACTTGTAGGCGATCCAACGTTTCGATATGTTTCTCGAAATCCCCCTGAAGAGCCAACACTCCAACTTTTACCATTACAAACCTCTTTGTATCCTTTTCTCGCTGTTACCATCCTCTAACGGCCAATTGTTCCGCTTCTGGTAAAGACCGGGCACTGATACCCATCATCGGTTCGCCAAGATCGGTAGATATTTCTGCTAATTTCACCGGATCGTCGTAGTATGTGACTGCCTCTACGATGGCACGTGCTCTTCTTGCAGGATCCTTTGATTTAAAGATTCCCGAACCAACGAACACTGCCTCGGCACCTAACTGCATCATGAGAGCTGCATCGGCAGGGGTAGCAATTCCGCCTGCAGAAAAGTTCGGCACAGGAAGTTTCCCCTTGCGAGCTACTTCCAGAACCAATTCGAAGGGCGCTCCCATCTCTTTCGCTACCGTCATCAATTCCTCGATGGGGAGATGCTGGATCCTACGGATTTCATCCATAACAGTACGCATATGTCGAACCGCCTCCACAATATCCCCTGTTCCCGCTTCTCCCTTGGTTCGGATCATCGCTGCCCCTTCCGCGATTCGCCTCAGGGCTTCCCCAAGGTTTCTACAGCCACATACGAAGGGAACCTTGAAATCGTGTTTGTACACGTGGTACCGGTCATCCGCAGGGGTTAGCACTTCACTTTCATCGATGAAATCCACTCCCAGAGCTTCCAGGATCTGGGCCTCTACGAAATGTCCGATCCGACACTTGGCCATTACAGGGATACTGACCGCATCCTGGATTTCTCGGATCAGTTTGGGATCCGACATCCGAGCTACTCCTCCCTGAGCCCGTATGTCTGCGGGAACTCTCTCCAGAGCCATCACGGCAACTGCTCCCGCTTCCTCTGCAATCTTAGCCTGATCGGCGTTTACCACATCCATGATGACCCCGCCTTTCAGCATTTCAGCCAATCCTACTTTATTTCGCCAGGTCGCTTTTTGCTTTTCTGACCAGAGAATTTCACTCATAGTTTTTCCTCCCGGTACATCTAGTTAATCAAAAACAAGGGAAAGAATCAATATCCGTGCTATATTGACAGGACGGCGGAAATTCTGTATATTGCAGTCCACCCAAGGGGGCGTAGCGAAGCTGGTTATCGCGCTGGCCTGTCAAGCCGGAGATCGCGGGTTCAAGTCCCGTCGCTCCCGTCACACCCCCGCATACGCGGGGGTTTCTTTTTTTCGGGCTGTAGCGCAGTGGCTAGCGCGCTTGGTTCGGGACCAAGAGGCCGGGGGTTCAAGTCCCCCCAGCCCGATAGCGGAATAAATCTCTAAACTCCCTCCCTTTCATCTAAAATATACCTTCCAAAACACCGATGGTATTAATACCTATGAAGAATACTGAGTCGGGATACTTCGGTTTGTTGGGACTCCTCATTTCCATGTTCTTTTTCCTGTTCTCCCTTACTTTGCAAGCACAGGAAACCTACCAGTACTCCATTAAAGAGGGAGAGACTCTTTACAGCATCTCCCGACAATTCAAGGTTCCCCTGGAAGCGATATTGAAAGCCAATGGGATCAACGATCCTTCCAAGGTACGAGTAGGAACGAACCTTATCATCCCCAACGTATACCTAGTACAAAAGGGAGATACCCTGTATGGGATCGCGAGAAAGATGGGAGTCAAAGTAGAAGTCCTCCTGTCCCTCAACAACCTTCAGCCACAGGCCACCATTAAACCAGGGGACACTCTCTATGTACCGAAAATCCTAGAAGGGAAACATGCAGAAGTATCGCAACCAGCGAATGTCACAAAAGAAAAAGCTACCTCTTCACAACCTCCTGAAAAAATCGTGAAACAGAGATCGGAAGATCCCCAACAGAAGAAGGGTGTACTCGGCGATCCATCTGGAACGGGAGTTAGCACGGTTAGTTCGAAGGAAAGTTCTCCGCAGGTAAAAAACATCTATTGGCCCCATCCAGGCACCCGAAAGGAACTGACCGGGAAGCTAGAAGGAATTTCCTTCCAAGGGAAAGCAGGGGATCCTGTGTATTCCGTGTCCTCAGGAAAGGTAGCTTGGGTTGGGCCGTATCGGGGTTTCGGGAAAGTGGTAATCATTCAATCCGATCAAGGGTACCTCTATGTATATGCCGGTAACGAAACTACCAACGTGGAACCCGGGGATTTGGTGGAAAAAGGTCAGCGAATCGGTACGTTGGGGGTGAACCCATACAATCAGACACCGGATCTCTATTTCCTGGTGTATAAGGACGGAAAACCCGTACGTCCAGAAGAGGCACCAAGGATATAAGCTCACCTCCGACCCTTTGAATTGACATTCAACCCCTTCGTTTGATAATATCCCGAAACAGCGGATAGAATTACGTGCCAGAATAGCTCAGGGGCAGAGCAACGCTCTCGTAAAGCGTGGGTCGTGGGTTCGATTCCCACTTCTGGCTATCTTCAGTTTTCACATCTTCTTTTTCCTTAAAATTGATAAAAGAAGCCAGAATCCGATCAAACCTGCTACTAGAAATCCTAACACCCCGATCACGGAAAAATCTCCCCAGAGAGGAGGTACTTTTGCATTGATCACGATGGAAGACCCAACCACTAGCGCGGCTAGCACAATAGAAAAGCTAAGTCTATTGGAGATGATATCCCATTCTCGAAGAATGGGGACGAGGTTCTTAGAATCCAACTCGAGGACCAGCCTCCCCTCTTTCACCTTCTCTACAATCTCCTTAAGATCGAAAGGCCAGTTCCGCAAAAGGGCCACAATCTGCAGAGACTGTCTCCTCACTTCCTGATATACCGATTCCGGTGAGAATTCCATCCGAAACATCTTTCGCACAATAGGTTCCATCTGGAGTAATAGGTTAAACTCTGGATCTAGCTGGAGCCCAACCCCTTCCATTGTAACCAGTGCCTTGGAAAGCAGGAAAAAGCCCGGCGGCAAGGGAATATGGTAGAAGAGGATCAGTCGAAGGAGTTTCTGGATGAGTTCCCCTAATTGAATGTCTTTTAACGGACGGTTCCCATATAATTCTAACAATTCATACAGATCGTATTCCAGTTGCGCTAGATTGGGGATCGTCTTTCGACTCGCTAATTCCAACAGTCCACGTGCCATACGTCTCTCATCCCGATCGATCATGGCTACCATGATCTCGTTGAGGATTTCCCTGTGCCTTGGTAGAATTACCCCCATCATCCCAAAGTCAATGAAACAGATTCGGTCGTTCTCCAGCACGAACATGTTCCCGGGATGCGGATCCGCATGGAAGAACCCAAACCTAAACACTTGTTCCAAAACGACTTCCGCACCAAACCGAGCGATCCGCTTGGGATGGTTTCCAGAGGCGAGCAATGCCGGAACATCGGTAATTCGAATCCCCTGAATTCTCTCCATCACAAGTACGCGACGAGTGGTGTATTCTTTATATAAGCGAGGAACGTACACATGGGGATTGTCGGCAAACAGGTTGGCGAACCGTTCCAAATGGGCAGCTTCCACCCAGAAGTCAATTTCCCTTTCCAAAGAACGACCGAACTCATCGATGATTGCCAATGGGTTGATGGTTTCCGACTTAAGGAAGAGCCCCTGAATCAGATGGGCAAAGGTCCGCATGATTTCTAAGTCGGTTCGGATTACTTCTTCCAAGCCTGGTCGTTGAACCTTGACTACTACCGATTCTCCGGTAGGAAGTACTGCAGTATGAACCTGGGCAATGGAAGCTGCTGCAATGGGGGTGGTCGAGAACTCTACGAAGCGTTTTTCGAGGGGTACACCATACTCCGATTCGATCAATCGAATGGCTTCCTCGGTGGGAAAGGGAGGAACATCAGATTGGAGTTTTTCCAGTTCTTCTACCAGTTCTGGGGGAAGGAGGTCGGGTCGGTTACTCAACAGTTGACCAAGTTTGATAAAGGTAATTCCAAGTTCCTCCAATACACGCCGGATCCGCTCCCAACGGGAAATCTTCAGGTTTCGAATCACGTTCACTGGTCGAACCAGAACTTTTGGATGCTGAAGAATGTCCCCAAACCCGTATTTTATTAAGACAGAAATGATTTCCTTGTATCGGTTTAAATGTCGTTGGGTTTTCCAGTAATAGGGGCGATGCGCTTTTGCCACAGGTTCTCCTGAAAAGGATAGAATCGAAGTAGCCGAAAACTTACGTAGCCAAAGTCTTTCTCCGAGAGTTCACGAACCGGGCAAACTCGTTCAGGTTCTTTACGATGATCTTATCCGGGAGCACTTCGATTCGGCGTTGATTCATGAAGTGATTGATCACTTCCCTGCACTTCTCCGTAGGTAAGCCAGCCCAGTGGGCAATATCGTCAATCGTAGTCTTGAACTCCCGCTTTTCTCCTTCTTGCTGACCCCCCGCGTCGGTTTCTGCTAGCATCAAGAACACATCCATCACTCGCGCCTGAATGTCGTCCAGGGTAAGAATCATGAAACGCCTTCTCTGATCGTAGATTCGTTTGGTGAAAAGTTTCAGAAGTTTCAATGCGATCGCAGGGTTCCCTCGCATGAGGATCTCGAAGTTCGCTCGGTTGAACTCAAGAGCTTTCACGTTATCCAACGCGATTGCGTTAGCAGAGCGAGGGGCTTCCTCCAGAATCGCCATCTCGCCAAAGATCTCCCCCGGATAAAGAATATCGAGGGTTTTCTCTATATTCCCCATGATCTTGGAGATTTGAACCCTTCCCGACTGGATTAGGTAGAAACTATCCCCTGGTTCATACTCGACAAAGATAATATCCCCTTTCTGAAACCGGACAGCGAACCGTTCGAAGGCTGCCAAATTCAAATTCATTTGGACTTTTCCTCCAATGCTCGTAAGGCTTTCTTCACCTTTCGTTGGACCGGATCAGCTTCGGTCGTCATAGTAAGGATCTTTTTATAGAAGCCTATTGCTCGATCCCCCTCACCCTTTCCCTCGTAACATTGGCCGATGTAATAGAGGGCCTCTGGTAGGTCCGGTAATTTAGGATACTTTTGTATCAAGCCCGAAAACTGTCGAATAGCAGCATCGAATTGTTTCAATTGGAATAGGCACCTTCCAATTTCGAAGAGAGCCTTCACCGAATACTCTTCATCTTCCCTCTGCTCCGCTACTTTTTTAAACTCATCCAAAGCTTCTTGGAACTTGTTTTGCCCAAACAAACTAACTCCATTGTAGAAAACTTTGGCCACATCCGATAGTTCCGCACGTGCAGCAGCGGGAGTAGGCCCTGTGGGATGTTTCTCTGGAACAGGAGTAGATGATCCGATTTCAGGTCCTTTGCCTTGGCCATACTTTTGAGCATACTGTTCGGCCAAAGCGATATTATTGGCAGCTTCCCTAGCAAACTTACCTGATGGATAGTAGGTCAAGTATCGACGAAACACGTAAAGGGCTTGAGCATACATCTTTTTATTTAGGTAGTACTGTCCGATTCCAAAAAGGCCGCTCTCTGGATCCGTCTTTTCCTCTGTGACCAGAAGACTACTGACCCTTGCATGGATCCTACGCAGTTGGTTCGAAAAAACCTTTAACATCTTCATGATCACACGGGTGTTCTGAGCCACGAATTGTTCGAACTCAGGTACAGTGAATTGGATCACTTCCGCATCACTCAATACTACTGCACTTTCCTCGCGAGGATACTTTCCTAAAGCTGACTTTACCCCGAAAAACTCTCCGGTTTGAATAAGATCCCGTACTTCTTGGCCTGTTTCGATATCCTCCGAGTTCATACTCACTTTGCCGGACTTAAGGATGTAGATTTTGTCGCTGATGTCCCCTTTAAAATAGATGACTGAGTTTGCTTTGAAAGTCATCGCTTTTGGTGCCATAGTCTCCTCTATTTACCCTTGCAACGGCATATAGTCTAGGACTTTTGGGTAACCTACCTTTTCCCGAACCCGTTGCAGCAAAGCCATGGGATCCCCTATGACCGTTCTCTTACATCCTTTCAATGCAATGCTAGTATAATCTTTTTCTTTTTTCTGGAAAAGAGCTATGCATCGATCGGAACCAAGGATCGGTATACCGGCTAGAACTAATAGCTCAATATCTTCTAGGTTCATTTTTAGTAACGTCTCGAAGGGGTCCTCTTCGATCTGTTTCACTACCAAAATATCTGCCCACTTTCCTATTTCGAGGGTCCCTATCGAATCCTCCCTACGTAAAGCTTTTGCAGGATTCTGCGTCACCATCTCGAAAAGAGTTCTGGCAGGAAGATCCTCTCCGTACATGGTTCGGTAAAGAGATCGAGCGTACCGTAATTCCTCTAGAAGATTTATGGAACCTGTATGGGTCGAATCGGTTCCAATACTGACATTGACGCCCGCTCGCAGAATTTTTCGAATCTTACAGGTTACGTTGAACATGAACATATTGGAAGCTGGACACCAAACCACATGGGCACCGGCCTTCCTAACTCTTCGAATATCCTCATCGGAAAATCCAATACAATGGATCAATACCGCATGCTCATCGAGGCTTCCTGTTTCCAGAAGAATCTCGATCCCCTGTTGAGATTCTTCGTCGAACCCTTCTTCCAGGTGCGTAATGAACGGATGCCCCCGTTTCAAGGCCCTTCGATGCTCGGTCACAATCCCATCCCCCCACTTCAGATCGAAAGAAGAACATTCATGGGCAAGGGCATACTCTCGTATCACCCGAATAGGTAGTTTATCCAGAAAGGGTTCGTTGAACTCATGGGGAAAATGATCGTTCACTGTACAGACCCCCGAGAAAAGGTTCTTGTACGCTCCTAACAGATAGGAATCCATCAAGGAGATGTTTGCCCGTTCCTGGAACACCCTAGAGGTTTTTAAATCTTTGTCCCATTCAGACCAATTTAAATAGAAAGTCCCTTCAGGCGGCCCTACTCTAGGGAGGTAATCTCCTCGCAGGTGATCATGGATATTGATCAAGGCAGGATACACAATGCATTCATTCTGCAGATCGATCGGAATCCCTTCGACTTTACCCACAGCAGCGATTCTCTTCCCTTTTATGGCAATGGGTTGATGAAGGATGTGAGTCGAATTGAGTACCACTGTTGCTTTGGTAAGTGAGTATTCCACGCTTTCTAGTATCGGCGAAAGGACTTAAAAACGGAACATTTTTTCTGAATGCCTTGACGGAAAAGGGTTTTTCCGGTGCAATGGGTCGTGTGATAGACCTGCATACCCATACCAGTGCTTCGGATGGTACCTATACTCCCACACAACTGGTGGAAGAGGCTCTCCGTCTTAAATTGAACGTATTGGCCATAACGGATCATGACACCATAGACGGTCTATTGGAAGCCGAGAGGGTCTGTAGCGAAAAAGGCATTACCTTTATTCCAGGCATAGAAATCGAAATCGAGTATGAGGGGGGAGAATTCCATCTACTAGGGTTGGGGATCTGGGATTGGAAAGGAGCTTTCTGGAAAAAACTACAAGTTCTTCAAGCTCAGCGATTGGAGCGTAACCTACTCATTCTTGCTAAAATGCAAGCCGATGGAATTGTTGTAGAATACGAGGAGATCAAGAAGTTAGCGGGGGGAGCTATTGTGGGAAGACCTCACATCGCTCAATATCTAGTACAGAAGGGAATCGCCTATTCCATTGAGGACGCTTTCCATCGGTTTATTTCACCGGGAAAACCGTACTACGCCAAGAAAAAAGCACCTTCTCTCAAAGAAGGGGTGGACTTGATCCATTCCGGAGGTGGGAAAGCTCTCATAGCCCATCCTGATACCCTATGTCTTGGATCCCAACAAGCAGAAACCGTGCTCCGTATGTACAAAGATATGGGAGTCGACGGGATTGAAGCGTATCATCCTAGGGTTACAAAGGCAGTGGGAGCCCAATGGGAAGCCATGGCAGACCGGTTAGGACTTCTAGTCAGTGCGGGTTCTGATTTCCATGGCCCTTCGATTCCCGATCGATCCCTGGGCCGGTCTTCAGAAGGAATGTGGATCGAAGATTCCTTTGCCAAACCCTTCCTCCCTAACTCTTGTGGTATACTGAAGGTATGAGCAGGATCCTAGAACAGATTGGGAACCGCGTTTTGGTAGGGATTTCTCAAGCGTTCTACGCGGCTGGTTATTTTTGGGAAATCCTCATCGAAACAGGTCGATTCATTCGAAAAAGGCAATTCGGATATGGATACCGGGTTCTGGTCATGCAAATCCTGTTCACGGGGGTAGAGGCTTTAAGTGTGATTGCCATCATTTCCTTGGCATTGGGAGTGGTGATCATCGTACAAGGGTCCAGCATCCTTCCCCAATTTGGGCAGGGGAAACTGATGTACACCATCCTCATCACGATCATTACTCGGGAATTAGGACCCATTCTCACAGCTTTTATCATCATTGCCCGATCGGGAACAGCCATCGCAACGGAACTAGGGAACGCTATTGTATCCCATGAGATTGAAGCGTACATTTCTTTTGGTATCAATCCGATCGCCTACTTAATCGTTCCACGATTCCTGGGAGTCACGATATCGTTAGTCTTATTGAATCTCTATTTTAATCTGTTTGGATTACTGGGCTCTTTCCTTGTGACCCAATTCATCAGTCCTCTACAAATACAGGAGTATCTATACAACTTACTGAATACCCTGAAAACCCAGGACGTTATCTCTTCTCTTGTAAAAAGCATTACTTTTGGAATTATCATTTCTACTACTGCCACTTACTATGGATTCAAAGTGGAGCGTTCCACCACAGAGATTCCCCAGGTGGCGATCAAAGCGGTAGGTAGAAGTTTCATTCTCTGTATCCTAGCCGATGCGATAATTACGCTGGTGTACTATGTCTGAAGGGGAAAAAAACGGTATTACCCTGGAGGCTGTGAGTCTCTTTGGGGGAGACATCAAAATCCTAGATTCGATTTCAATGACCTTTCCCTTGCACCAGTGCACCGTGGTAATGGGTTTCTCCGGAAGTGGCAGATCTACCCTTCTGAAAGTGGCAGCAGGAATCTTGTGGCCCAATGAGGGAGTGGTGCGGGTGAACAATAAACCCCTCTCGAGGATGAATGAAAAGGAACTCCTCGAGTTTCGAAGCCAGTGTGGATTCGCTTTTCAGGATGCGGCATTATGGTCCAACCTTACGGTATACCAGAACCTGCTTCTTCCCCTACAGTTCCACCGCCGAAACATACCCATCGAACAGTTGGATCGAAAAATCCACCGAATTCTTGCCGAGTTCGATTTCCAAGATGATCCCCAATTCCGACCAGCGCAACTTTCTGCAGGGGAACGAAAGCTTATTTCTCTTCTCCGCGCCCTAGTTCTGGAACCCTCTATCCTGTTTCTGGATGAGCCTACCAGCTTTCTAGATAATGTCACTGTAGAACGAATTCTCCGAACGCTGAAAACTCAAAAACAGGAAGGCAAAACTCTTATCATCGCTACCCATAGTCCAGAATTGACTTCCCAGTTGGCGGACCGCTTGGTGATTCTCAAGGGTGGGAAAATCGTAGAGCAGGGACTTTTCAGAGAAGTCGTAAGGAGTAAGAATCCAGATGTGATCGAGGTTATTTCTGAAGTTTTGAGTGAAGCAGCGGTGTACGATACAGACATCCTGGAACTTTTGCAGGATTCTAATACGGAGTAAGAGCCTATGAAGTTTAAAATTCGATTTGCCAGCCAGATCGTGGGAGTCTTCGTCGTTGTAGGAGTCCTATTCATAACGATCGTCCTAGTCTTGATGGGGATAAATCAACGATGGTTTGCAAAAAATTACTATTTCAAGAGTCGATTCCCAACAGCCAATGGTTTGAGTGTAGGGATGCCCATCACATTCAAAGGATTCACTATTGGCAAGATCACGAAACTTTCCCTTTCTCCAGAAAATGACGTCGAGATCGATTTCTATATCCAAGACACCTTCTATCCCAAGGTATACGAACACTCTATCCTACAACTGCAAACCAATCCTCTTGGATTAGGAGGAGGACTGGTGTTCCATCAGGGGAAAAAACCTACCGAACCCATCCCGGAGAACTCCTTTATTCCTTCCCTCGATACCCCTGAAGGAAAGTATCTTTTAGAGGCGAAACTAGTAGAGATCCCTAAAACCGATGACGCTGTTACTCGCCTATTAGGAGAAATAGATCCCATTCTAGAAAACCTAAATCGAGTTCTGGTTTCCGTTCATGTTCTCTTGGGTACTGTCACAGCTTCCCTAGAAGGAAAGGGTGGAAGCCCTCTGGCAGGTACGCTCCGTCAATCTGAAAAAATTACGGAACATATCGCTCTTACCACAAAGAGTCTAAGCCAGTCCATCGACCAGCTTTTAATGAATGCTACGGGGATTACCACAAATCTTAATGATATCACCAGCAATCTCAAGGAAGGTACAGAGGTGTTGAAAGATCCTACAGGATTGGTCCAAAAATTACTGGATCCGAAGGGTTCTATTGCAACTTTTCTTGATGATAATAACCGTCTGTTCGATCAGATCGAAGGGATCCTGAAGGAAGTTCAGTCAAACCTTGCAGAACTGAGGCAGTTTGCCTCTTTCCTCAATACCACACAACCTCGCATTCTTGGAGCCCTTGAAGAAGGTAGGCAGGCGATCCGGAAAGGACAGGACGTACTGGAAGGGTTGCGGAACAATCCCTTTCTACGGGGCGGAATACCTCCCAAGCAACCCATTCCCACTACCCAGAAAGGGTACAGGATGGAGGAGTTTTAACCATGAGATACTGGATTTCCCTGATTCTAATTCTTTTAAGCGCTTGCTCTTCCGTTCCCCCTCCAAAGGAGGAGGTGTTTGACAAGCGTAACCTAGCCACCCAATACATGGAGTTTGGAAATCGTTACTACCAAGATGCGGATTATCAACAAGCCCTTCAACTGTACCTGCTGGCAAAGAACTATTTTGCCTCGGTAGACGACACGGAGGGAATTATTGGAGCCTACAACGCCTTGGGTAAAACTTACCTTCAACTAGGGATGCCTTCCGAAGCAGAAGCTCATATTTCTTTTGCCCTAGATATCGCCAAATCAAGCCGGAAGGATCGGTTCATCCTACAAACGGTGAATCACCTAACAGGGGTTCTTTTACAAAGGGGAGCTTTTTCACAAGCTCAATCCTTGCTAGAGGAGTACCGTTCCCTAATCCCCCAGACACCTCCCTGGGCCGTGGAGTATAGTGTTTACTATCATAACTTGGGTGCAGCTTTACAAGCTCTTAAGAGATCCCAGGAAGCGGAACAAGCGATATCTCGAGCAGTAGCAATGAACTTGGAACTCAAGAACTTCGGGGAATTGGCTTCCAACTATTACTTGCTTGCCCTGATTCACCAAACCCAGGGAAACCTTTCCCAAGCGATGAGCGATGCGGAGACTGCCCTTAAGTACGATAAACAGATGGAGAATAGCATGGGTATTGCACAGGATCTTCTCCTTTTAGGATTTTTAAAAGAAAGATCCGGTAATCCGTTAGAAGCTTTCGATCTCTATTCTCGATCCTACTTGGTATACAGAGCACTGAACCATCGTTCGGGAATGGAACGTTCCCTGAAACGGCTGGAAGAGGCTGCGGAAAAATCAGGAAAATCAATAGATGCAAAACTTTATCGTGAAGCAAGAGAAGCCCTTGAAACCACAAAAAAAACGCCATAGCCTTTACCGTCTATTCCGTGACTGCCTTTTAGGGTATGGGTGGTTCTTAAGCACCCTAGGAAAAGTAGCCCTATTTCTGCTCTCCCTACTTCTTGCTGTGAGTCTCATTGTGATTCCCCTCTGGTACCTTTCTACCACATATCCTACCTTGTATGGCTATTTAGTGATTGGAATCGTGGTTGGTTGCCTCTTCATTCCTCTTTTCCTTCGATTCCTCAGGGGTTCTAAGAACCCTTTACAGAAAGCACTGCACCCTCGAATAGGTACAAAATTTCGTGGATCAGCATTTTTCCTGATAGAATTATTCCTGCTCTTGGGTGCATTTCGTTTCTACCAAGAGGGTAACCGAACGGTTGCTGTCGGGATTTGTTTCCTGTTTCTTTTTGTGCTTGGGATAGGGTTGCACAGGTGCCATGAACGTGAGCGGTAACTTTCTAGGGTATTTTTTTCGGTTGTTCTATTGGCTCTGGTTCGCTTGCGGATCCATGTCTCTCTCTTTCCTATACTCCGATTATCCCCATATCCGAGCGTTGAACTTGGAAGATCCTCTCTATAGACAACAACAGGAAGACGTTACTCGCTCGTACGAGAGAATGAAACAAGGGTTACCCCTCCCCCCTCTTATCCTCTATCAGTACTTTACAACAGAGGAGGATACCATATTTTCTCTTTCCGCACGGTTCAACCTCCCCTACGAATCGATTGCAACCCTCAACTCAATAGAATCTTCTGGACTTCCTCTTGGGAGACGTAGACTCCTTATACCGAATCAGGTTGGATTGTTCCTTCCAGAGACACCCAGGAACGAAATGGAGCGAATCATGCTTTCTTGGAGGAAACTGGAAGGTGCCTCCATTGAAGTGGAAGGACGGACTTTTCGCTTTCTAGCCCAGGAACGGTTTCATTCAGTGGAACGAGCATTCTTTCTCCAGATCCTGTTCGTGTTTCCATTGAAGCAGGTCACCCTTTCCTCCTCCTATGGGAAACGAATTAGTCCCATAACGGGTCAACCTCATTTTCACGCAGGGATCGATCTGGCAGCCCCACGGGGTACTCCTATCTTTGCGGCCAGGGATGGGAAGGTAATCGAAAGTGGTGTGGATCCTATTCTTGGGTCCTACCTGATTATTCAACATGCGGGGGACTATCAAACTGTCTACGGACACTTAGACTCTAAATCGATACAATTGAATCAATCGGTAGAATCCGGTATGATGGTGGGCACAGTGGGTATGACCGGAGCCACTACAGGTCCGCATCTGCATTTCGAAGTGAGACAAAAAGGAAGACCTGTGGACCCTGAACGATTGCTTCCGAAGAGGATCGAATCAAAACCATGATGACACACATGCAAATACAGTGGAAACCAATGGTATTCCTGCTCTGGACGCTGATACTTTCCGGATTTTCAGTCAACAGTGAAGCGGATATTGTGAGGGGTAGGATCCTGCAATCCAGCAGAATGGGCAATGGAGCCCCCGAATCCCCTGTGCTATCCGTAAAATTGGAAGATCTATGGTTGATTTCCCTCGAGGATGAGCAAGACCTCCTCAAAGGAGTAGAGATATTTATCGAAACTCCTAAGGAAGCCCAAACATACCGTGGAACCTATGCGTTTTACCTGTTCGGAAAACTTTCCCCTTCCCCTGTACTGTCCTCACCATCCCTTCCACAATCCTATGAAGGAACCCTCCTATACTTCAAACCTTTTGTTTATGAACGCAAACTGTACGTGCAAATACCCTTACAAACAAGGACGAGCTTTTCCTTGGCCCCTGATACCGTGATTCTTGACAAGCCAGTAGAAAAAGGGATGTTTCCCCTTCTGTTCACCTTTCTTCCGATCATGAAAGGAATCCCCGAACTAGCCTTAAAAGCCGAGTTCAAGGTTCAGGTGCGCCCTCTGTTCAAGGATCTAGGAAAAGTACGCTTTTTAATAAAATCGCCTAAAGGTCCGGTACCTATCGAAAAGACCCGTATTTTTCACAACGACCAAGCTCTTCAACTGAAGGAAGAGAGCCTCAATATGGAACCTGGGTTAAAAAATTTTCGGATAGAGATTGATGGATTTCCTCCTTTTCAGACCACAGTTGCCCTAGAAAAGGGAAAAGTAGTTACCGTAGAGGCTACCTTTGTGAAAAAGGAAGTCACGGTTCACATCAATGCTCCCCTTGGGACCCATGTATTTGTGGATGGCAAACCCATACCTCTCAGCCAAGGAGAGTTTACATTGGAACCAGGAGAACATACTTTCAGTTTTCGCTTGGGAGACTACCAAGTAAGCAAACGATTCTATATGGAGCAGGGCAAATCCTATGGTGTTTCCCTTTATCTTGACATTTTGATAAATGAGGACTAAATTTTTTTCTAGAACGTTCGATAATGTAGGTGTCGGCTGCATATAGTTCCCCTCCCAGTTTACTATATAAGGCCGATACCCATGAGGTGACCGGTTCTTCGGAACCGGTCTTTTTTTTTCTCCCCACGAGCAATCAACAAAGGAATATCCATAGCTTGACAAAGATAGTACTGAATCGTACCCTAGGTTTCATGATCCAAAAGGTACGCTTAGTGTTGATCATTACAGCCTGTTGCGCTGTTCTCATAGGAATTGGAATCGGAATCGCAATTGGGGCCACAAAGAATATTCAGAACTTCGAAAATATTGGGGATTATAAACCCGCAGTTCCTTCGCAGATTTTGGATATCAAAGATAGGCTTATCACAGAGTTCTTTTCCGATGAAAAACGAGAGATCGTCTCGATAGATGAACTTCCCCGCCATTTGATCTACGCCCTCATCACGAGGGAGGATCAAGACTTTTTTAACCACCACGGGTTTAGTCTTCGAGGTACGGTGAGGGCAGGATTGAACTTGCTGTTAGGACGTTACTTTTCTGGTGGAAGCACCATTACCCAACAGATCGCAGGACATCTTTATGCGAATCGTGCCGAAATTTCCTTTACTCGAAAATTGAAGGAGCTCTGGTGGGCACTGCAGTTGGAACGAAGTCTCACGAAGTACGAAATATTGGAATTGTACCTGAACAAAATGTACTTTGGTTCAGGAGTGTATGGGGTAGAGGCGGCTAGCAGGTTCTACTTCAACCACTCAGCTCGGGATTTGACTCTGGCAGAATCGGTAGCGTTAGTGATTCAACTGGCAAACCCTGTGCGGTACAACCCTATCCGATACCCCAATCGACTGAAAAAAATCCAATACGAAGTGCTTCAGCAAATGGTTCGTTTAGGATATGCGACCCAGGAGGATGCGGATCAGTCTTTCGAAGAATACTGGAGTAACTATGATTATACCCGTAGCAGTTCCTCCACTGCATTCTTAGAACGGGAAGATAAGGCCCCCTATTTCAGTGAATACGTGCGGCAAGAGTTGAACGAATTGCTTTACGGTTCGCTGGACATCTACAAGGATGGCTTCATCGTTCATACCACCCTCAATCTAGACTTTCAGGAACGAGCTGATCAACTCATGAGGGAGGGAATTACCAAAGCCAATGCCGATTATCAGGCTTCCTCTGCGAACCGGATGGTATTTGCAGAGGAAAAGTTCATCCCCATCGTTGACCTAATCTCGCTCACCTTCAACATCGAAGACATCCGGGTTGCGGGAACCAAGAGCCGACAAAAATCGATGGCTCACTACCAAAAAAGGATCAATCCCGTGTTGGATATCGCTTCCATGTTGATGGGGTCAGACGATCTAAAGTTTGCAGCCCGAATCGGATACTCAAAAGCACAAAAAAGCGCCAAAAAAAACACTGTAGAGGGAGCCTTAATTACCCTTGAAAATTCCACCGGGTACATTCTATCAATGGTCGGGGGAAGCCGCTTCGAAAGTATCAATCAGTTTAACCGAGCCGTTCAAGCGAAAGTACAGCCAGGTTCCGCCTTTAAGCCTCTGTACTATGCAGCGGCGGTAGAACGGAAAAAGATCACCCCTGCAACCATGCTGTACGATGGTCCTGTGGTATTCTGGAATGACGACGGTACCCCCTATACACCCATGAACTACAAGGGTGAATGGCAGGGGCCGGTTCTGGTGCGCACCGCTCTGGCAAAATCGATGAACGTTCCTTCCTTGAAAATTCTCGATGCGGTAGGGTTCGATGCAGCTATACAGACGGCAGCAGCATTGCTTGGAATCGAAGATCCGAATGAAATCGATCGCACCTTCCCAAGGAAGTATCCCTTAGGGCTGGGAATTATCAGTATATCTCCCATCCAGATGGCTCGAGCGTTTGCTACTATTGCGAATCAGGGCAAAGAGGTTGTGCCCCTGGCCATCCGATACATTGAAGACAGGAATGGGAAGATTATCCTTGAACCTGAAAAAGAACTAAGGAACGCCCAGCGAAAGAAAGGGAAGGCTGCCCAAATCATAAGCCCACAAACGGCGTACATCATGACGGATATCATGAAATCCACCATAGAATATGGGACC
Source organism: Spirochaetota bacterium (assembly GCA_026418195.1). GTDB lineage: Bacteria > Spirochaetota > Spirochaetia > DTKZ01 > DTKZ01 > DTKZ01. Next base: position 16,812 of record JAOABU010000044.1, on the reverse strand, counting down.
CTGGCGTACGCAAAGAATACGGTAGATGGCCTTCCCATGCCAATGGCCGGTAAAACTGGAACCACTCAGAACTGGTCGGATATTTGGACTGTAGGGTATTCTCCCTACTACACAACCGCCATTTGGTTCGGATTCGATCAACCTGGGAACAGTTTGGGAATCAATCAAACAGGAGCTACCGTTCCCGGTCCAATCTGGGCTCGGTTCATGAAGGATATACACACGAACCTTCCTCCAAAAGATTTTCCACGACCAGACGGTATCGTAAGCATGACTGTAACTGCCCGATCTGGCCTAATTCCTCCTCCTGGATACACGGGGAAGACGATTCAGGAGATTTTCATTGCTGGAACTGAACCTAAAAAATTCGATGACTTACATGAGTTTGAAACAGAGAGAAACCAGATTACCCTAGACCGTCTACGGAATGCCATCCTTCCCCAGGAAGTACCCTTAGAAGATACAATGCCTAGTGTGGGTTTACAGATCGATCCACGTATTCTAACAGGATCTTCCTCTCCTGCTTTAAAACCCTCGATGCCAACAACTCAACCTTCTACGGGAAAGAAGGAAAGCCGCAATCCTTTACTCGATTGAGAGGTATCCTGATGCAGGTACGAATCGAGGAGATAAAGGTCAGGAAACGACTGCGCAAGTCTTTGGGGGATCTTTCCTCTCTAATGGATAGCATGCGAAAGTACGGACTTCTTCAACCGATCGTGGTCGATCCCGAATACACCCTCATTGCAGGGTATCGAAGACTCATGGCTGCGAAACAGCTGGGTTGGAAAACCATCCCGGTAGTGGTAGTGAATAGAACCGAGGATATCGATCAGTTGGAGATGGAGATAGAGGAAAACATCCAACGAAAAGACTTTACCCTGGATGAATTGTCTATGGGGTCCGATCGGTTGGAAAAGCTGCGCAACCCAGGATTCTTTTATAGAATCTGGTTGAAACTGATTCAATGCTTTCGGAAACTCTTTCGCAGAAAACGGAAACGGTTCCTCCCTTGACAAAGTTCATGGTGATGTAAGCTCGAGACTCAATACCGCTACCTTTCCATCGGAGGTTTGAACGTAGAGCTTTCCCCCTTGAATTGCAAGATCGGTTTCCGGAACTACAGATACTCGGGAACGAGCAAGGAGGGCCAACGTGGAATCAAACTTTCCTACAAACCATGCGTTACCTTCCCGAAGGACGGCAAAACAGACGGATTCGTGCACTCTTACCTTCCCTGGTCCATAGATTTCTTCGCGGGATGTAACACGGACTTGTAAACTAGCGGGATCCAATATGGCAAGCTTACCTCCCTTGCCTCCTCTATCAAGGATCACCAGGTATCCCCCTCCGAAGGAATGAAATATGGGTTGCTTCAAAGGATACTCGTTGGACCGTACGGTAACAACACCTGAGTTCTCCTCTAAAAGCACGAGTCTAGGACCTTCTTTCTCCATGAATAGAAAAGGCACCATTTTCGCTACCTGAAGCGCATTGCCTGCTAGCAGTTCCTGCTGATCCTTCGCAATCGCTATCCGTTCCTCCCGAAGGGCTTGTTGTTTTTCCTGAATCTGTTTCTCTTTTTCTTTCAACTCTTCCTCTTTGGCTGCAATAGAGGGTTGAGAAGATTTCGTTTCTAGGGTGGAAGAGGGAGTCGGTTCCACTGCTGGTACCGATGGGGAAGTCGTTGAAGTAGGAGTCGAAGATGGTGCTAATGTCTTTGGACCTTGTTCTGAAGAACGTACCGGCTGAGTTGCTGCACTGGGTTGAGGATGGCTTGAAGGGATGTCTTTTAAAGAAGGTTCCGCTCGGGAAGGTTGAGATACCTGTTTTCTTTGGGATGTATCTAGGTTCTCTTCTGCTTTAAGCTTCTCTTTTTCCACCTGAAGAGCCTTTTTTTCAACTTCCAGCTGCCGTTCCTCTTCTTTTAGTTGTCGTTCTTTCAACTCCACCATTTCTTTCCGGAGAGGGATACCCCGGTCTTCTTCTTTGCGAAGTTCCTCCACCACCGGTTTTTCGGTCAAAGTGCCTGTTTCAATGCTCAGAATCCCTTTCTTTTTTGGTCCAGAGAGGGGGATCAACAGTTGGGTATTTCCTGGCCACTCTCGATACCTAAGAGCCAATCCCACTTTTGCGGGATCCAGGTAGGAGAGCACAACAGGTTTATACCGTTCTTTGAAATAAGGAATATTCTTTCGATACACAGCATTGTATAGGGTGATGAACTGGGACAGAAGGTCGGCATCGGCCCTACCATATCCGTATTGGGCTTCCAAATAACTTCCTAAGATCCACCGAAGGTTTCGAATATGATCCACCGATGCATCGGGTTCAAGGATGAAAATATCTGCATCCAATCCTATTGGGGTGGAAGGATCCACTGCTCGGATCACGGTATACTTGCCCGTAGAAGCCCTTCTCCCTTCACCTGCCAAGGCAGTTCCGATCCCCCGAATCTGGGCTAGGGTTTCGATCTTCTCTGGTACCCCTTCATAGTTTTCAAATACGATGCCTTCTTTCAGGGCTCCTTGTAGTTCTTCTGTATCTACCCGTAGCTCTTCTCCGATAAGAATCGGTGCCCCCAGACAGACGAACAGGAAAAAAAAGAAAGATCTCATACGGTAAGTATGCCACAGGGATCGATCCTTGACAAAGGGAATTTCACCTCCGAATAAACTCGACAATCGGTCTGGAAAACTGAGGGTTCTCAGCTGCGAGGGAGGATAGGGTCTCCATTTCATCCTGCCGAAGAGGAAAGCCGGAACTTTTTATCCAGTTATCCAGAAGTACCAGAGACAATCGAAGATCGAGGAGATCTAGAGTCTTGCGCTTACTTCTAAGGTATGTGAAAAGATCCTTTCTCGTTATTTCGTTAGGGGCAACCGACAAAGGATAGAGGGCTTCCAGAATACTTCTCCGAACAACTTGTTCCTTTTCCTCGATCAATCTCTTCCCTAACCACTCTCCATCGAATCCATCCCCGATCCTGCCCAGTAGAAGCACTGCATCTACCCTAAGGGTAGCTCCTAGTTCCTCCCTGGTAATGAGTGCTTGCAGCCCTTTCTTTACCTCCAGAAGAATCCAATGGAGATTTCCATCTCGGAGGTAATTCTTCGTTTCTTCTAGGAGTTGGAGATTTTTCCGAGGAAAAGGACTTTTGACAAGGTCCATAAAATATTGCTCTGCAGGGTTAAGTAGGAAAGTATTAGGAACGGAATACTGCAACACTGCTTTACGAGAAGTCCGAGGCAGCTTCTCATCAGGAACCCGGATCCAGTGAAGGATCCATTGGGAATCTCCTACGCAGATGGAGATTCCGGTACTAGAAACACCCAGTGCCGTCGGTTGACTGTTTTGAAGGTTCAACGGATAGGAACGAGGCAAACCATCCGATCCTTCTTCCAAGGAACTTACATGAAAGTATCCATTAAGATCGAGATAGGATACGGTTCCCCCTCGACTGATCTGGATCATAGAAGGATACAGTAAGGTTTGGGTGGGAAACAGAATTCTACTCCCTAGCTCTTTTCCATCCTGATTCAGAAGGGTTGCCTTCCCGTCTGGAGACACCCCCAAGAGGATTCTGTCTCCAACCCAGGATACGAGGAGTAAAGGATGGGGAAAATGGAGTTTGGTCAGTATCGTTCCGTCTATCCTCCGCACCACGCAATGTCCCGTAGTCTGTGCATCTAGAATCGTATCCTGATCGCTTATCTGGAGGGGTAGCGAAGGTGCCCCTTCCCGTTTCCATTCGAGCAGCTTGTTTCCAGCAAGACTATAGAGAACTGCCTTGCTTTCTTCCGTCTCTACCAGGGCGTAGCCTCCCATTGTTTCTTGCACTAAACGCACAGCGTCGTTCTCTACCCTAAACTGACGCACCAGACCTCCATTGGAATTGTACCATTGAATCTCGTTGCTGCTGAACCAAATCAGGACTCCACCCTGAAACCTTGGGAAGGCTCCTTTCACTCCCCTAGGCAAAGGTACCTGTTTCTGGATACCCCCTTGCCACCTCACCCGTACTAAAGAGTTTGCATCCGTCACCACCCATACTTCATCCCCTTGAGCAGAATGTAGAATTGCAAGGGGTTTCCCATCCAAAGCATACTTTATGTAGAAAGCGTCCCTATCCTGGGCCTCTGCACCCATCCTGTACCAAAGAGCTACCAACACAAGAAGGATTACTGTTTTTCTAACTGGCATACCACCTCAAGATGGGTCGTCCGAGGATAGAAATCGTATAGAGTGCAGAATTTGATTTCGTACCCTCCGGTTAAAAAGGATTTTAAATCCCGAGCAAAGGTAACTGGGTTACAGGATATATACAGGATTGTCTTGGGAGACATTCGTAGCAAGAACTCCCGTACAGGGAGAGATAGTCCAGCCCGAGGTGGATCTATCACCACTGTATCGTACATGTCTCGTTGATGAATCCATTGTTCCACCTTCCCCTGCACTACCTTCACCCGTCCTTTTCCTAAATTCTTCCGAGCGAATTGCACGGAAGTAGGATACTCTTCCACCATCGTGTAGTGAGTACAATTGTTTTTTAAAAAGACGCCAAAAGTACCCACTCCAGCGTACAATTCTAGGATCCTTGAACCCTGCAAAGGCAAAATGTGAGTTTGAATCAATCGTTCTAAAACTGACAGGTTGCTTTGAAAAAAAGAGTCTATGGGGAACGATACTTGTTTTCCTAGTAACTCCACTGTGACTTCTCTACTTCCCCCTTCCCAGAAATAGTTTCCTCCATACCCAAAGACAGTTGCTTCTCCGCTAGATCTCAACGGAATTCTGTGATCCCAGACATCCTGTAGGAATCGATTTATCTCCTCTACGCATACAATGCAACGATCTATGGGTACCAGGGAATTTCCCTTTGCGGTTAAAAATCCTATCTGCCCTTCCGAGAAATGTAATCGAACTCGATTCCGGCAGGCTAGGGGATAGGAATGTATGAACCCAATAGAAAAATCTGATCGAATAGAAGATAGACCGGTAATCCGCCTAAGGGTTTCCTGGAACATTTCTCTTTTGATCCCTAATTCAGTATCATACCCGATATGATGGAATTGACATCCCCCACATTGGGGGAAATATGGACAAAGAGACGTAATACGGTAGGGGGAAGGCTGTAAAATATGAAAGGTCTGGGCAATTTCATAATCCTTTCTTGCCTTTGTGGTTTCCACCTGAACCCTCTCTCCGGGCAGTGTATAAGGGACAAAGATCACCTTTCCTTGAACCCTACCGATTCCAAAACCACCTTGGACTATCTTTTCAATTTCAACAAAAAACATGTGAATTCTCTCTCGCAAAAATTCTAGAAGTATGATAAAAGAGATTGTATCCCATGGGAAGAGATGCAGGAGCAACCAATGAAAACAAGTAAACTTACCAGTTTGCCTTCCATCCGCAGGCTCCCTTCATACTTGGTTTTGGTACAGCAAGCGTTGGATGAGGGTATAGAATACATTTCAGGTACCGTGATTGCTCAAGAACTTGAGCTGGAACCCATCCAAGTTCGCAAGGACCTTGCTTTAACAGGGATCGCAGGAAAGCCAAGAATCGGATATTCGGTAAAAGACCTCTATATTGCCATCAATCGATTCCTGCACTGGGATACCGATAAAAAGGCTGCCATCGTAGGAGCTGGTCATCTAGGACAGGCATTGATGGGAAACAAGGAGTTTCTGAAACATGGTCTCCGGATCTGTGCGGGATTCGACGTGGAATCCGATAAAATTGGGAAAAAGATCCATGGAATCGATATCTATTCTATGGATGTGCTCCCTCAAGTGAAACAAGAACTAGGGATAGAAATCGCCATCCTGACGGTACCCTCTAGTGCCGCTCAAGAGGTAGCAGAGCAGATAGTTCGAGCGGGGATCACAGCCATTTGGAACTTTACCAATGTGAAATTGAAAGTTCCCTCCCAAGTGATTGTGCAACAGGAAGATCTATCTTCAGGATATGCAGTTCTAACGGTGAAGATTGGAGCCTTCCGTACAAGCCCTTAGGGCTAACTCGAACCCGCCCGCGATTCCCGCCCAATCCCCAAGGGCTGGGGGCACTATATAGGTTTCGATCTTCTCCTCCACCATAGGGGATTTCACATACTGGTTGAGAAGGGTAGTAACCTTTCTTCTGATCCGATTGAAAAGATGGGAGGCTTTCATCACCCCTCCTCCCAGGATCACCACTTCCGGAGACAAGGTAAGAATGTAATTCACTATACCGAAACCCAGATACTCTGCCACAAGGTCCCAGGCAGGGTGACCAGATTCTAACGCTGAAGCAGGTTTACCCCACCGGGCGTTCAAAGCGGCTCCCGATGCCAACCCTTCCAGGCAATCTCCATGGTAAGGACAGGATCCAGGAAAGGGATCCTTTGCATGATCATGGGGGATTCGCACATGCCCCATCTCGGGATGCACCAATCCATGGATCGGTTGTCCATTCACCAAGGCTCCACCACCAATTCCCGTTCCTACGGTAATGTACAGGATGGTATCCTTCCCCTGTCCAGCCCCCCATCTTCTTTCTCCAAGCGCAGCTCCGTTCACATCGGTATCGAATCCAATAGGAACCCTGAACTCAGCTTCCAAATTCTGAACAATGGGAGTCTGTTCCCATCCTTTTTTCGGGGTAGAAGTGATACAACCATACGTTGGGGATCCATGGCGAAGATCTACAGGCCCAAACGAGCAGATTCCAAATGCTTCGATCTTTCCGAACTCCTCTTCCACTGAATGAAAAAACTCGATTACCCTTCCCAACGTCTCTGATGGAGTAGTGGTAGGGAAGGTTTTTTGCGCTACCATACGAAAAGGGTCCTCGCCGACAGCACAAGTGAACTTGGTACCACCGGCTTCTATACTTCCAAACAGTCTATCCCGTTTCATCCATAGCTCCAAGATGTCCCTGGGAAGGAATTGGGAAGACCGAAAAATTGGCACACAAAGGATGCTACATCCGCAAAGGTCTTCCGTATTCCTAGGGAAACGCCTTTTCTCTCTTTTTGATATACAAGGAGAGGCACATATTCCCGCGTATGATCCGTTCCTCTGAAAGTGGGATCACATCCATGATCGGCTGTTACAATCAGTGAGTCCCCTACTTCTACATAGGGCAGCAAACGGTTTAAAGCTTTATCGATCTCGCTCACTGCATGAAAATACCCCCGCACATCCCTCCGGTGCCCATATACCATGTCAGTATCCACTAAATTGACAAAAAGAAACTCTTTTCTGGTCCTTTCCCGTTGTACAAGGGAGTGGGTTCGTTCCAGACAAGCAAGGTTTCCCTTATCCGGATAATTCTCATCGAGACCTGAATCGTTGAAGATGTTCCCTATCTTCCCTATACCGATGGTTCGTACTCCTGCAGACTGTAGTACATTCAATACAGAAGGAGCAGGTAGGGACAGGCTGAAATCTTTTCGGTTCTTGGTCCGAATAAAGGATCCAGGTTGCCCAACAAAGGGGCGCGCAATTACCCGGGCAACGTTCAACGGATCGCAAAGTCTTCGGGCAATCATACAGATTCGATAGAGTTCCTCCAAAGGGATTACCTCTTCATGGGCAGCGATCTGAAACACCGAATCCGCAGAAGTATAACAGATGGGATTTCCCGTCCGAATATGTTCCGCTCCTAATTCCTGTATGATCTCTGTACCCGATGCTGCCTTGTTTCCAAGGACCTTTCTTCCAGTTTCCTTCTCAAACGCTCGAACAAGATCAGAAGGAAAAGAAGGATAGGTGGGTGGGAAAGTGAAGAAGGGTCGATGGAGAACAATACCAGCTAACTCCCAATGTCCCGTAGTAGTGTCCTTTCCGGGTGACTTCTCTTCCAGTATTCCAAAGGAAGCTTGAGGATTTATGGCGGGTTCACAACCTGGCAGGATCTTCCCTAAAAGTTGGGCACAATTCCCTAGCCCGAGGGCTTGCAGGGTAGGCCATTTAGGACCCGACACCGCCTGGCAGATATGGAAAGCGGTATCCGCTCCCTCATCTCCATAACTGGCCGCATCGGGCATCGCTCCTATCCCAAAGCTATCGATCACAATTAAAATACACCGATGAGTACGTTCAGCTTCTATCATGGCGAAAAGGTTTTGAGAGTTCTATACTTTCTCCAGGGCCACTGGATTCCGAAGGATCCCTATCCTCTCGATTTCCACCTCCACGATATCTCCAGGTTTGATTGGACCTACTCCTTGAGGAGTTCCGGTGGTAATAATGTCTCCTGGATAAAGGGTCATGTTTTTAGAAATGAAAGATAGTATCTCCCGAATAGAGAAAATCATATCCTTCGTATTTCCCGATTGTACTACCTTTCCATTCACTCGACACTGAATAGAGAGATTCTGGGGGTCGCCAATATCTTTCATGAGGACGATCTGGGGCCCGATCGGACCGAAGGTATCGAAAGACTTGCCCCGAAACCAACCGGATTTATCCGAGGTCTGGATGTTCCTCTGACTTACATCGTTCATACAGGTAAATCCATAGATATAATCGTAGGCCTTCTCCGGAGGGACATGCTTACATGTTTCTTTGATGATGAAGGCCAATTCCGCTTCATAATCGGTTCTGGGGGATTCGAAATTGTAGGACGAGAGAATTGCTGGAATAAGGATGGGCTCATCTGGTCCAATGAGACAGTTAGGGGTCTTAGGAAAAAGAACAGGCTCCTTTGGTTCCTCTAGGGGAACTTGGACGAATTGAGCGCTCACACTTTCTTTCACATGTTCCCGATAGTTCAATCCTAGTGCAATAATTTTAGTAGGTTGAATGGTGTAGAGTGTATTTGTCCGAAAAACTGGTAGTGTAATCACAGAATACCTCCCGAAAGCTATTGTATGTGACAGCCTCATACTGTAGAATACTCCCTAATTTTATACAAGAGTATCCGGAGCATCCATGAAAAAAACACAATACGCTTTCAACTTAGAACGTTTCATTCCGCGAAGACGATTCGAAAAAATTGTGGACTTTTCCAAGGACAAAGAAACCCCATTCCTCGTTATCGATCTCTCTATGGTGCAGAAACGGTACGAGGAAATCCAACAATTCCTACCCTTTGCGAAGATCTATTACTCGGTCAAGGCTAACCCGATGGATGAGGTTATCCTCTTCTTACATCGTATGGGATCCCATTTCGATGTAGCCTCTTGCTACGAATTGGACCAACTATTGAAACTAGGAATCCCTTCCGAAAAAATAAGCTTTGGAAATACTATAAAGAAGGAACGAGAGATAGCCTACGCGTATCAGCAAGGGGTCAAAGTTTTCGTAACCGATTCTCCCGAAGATTTGGAAAAGATCGCTCGAGCAGCACCAGGATCCCGGGTGTTCTTTCGTACCTATACAGAAGGGTTAGGTTCCGATTGGCCGTTATCCAGAAAGTTTGGAGCCCACACAGACATCGTATATACCATGATCCTTCAGGCCCGGGATTGGGGTCTTGAACCGTTCGGTCTATCCTTCCATGTGGGGTCCCAGCAACGGGACATTGGCCAGTGGGACGATGCTATTTCTAAATGTAGGTATCTCTTCGAGTCTGTTGCTTCTCAAGGAATAAAACTAAAGATGATCAACCTAGGGGGAGGATTACCTGCTAACTACTTAGAACCTACCCTTCCTCTTTCCATCTATGCTAGCGAAATCCATCGCTTCCTGTACGAAGACTTTGGGGATGAGATGCCAGAAATCTGGATCGAACCCGGAAGGGCCCTTGTCGGAGATGCGGGCATAATCGTATCGGAAGTCGTGTTGATCTCTCGCAAGGCAAAGAATGACCTGTACCGATGGGTCTACTTGGATATCGGAGTATTCGGAGGGTTGATCGAAACCTTGGGTGAGGCAATTAAATATCCCATCTATTTCCCCAAGAAAGGAACCGCCGAAGAAATCATCCTAGCAGGTCCTACGTGTGATAGTATTGATATCCTCTATGAGCATCATCGGTACACTATGCCTCATACCGTGACGATGGGTGACCGAGTGTACATTTTCACTACCGGAGCCTACACGCAAAGTTACTCGTCGGTAAACTTCAACGGGTTTCCTCCTCTAAGGGGATATATTTTAAGCGAATGAAGCGGATGGATCATGCTAAATCCATCATTCTTTATCGAGGGAATCCTTCCCCTTGCCCATATCTAGAAGGAAAGACTTGGACTACCCACCTCTTCGTAGCGAGAAAGTTTCCCTCCGTATTGTACGAATCCTTGCTTTCCGAAGGGTTTCGAAGGAGCGGGTACATCTTCTACCAAAATCATTGCGAAAACTGCACATCTTGCATCCCCTTACGAATACCGGTATCCAAGTTCCAACCCTCCGTAAGCATGAGAAAATGCCTCAGACGAAACCGCGATGTAGAAATTGTAGAAACCAGCATTTCCTTCGACGTTGAAGTATTTGCCCTGTATCGTCGTTACAATATTTATAAACATGAAAAAGAGGAACCCTCCATTCAAGAAGAGGGATTTCGGCGGTTCCTCTGTGCCTCACCCATCGATACCCGCATGCTGAGGTACTTTGTTCACGGGAAACTAGTAGGTGTGAGCTGGATAGACTACCTTCCCCATTCCCTATCGAGTGTATACTTCGCATTTGAACCGGAAGAAGCCAAGAGAAGTCTAGGAACGTTTTCGGTCTTGAAAGAACTAGAAATCGCGAAGAATTTAGGTAAGGATTTTTACTATCTTGGGTTCTACGTTCCCAATTCACCGAAAATGTCCTACAAAGCCCGTTTTAAACCATATGAGCTCCTTATAAATGGTCAATGGCAAACACCAACATTCGAGCAGATGGGTTGCCACATATCGAAGGATGCGGTACACTAACAGATCTTTTATTGCGAAAGGAAGGGATAAATCGTGCAAATTGGTAAGAATTGTGTAGTGAGTATCCATTACACCTTGTTCTCGGAGGAAGGATTGGAACTCGATTCCTCTTTGGGTCGGGATCCGCTCTCCTACATTCATGGGATCGGTCAGCTGATCCCCGGACTAGAGAAAGTGTTGGAGGGAAAATCTGTGGGGGATCAGATTTCGGTAACCCTCTCTCCCGAGGAGGGGTATGGGTACTACGATGAGCAGTTAGTGCTCACTCTCCCGAGGGATCGGTTCGAGAATGCGGATTCTATTCAGGAAGGAATGGAGTTTGCCGGTCAGACTCGGGATGGATCGTACCATATCTTTCGGGTGCTCCATGTAGATGCGGAATCCGTTCAAGTAGACGGAAATCACCCCCTAGCGGGACAGACCCTCACCTTTAATGTTCAGGTGGAAGGAGTTCGGGAAGCAACCCCGGAAGAGCTCTCCCATGGGCACGTGCATACGGGCGAGGAGGAAGAGGAAGACGAATCTCCGGTTTAGGTCGGTGTCTTCTTCGCTGTTTCCACGATCATCTTCAGCACTTTGGAACTCATCCAGGAGGGAATACTGCAGCCGTTTGCAAGAATGAATCGGCTCTTCCCTCCCATCTGAATTCCCTCTAGCACATTCCGCTTAATGAATGCAGGGGTATGTCGGGTAACGATCGTGTTGTCGATTCCTCCCATTACCACGCCCGGGAAAAGTCTTTTCATCTCCTCCAAGGAAGGATTCTTCGGGAGTCGATCTTCCCAACTTAGAATGGGGACGGGAAAATCTAACACATCCTTTGTATAGATCTGGGTACCATGGATATGAGCCACATTCATGGGAGCTAGGGACTTGATACTGTCGAATACTTTCATGGCCGCAGGCTTAATGAAAGAAAGGTAGGTTTTCCTATCCACGTGTTCCTTGCTGGCTAACACAGACATGAATATCCCATGAGCTCCGCTCTGAATCGACTTGCGACAATAATCGATTAAGTTGTCGGCCACGATATTCAGTGCTTTCGTTAATTCCTTAGGATACTCTTTCGCTAATTGAGGTAGATGTTCCCCGCAGACATTCCGTTGTAGGCTCTGCCAGGGATCGAACACCGTGTCGATCAGGTATGCTTGGCCTTTTAAAGCTTTACTCAGGATTCGTATCGCCTTGAGCTGTTCCTTCCATTCACACCGTTCCGGTTCGAATCTAGGAAGTTTCAGTAGATCCCGCCCGGTAGCTACCTCTTCGTACCCATCGGGCATAGGATAAAAATAGTCGTTCATCAATTTCAGGAAATCAAAGTCATAGTAATTGAAGAAGTCCAGCGCAAGGGAAGCGAACTTTTCTCCACTCAAATGTTGATGGCCAAAATGGTACCAAAGAGAAACGGGAGGTCGGTCTGGCTCTTTGCCCGCGAGTACGGCATCTACACGCTCGATCTTTGTCATTCTGTCCTCCTCTTCAATCTCATTGTTCATTGGGTTTTCAACGGTAATTCCAACGCATGGAACCTTGGATCCGTTTTTACCATCAGTGCAAGCTCACGGATCTCTTCTTCCAAGGTTTTCTGATCCGTGCGGTAAATGATGTCGGCAGATCCCTCGTACCGATCCCGATACTTATCCCAGATGATCCGGATGTCTTCCTCTATGGAGGTTCCGGGATTTACCCTCGGTCTATCTGCCAATGACACCCTCCGAACCAGTTCTGGGATCGAAGCCTCCAGAAGAATGATGATTCCAGAGCCTCGAAGAGCATCCCGATTCCATTCATACCGGATAGTGCCTCCCCCCAAGCCAATAATGGCATTCTTTCGTTGGGCAAAACTCTTGCAAATGGAATACTCCAGTTCCCTGAAAGCTACCCATCCCTGCTCCTGCACAAGACGATGGAAGGAATAGCCCAGGATGGAATCCATCTCCCAGTCCAGATCGTAGTAAGAAAGCCCCAATTCCTTGGCCAATCCCTTTCCGATAGAGGTCTTACCCGACCCGATCATTCCGCAGAAGTAGATATTCATCCTTCCATACCCCTCTCTGCGGTGTCGTTACGTATATCGTATCACCAATCGACAGAAACTACATCCTTTTCCAATGGTTTCATGCAGATCCATCGTAATTCCCGGATGTCCCTCTGCCCTGCCCCGATCTCCCTCCATAGCGATATCACAGAGGAGTTGGATCCGCTTGTCCGAAAGACCCAATTCTTTCCATGCATCCACCAATGGGCAATGGGTCATTCTCTGCTCGGCCCACTCCTCTGTATAGGAAACCTCCGACTGAAACACGTCAGCTGATCCCTTCTCCTTGTGCTTAATCACCCAGTCTTTAGGGCGAAAAGGTTCAGGATCTTTCTGTGCCTTCAGGAGCCCGAATCGATAGATAGCCCGGCGACTCACCTCTTCCACAGTCTGTTCGGGCAGGACTTTGGAAAACTCTTCGAACAGAAGGGCAAACCAGGTTGCCCGATCCTTGATAGCTGCTCTAATCTTCTCGAGCATCTCTTCTTTGGGAACCAATTGATCTTCGCGAGTTTCTTTCTTCATACTCATGCAATCACCTCTCTCTTTGATTCGGATATAGAGCCTGTATAGAATCTGTAGAGTAGTTCCTCAAACTGATGGAACAGTACCTGGTAGTGGGACGTTTTCTCCAGATCTGGTGAATATTCATGTTGGATTCGGACCCACTCCCTTGACCCTTCCGAAAGGGATGAAAATAGTCCTATGCCTACAGCGGTAAAAAGTGCAACCCCTAGAAGCGTCCCTTCCAACTGGGACAATCGCTTCATAGGTTTTCCAAGTATGTCCGTTCGGACTTGGTTTACCGTATCCCAAATTGCCCCTCCTCCTACCAGATGAAGAGTATGTACCTCCACTCCTGCGGATACAAGAGTATATAGGATCCGGAAGATTCTGTACGTGGATCCTTCTATCCAAGCTCTAAGGAAATGGGCAGGTGTGTGGTTCATTCTCCATCCAAAAATGGAACCTGTTGCGGAGGGAATCCAATAGGGAGAACGTTCACCCGTGAGTCCCGGGAAAAAAGTCAATCCTTCCGAACCTGGAGGAATCGCTGGGATGGACAACAGTATATTTTCCCATTGCAACGGGAATAGTTCTAAAAACTTTAAAAGGGTACCTCCCGAAAGACCTGTAGCTCCCCCGAGGGCGAAGGTTCCAGGAATCATACCTGTGTTTTGGTTCAAGATTCCTGAGGGGTCTGGAATCGGGTGAGCATTCAAACACATGCATACATCGGTCGTTCCACTCACCCATACCGCAGTCCCTGATTCTGCAATTCCCCCTCCGTACATGGCTGTAGTCCCATCCGTACTCCCCCGTATAACTGGTGTCCCCAGAGGGATCCCGGTAACTTCGGATGCAGACTTCCGTACAAGACCCGCTACTTCGTAGGGATAGCAGCAAGGAGGAAACACTTCTTCATCAAGATCAATCCAGGATAGAAGAACTGGATCAAAGTGACCCTTTTCGATATCGTACAGTCCAGAATAGTTCATATGGGCATAATCTGTTCCCATCTCCCCTGTCAACTGGAACACCAGATAGTCTTTCAAACCCAGAATGCGATGGATTCGGGCCATACAATCTCCCTCGTGTATGCGAATCCAACGTACCTGGGAAGCTAAGAGTTCGGGCGTGAATCGCCTACCTGTCCGTTTGAAGCGAGAAGAAATCTCCTCCCGTTGGAGGGCTTTCTGGCATTCATCCTCTGCCCGGGAGTCTAAATAAAGAATCGCTGGCCGTACAGGTCTTCCCTTTGAATCTAGAAACACAAATCCCAATACCGTACTGATTCCCCCCCCAAGGATTCGATCGACAGAATGGGTATTCAACAAGGCGTGTATGGTTTCCACCATTACTTCCCATACTGTATCGGGATGTATCTCCGCTTTCCTTCCATCCAGTGTGATCCGATAGGAATGTTTTTCCAGAGCAAGGATCTCGCCGTTTTCGTTTATCAGACAAGCCTTACAGAATGAAGTCCCTACATCCACGCAGAGCAACATCCGAGAACCACCTCTAAACCTCACCCTGTGATCCCTAGGTAGGCCTTCTTCACTAGGTCATTGTTTCGCAGGTTTTCTGAAGCATCATGGAACCGAATCATCCCCGTTTCCAACACGTATCCATAGGAAGCTACTTGTAGTGCCATATTGGCATTCTGCTCAACCAATAGGATGGTTTTACCCAACTGGTTGATCTGCTGAATGAACTCGAAAATCTTGTCTACAATCAGAGGAGCGAGTCCCAAACTCGGTTCATCCAGGAGTAAAAGTTGAGGGTTGGACATAATACCCCTAGCCAGAGCTAGCATCTGCTGCTCCCCTCCGGATAGAGTCCCCCCCTCCTGCTTTCTCCGTTCCGCTAATCGGGGAAACAGGTCATACACCATCTGGAGATTCTTCTTTACCTCATTCTTGTCTTTCAGAATATACGCTCCCGCAAATAGGTTCTCTTCCACGCTCAGTTCGGAGAAGATCTTTCGTCCTTCTGGTACCTGGCAGATACCACACCGTACGATTTCATGGGAATCCCAATTGGTGATATCGATCCCATCGAAACGGATCGTACCATCCACCGCTTTTACAACTCCAGTGATGGTATTTAATAGGGTGCTTTTCCCTGCTCCGTTCGATCCAATCAACGTAACCAATGCACCTTTTTCTACTGTAAGAGAGATTCCTTTTAAGGCTCGAATCGCTCCATACTGCACCACCAGATTCTCGATCTCCAACAGGGGCATGGCTAGTTCCTCCTCTTTCCCAGATAGGCTTCAATTACCCGCTCATTGGATTGGATTTCAGAAGCAGTTCCTTCGGCGATTTTTACCCCATAATCAATCACTGAAATGGTATCGGCAATGCTCATTACCAACTTCATATCGTGTTCGATCAAAAGGATGGTAATCCCTTTGGCTTTAAGAGATCGAATAAAATCGTCCAGTTCGGCCGTTTCTGCGGGATTCATACCTGCGGCTGGCTCATCCAAAAGGAGAAGTTTCGGTTTTGAAGCCAATGCTCGAGCAATCTCCAGCTTTCTTTGTTCCCCATAGGGAAGATTACGTGCATATAGGTCCTTCTTTTCTGAGAGTCCTGTCTGGTGCAATAGATCCATGCAAAGATCTTGCACTTCCTTTTCTACCTTTCGGAACCTAGAACTTTTTAGGGCCGTATCCCACAGGGTGGTTTGATTCAACAGGTGCGTTCCTACCTTTACATTATCCAATACCGAAAGGTACGGGAATAGCCGAATATTCTGGAAGGTTCTACCGATCCCTTTGGCTGCAATCCGATGGGTAGGAAGTTCTGTGATGTTCTCTCCTTCAAACAGGATCTCACCTGCATCGGCCCTTCGAAGTCCGGTGATGCAGTTGAACAGGGTCGTTTTCCCTGCTCCATTGGGACCAATCACGGCATGAATGGTACCCTGCTGGACGTTTAAATCCACATCGTTTACAGCTACGAGTCCCCCGAAGGATTTACGGACCTTTCTCATTTGGAAGAACACTACCGTCCTCCTTTCTGGTGGCTACGCTTGGCTCGAATAGCCTGAACGGGTTTTTCGAACACTCCTCGCACTCCAACAATTCCCCCCGGTTTCACTACGATAACGAAGATCAGGATCGCTCCATAGATCACCATACGGAATTGGGCCAAAAACCGGAACACCTCAGGAAAGATAATTAACACGGCTGCTCCTAGCAACGGCCCAATAATGGATCCTGTACCCCCCAACGCTACCATAGTTAGGATCGCAAAGGATTCGTTTCCTCCAAATTGATCGGCACTGATGAACCGAGCGAAGTGAGCATAGAAAGCACCAACTAGGCCAGCGATGGCACAGGATAGGGTAAAGGCGAGGGTTTTATACCCGAAGAGATGGATTCCCATGTGGGATGCCGCTACTTCGTCCTCTCGAA
>JAOABU010000025.1 GCA_026418195.1 Spirochaetota bacterium | reverse complement strand
CGATGGTTCTATAGATACCAGTTTTGGGACGGCAGGAAAAGTTGAATGCCCTTTTTATGGGTATGGAACTGCTATCACTATGCAGGAGGACGGAAAAATTTTAGTCGCTGGAGTTGACAGACAGACCCAAGATAAAGTGTTCCTGCTTAGACTGAAATAATTAGTCGACTATTCCCGTTCTGGAATTACCGGCGTAAAGGTGGAGATATCCGGTACCGTGAATCCAACGTGGAAGTCCTTTGGTTCAAAGGGCTTCCACGTCTGGTTCCGGCCTAAAAAAGCGATTTTTCCCCGCACGATTAAGTCAGTCCCCTCCCGCCAGATCTCGCACCCGTAGGTTTTAGGCTTTTTGTTCGTATCGTTGCCCGGGTCCATGATGGTGCCCCCACGCCATCGCTTCCCTTTTTCGTCCCATTTCATGTCCCAGATGATGTCCAGTCCGCAGAAGGGAGGATTCCCCTTCAAAAAGGGAGACCGAGTCTTCTGCCGGTACAAATCGTCCTTCACTGTTACTCCGTCCTCCTGGTAGGTCATGAGGATCCGACCGTACAGGGTGCCTTGGTACAGGTAGAGGGCGATCACCGATTTGGCTTTCCCTGTCTCGTCATCGATGGTCTTCCAAAAACCCGTGGCTTCGGTCTGAGCGAAAGTGACACCCGCTGAAAGGAGCAGGATACCGAGCGCGAGCACCACCGGTTGCGAACAAACCGCAAACAAGTTCCGCATGTAGGCCTCCTTATGAATACTTATAATGTATCCTGTTCAGGCACACAAGAAAATATAGTACACCCATAAACCCGCGAAGGTCGCTAAGTTTCCCAACAACAACCTTGACACCCTTCTCATCCCATATAAAAATGGGTAAAAGAGAGACTCTTTAAATGCAAAACCCATCAATTCCACACTTCCCATGGTTCAAACTGTTAGTTCTCGTTTATGTCCTGAAATTCCTTAATCAGTAGGGAGTACACTTATCGATTCATGGGCAAAGGATTTACACCCACGGAAGAAGACCTCCAGCGAATCCTACTTCAGTTCAACCGTTTGTCCACTCTACTGATAGATACCTCTTCCCTCATCCGGGTCGAGAACGCCGGTTTCCTACCTTCCCTTGCCAGCTCCCTTCACCTTATTACTGTACCCGCCGTGCGGGCGGAATATGTAGCGGGTTCCGCGGGCATTCCCTTTCCCGCTCCTGTACAGGTTCTGGAGTCTGGGCTTGCAGAGGGTGTGAACCGGGGTAGGTCCTCTTTCAAATCTGAAGATTATAGAAGGGTCGCTTCTTTGTCTGTCGATGGGTTTCTCTTGGAAATCGCCCGTACCCACCGCCTTCCCCTTCTCTCGGAAGACCGAAAGATCCTGCAACAGGCGGAACTCCTAGGCTTGGAGTATTACAACGCCCTCATGATGCTGGAGTACCTCCTATACCGAGGATCCCTTTCTGAAGACGCGTACGACGCGAGCAAAAGCATCCTCCTATCCCAAGCGAGGTACGGTCAAGGGGTACTGCGCTACGCTGAGGCACTGCATCACTACATCCTGAAATGGGGCCCTTTGGGGAAGGGATAGCGCAACTGCAGACCAGTAGATGGATTTTTGCCTCTTTGACCCTGAATTCGGAGGAACACTCCAAGCATTCTATACGGTCCTTTTTCCCCTTCAAAACGAGTGGTTGGAATGGATGCCCCGAATCTTTCCGGATACTGCGAAGCTGTACTGGTAAGACGCTCCATTGAGGGATCTGTAGATCTCGCCGTCGTCGTTCCCCACCCAGAAGCTCTGGCCATCGAAATAGGCCCGCTGGAAGGATGCGGTACTCGAAATGCCTGTAGCCTGTAACCAACTAGCACCATAATCGTCGCTGTAGTTCACCTGAGGCAATCCAGTTCCTACGGAAACCACACGATTCGTCGACCGGTTCACTGCGAAGTCATACACATATCCTGTAGCGGTATTCACGTTCACCGCTGAAGCAAAGCTAACCCCTCCATCGATAGAGGTTCGGGTCTGCTTGTTCGTATTGGAAGGAGCTCCTCCTCCCACAATGATACGGTCGTTCCACCCGATGAGGGTCAATACACCGTACATATTGGAACCCGTACCGCCTTGGTTATTCCACGTCTCGCCGTCCGTCGATTTGTACCAACCAACCCCGTTTCCGGTAGTCAGATAAAACGCGTTCCCATGCACGGAGCCCTGTACCCATGCCGGCCCCACAGGTCCATATACGGACGAATAAGGACCATTCCAAATCTTGCCGTCTGTCGAGGTAAAGATGTTCGGATACCCCGGGGCTGGATTTCCTGCGACCATAAACAATCCCGCCGGGCTTACTTGCACGCGGACAATCGAAGCAGAAGACGCATTGGGAATGGTGACCATCGTCCAGCTTATCCCGTCTGCGGACCAGGAAAACCCGTAGTTCGAGGGCGTACCTCCGACGGCCACAAACACACCGTTTCCATAGGATAGATCATGGGAAACGGTCAACCCCGTTGCATAGGGGCCTTGCCACACAGATCCATCGACGCTCCGCCACGCCTGTCCCGTGTCGTTTATAACCACGTAAATGGGTTGAAAGGTGTTCTCCCATTGGGCATAGAGGGTCACATCCTGATTTCGCATGACAAAGGAAGTACCAGGTAACCGTGAGCTTCCTGCCCCATCCGCAGAGGTGTTCCATCCAGCGAATAGGTGGTTCGGTTTGGCCATGTTCCCCGTGTTGTCTCGCACGATTACCAGATCACCCCTAAAGAAATATTCCGAGGGAGGTGGCGAACCCGTAGTATGCCCGTTCCCATCGTACATTACCGCGAATTTCGGATCCCCTTCATTCTCATTGTCTTGCAAAGGAGACTTTAAAAAATCAAAGGAACATCCCACGAAAAGATACAGAAATCCTACCAGAAAAACGTATCTACAAACCCGCGGAATGGAACGCATAGGAAAGACCCGTGATATAACCAATGAAGCCAGGTAGGATCCTGTTTTTCAGGAACTTAAAGAGAGGATATTTGCAGGAATGCGGGAAACGGATGATCCCCTAATTATGCCATATATACCCCACCATTTATATCCAATGTAGCACCCGTAATAAACCCATTATATTCGCTAGCAAGGAACGCTACTGCTCGAGCAACATCCTCGCAGGTCCCGGCCCTGCCTAAAGGGATAGTAGCGATGGTTTGTCGTTTGGATTCCTCCGTGGTATGTATCTCATGGAACCGTGAACCCAGAATCAGTCCTGGTGCTACGGCATTCACCCGAATGCCAAAAGGGGCTAGTTCAGTGGACAAGGAACGAGTGAGGGTAAGAATGGCTCCTTTAGCGGCAGAATACATGATGGAGCCGGCATGACCACCTTTCCTCCCTGCCAGAGAGGCTAGGTTCACAATACTGGCTTCTTTGGCTTTTTTCAAAAGAGGGATGGCTTCCCTTGTGACAAAGAAAAAGGAATCCAGATTGACCTGCCATACTCTACGATAGAACTCTGTATCCATCTCTTCCAGAGAGTGTCTACCCACTAAATCCCCTGCATTGTTCACAAGGATATCCAGGGCATCCCACTTTTCCCTTAAACACGAAAAGAGGCGTTTCACCTCGCTCTCGCTAGTAAGGTCTGCCTGAAATGCGAAAGCTTCCTGTCCTGACGCTTGAATCTCAGAAACGATTTGTTCTGCTTTCTTCACGCTCGAGTGATAATGAATAGCCACCACTGCTCCAAGTGAGGCAAGTTCTCGTGTGACGGCTGCCCCTATCCCCGAAGCGCCTCCTGTAACCAATGCTCGTTTCCCCTTTAAACTGTTCATGATGGATCCTTCCTTATACTCCTTTTGCGTATCTTGTCTTTGAATACTTGGGTCTCCTCCTCTACCATCTTCACCAGAGGATTCTCTTCAAAGCGGCCCAGAACTGCTCGTTCCTCTTCCTCACTCCGGAACGAAGCTTTACGAAAGGGATTCTCGTAATCTTTCTTTCTGCTTTGTATTACCCCTTGCAGGATATACTCCTGGATCCGTTCCGCTTCCAATAGGGCCTGCCTCCAAAGGGATGAAGAAAACGACTCCTCCAGCAATTCCTGTAAACTCTGGAAGGCATGACGAAGCTTGTCTACTGGATACTCTTCCCAGAGCGTATCGTACCGAGCATGGAGTTCATCCCAGGTGCGTACCCTCGAGGAACGAATATCTGCCAAAAGAGCTTCCAGCTTTGAAGCGGGTACTAGTTGTCCTCCCAGATTGAACCAGCAGGTCTCCCGCTTTAGGGCAACTGCCTCTGGAAGGGAACGGCGGAACTCCTCAAAGGAGGAATACCTACCCCTTTCCCATGCATCCAATAGGGTCTTTACCCCATAGTACAGGATCATATCTTTATAGGCTCTATAGGCCTCGACGGATTTCAGGATCACCACGGGCCGATTTGAGTTCTCCATCCCCTCCCCATACACGGTTAAGCCACGAATCAATTCAGGTTGCTCCTTCAGGAGGGATCGACCGAGGTTTCGGTATGGCTCCGACCGCACCCCTTCCCCTGATTTTTTCCCGCTCCCCTGTTCCAAGTACGCTTTACCCACCCACTCTTCCAGAAGGCCCAATGCTGTGAAAATTTCCTCTACTGTGTCGGGAGCTAATGCATTGAACTCGCTGTGCTGGCGTTTCCGAACCCGTTTATCTCGGGTCCGGAACTTCCACTCGTTCCGTTTTAGGGCGTACAGGTTGTACATCCAGAAATAGGCAGGCATCACCTCCAGCTGCCCCTTGGTTTCGTTATTCATCACAAGGCTGAAGGGAAAGGGGATGTTGAGTTCCGCAGGGTAAGAACCTTTCTGGATCAGCACAAAGGAGGCGAATCGGGAAGGATGTTTCAGAGACACGCAGAGGCCTGGCCAGAACCCTCTACCCGCCACGATCTCCCCGTCGTTGGCACGGCTGTTATGGTTGGAACCGATGGTAGCACCTGCTGCGATGTTACTCTGCCCCATCACGAGGGACGCAACGAGGAAGGAGTTGTTGTGGTGTTGCTCATGGATGGGGAACACCAGGTTGTTGAGGATCTCACAGCAGGACACAGTGGAGTTTTCCCCGAGCACCGAATGGATAAGACGTGCACCGTATTTCAGGTTAGAATGATCGCAGAGTACGAAGCGAACTGCCTTGCACCCATAGAACACATGACAACCATACCCGATGATTCCATTCACCAGTTCAACACCTTCCCCGATCTGGGTAGGAGCCTCCGCATCGGAATTGATGGTGAGATTCTTCAGCTTGTTTGCTCCTTTGATGTAACAGTGGGAGCCGATCTTTACGTCCTTGATAATCCCGCAATTCTTTATTACGGAGGATTCTCCCACAGTTCCGTAAAAACCCCGACGGGTATCGAAACCGTTTTGGGTCATCTGGAAGAACCGTTCCATCAGTACCTGGTCGTCCCGGAATTTAGCCCATAGGAACGCATCAGCCGGGATCATCCCATCAAAGGGAAGAATGCTTCTGCCCCCCGCCTCGTTGACCACATCAATCCAGTAACGGGTGCTTTCCTCCTCTCCCTCTCTCAGGATCCCGTTCCCAAACCGGGCGTGATCTGTGGTGTTCATCTCATCTACATTGAACAGGATACAACGGTTCCCAATGATGTAATGGCATAGATACTGAACGTTGTGGATAGCTACATTGTCTCCGATGTCGCAGGAGATGATCCGGCTCCGGGAGATTCCGACGGGCAGTTTTAAATCATGATGACGAAGCACACCATCTTCCATAGCTCCGATTCGCACCAGTCCATGGAACTCGTTGTGCAAGAGCCGATGAGGATCGAATCTACCGGTAACAAGGATATGGTCCCAGTCATCGCTGGTATTCTGGTTCTTGACGAGGATCTCGATTTCCTTCGCTGTAAGATGCCTCCAGTACCCCTCTGGTTTTGGGTTCTGTTCATCCCGAATCCAGAACTCGTTCTTTCCGGGGGGTAGGTATGGGTCGGGGATGAAGCCGAAACCCAACTGATCTCCGGCAAGCAACTGCACTTCGTCCATGGAAGACAGAATACCACTATCACCTAGGCGCCGCAATATTTTGCACCAATTTTGCCATCCTCTTGGCAAACGCATGATTCCCTGCTTAGACCAGGTAGTTCCCATAGGATTGATCAATTTACGGGAATGGGTTTTACTGGTCAGAGCCCTGGAAGGGCAAGATCGTACCTATATCCAAAGGAGGAGTATGGTATGCCATTGAATCCCTACTCTGCGTTCACCATGCCTCCCTTCGTCCAAATTCAGGAAGGGGGGGGTGGGTTCCCTTGCTTCAAGATTACCAATGATTATACAGAAGCAGAAATGTACCTCTACGGTGCACACGTTACCAAGTTTCATCCAAGACACAAGAAGCCTCTCCTTTGGATGAGCCCTACAAGCTCATTCATGGTAGGAAAACCGATTCGGGGTGGAATCCCTCTCTGCTTCCCCTGGTTTGGCCCACACAAACAGAGAAAGGACTATCCAATCCATGGATTCATGCGTATCCGGTCCTTTGAACCTGTTTCTGTGGCACAGCTTTCCGATGGAAGGACACGGATACAATTGATGCAAAAGTCTGACGAGACTTCTATTACCTACTGGCCACATGAATACATGGCAGAAGTAACGGCTACGTTCGGAGAGTCCTTAGAGGTGTCTCTCACGGTTACCAACCCAGGAGATGAACCCTTCTCGTTCGAAGATTGCATGCACACTTACTTTGCCGTTACAGACGCTCCTTCAGCCGTAGTTTCGGACCTGAATGGGGTCTGTTACATGGATCGCTTAGCCAATGACTCCTTTGGAGTACAATATGGAGAACTCCTCGTAGGGAATGGTTTGACAAAAATTTTCACCCGTGTTCCCCGCATGATACGAATACAGGATCGTGCCAGTGGTAGGGTGATCCGCACGGAACAGTACGGCATGGCAAATACCGTAGTCTGGAACCCCGGTAAAGAGACGGCAGCGGAGAACCCTGAAATCGCAGGCAGGGAGAGGGAGTTTCTATGCATCGAAGCGGCGAACTGCGTGAATACTCCCATCATCCTGCTTCCAGGGTGTTCCCATACAAGCACTGTCCGGTATTCTTGGGAAAGCACTTAGTCAATCCTTTGGCTTAGGTTTCTGATTTCTTTAGCCTAGATTGATCATTCTGGATTTCCTCGATTTCTTGTCCTTAACCATTTGAAGGAAACGAGCGGGTGCACTATAGTATATAAAGTCTATGGAAGACAGAAGAAAGATCTGCGTCATCACAGGCGCCAATAAAGGCATCGGGTACGAAGCTGCTCTTACCCTAGGGCTTATGGGTTGGGAAGTGGTGTTGGCCTGTCGTTCCTTTGCCCATGGGAACCAAGCTGTCATGGCCTTGAATTCGATCTTTCGCCAGACCGATCCAGGCGGAAAGACCCAGGGACTTGCGGTGTTCATGGAACTAGACCTTGCATCTATTGCCTCCGTCGAGACCTTTGTCGTCGGTTTTAAGAAAAGGTACCCAGTATGCGATGCCCTTATCTGCAACGCGGGGGTAATGGGAGGACCGTATTCGCAAACAGTCGATGGTTTCGAACGACAGTTCGGGGTAAATTACCTAGGACACGTCGCTCTCTTTGCCCGTCTTTTCCCCTTCCTACGCCGATCCATGGATGCGCGGGTAGTGCAGGTTTCTTCCCGGGCTCATGAACGGGCCTCGTTGGCCGAGGGGGAAATCCAACAAGTAGCCCATCGCTCCAAAGAGACTTACAATCCCTGGAAAGCGTATGCACAGAGTAAACTTTTGCAGGTACTCTTTACCCAGAAAGCACAAGAAGTGTATGGATCAGATGCGTTACGATTCTATGCTGTCCATCCAGGCGTGATTGCCACGGATCTTCTACTTTCTCCCCTACCTGCTCTGGCTAAGACCATCCTTCGTCCCCTCGCTCAGGCACTCACGTGGCTACAGGTGTTACAGACTCCTAAAAAAGGAGCGGATTCCGTAACCTATCCCATCTTGGCCTCCCCTCCCCTTTTGGGAGGAACCTACTGGGCCGATGGTTCAATCCGAGATCCAAACCCGTTGGCTCAGTCCACTCCCTTGAAGGATGAGGTGTGGAATTACACATGGGATCTTCTCCGTTCCTTCGGAATACAGGCTCCTATCGTATGAGCACCGGCAAACGTTGGAATCCTTACCACTTTGTCTTCCTCTTCGGGGTCTTGATCATCGTTTCTGGAATCGCAGCCCCCCTCCATAGGTTCCCACAAGCGGACAAAGGAGTTTTAGATCTATCCACTATCGATCTTTCCAGAACAGGTCCTGTAAACCTACGTGGAGAATGGGAGTTCTATTGGAATATCTGGATCGATCCTCTCCAAACAGCGTCTTTCCCTTCCCTCGACCGGCGATACGTTCCTGTGCCTGCCAACTGGAAAACATATACCCATGTACTTCCTGCCCCTACTCTTTATGGGAAAGCTAGCTACCGACTCAAAGTCATTACTGACGGAAAGGTTCATCTGTATGGGTTGCGTCTGAAACGGATCTACTCCGCCTATAGGCTCTATGTGAATGGGATGCTTATTGCATCTAATGGAACATTGAAAGATTCCTTAGAGGAAACAGAGGGTCAGCTAGCTGTTCGAACCGTCTACTTCACTGCCTTCACCCCTACTCTGGAGATTGTCCTCCATGTAGCGAATCCCTATTACTATCGAGCAGGAATCCTGAGTCCACCTGAATTAGGGGCACAGCAGTCCCTTGAGCGAGTGCATATACTGGCTGTCGCTTCCGACGTGTTTCTTCTGGGTGTCATCACCATCATGGCTGCCTACTATTACATCCTATCCTTCACATTGGTGAAACATCGATACTCGTCCCTCTTTTTCGCCCTGTTTTGCACCGCCGTAGGTCTTCGGGTAGCCCTTATCTC
>JAOABU010000149.1 GCA_026418195.1 Spirochaetota bacterium | reverse complement strand
CGGAGTAATCGCTCGATCTCTTCTCGACTGAACTCGTAGGTGGTGTTGCAGTTGTGGCAGGTAGTTTTCACGGGGAAGGGACCGTGGTAAGCGATATCTTCTAAGTCACCTAGAGGCAGAGCTTGTAGGAAGCCAGCAAATCGGCCTGCGCTACAGGGGCAGTAGAACCGGACATCCCTCGATTCGAGGATTGCCGGGAAGAATTTCCCGAAGCTTTCTGTTAGAAACAATTCCGGTGCTTTCCCCTCCGCTGTGGCGGATCCGATGGACTGCATAGACACTAGTTTGTTTTCCACTTCTTCCAGTACGAGAGGGTCGGCACCGGGTAAGGTCTGCAGGAATAATCCACCGGCACCCAACACTTTCCCGAACCGGTCGAACTTTATGCTCAACACAAACGCGGAAGGGGTCTGTTCGGAGCGAAGGTAGTACCGGGCTAGGTTCATCGCAAGACTCCCCTTTTCCAGTTCTACCTTACCCGTAAATCCCGTTTTAGCCCCTTCCGGGTATCGGGTGATGGAAAGGGTTCCCCCTCCCCAAAGATTTTCCAAGTGATAATCGTCCAGAGGCGTCCCTTCTAGATCGATAGGGTTGTGAAGTAGGTATCCCCTTACATCGCCTAGGGCATTGGTCTCTACTGATGCTCCTCGTGCAGGTCCGTTACACTCCACCAATAGGGTCATACGGTCTTTTCCTTTCAAGCTCGCGGACAGGAGGGCTCCAGCCATGTAAGCGTGACCGAGTAGGAGGGTTTCTAGCGGTCCTAGTTCATGGTTCGCCCGCATGGATAGGATCATTCGAGTAGCATACAGAAGGACCCCTCTCAGGTTTACCCCTTCTAGGATAAAGGGGTATAGTCTATCTTCGAGAGTGAGGGCTTTCGTGTCACCCATATGTCTATCGTCAAAGGGTTTCTGTATCATAGGAAGACTTTACTCCAGAGCAGTATAGTAGACCCGATCAATCGTCGTAATACAATTCATTGATTTCATCCCATGCTTCCGGCTGGTTACTCCGTAAGGCGCAGAGCTTTTTATACTCCCGGCAGACAAACCGCATCCGGCGTGCTCGGTTCTCTTCCGGTGTGACGTTTGAGTTCTCCCATTCCTCTACTACCGTGCTATTGGCTTTAAGGTTTGCTATATCTGCTATAGCAATTTCCTTCAATTTTCTCAGTATATCTTCCTTTTTATACCGAATGAAGTTCCTATCTACCGATTCCAGCAGATTCTGATAGTGTAGCATTTCTAGATGATGGGCAGCTGACTCGATCTCTTCCGGACTGTGATCGGGCAATCGGGAAACTTCCTCTACCAGGGTTTTATAGAGATCTTGTACGTTGAGGGTCTCTTTCATAGGTAGAATGTACTGATGAACGGCGCTTCCTTCAATACGTAACCCGAACATTTACCGATAACTGTGCAACCCGGATAGAAGGTAATTCACCCCAAAGAAGGTAAACAGGGTACAGAGGAACCCTAGAATTGCGATCCAGGTAGTTATCGAGTCTTTTTTTCCTCGCAGCAAACGCAGATGAAGGTATACTGTATAGACAAGCCATGTGATCAACGCCCAGGTTTCCTTGGGATCCCAGTTCCAGTACCGTCCCCAGGCTTTCTCAGCCCACACCGCACCAAAGATGAGGGCTCCTGCGGTAAAGATGGGATACCCTACTGCAATGGAGGTATAGGTAATCCGATCCAGAATTTCCTTTCGTTTGGCTTCCTTGCTGAGGACCAAGCTTAAGGCCGACACGAAGGATACAACGAAGAACGCTTCTCCGATGAAACTGAACGCTACATGGAGAACCAGCCAGTAGGAACGAAGAGCAGGGATGGGCGGAAGGGCTTCTTTGGGTGCAATGGGAGAGGAAGCCAACGCTAAAAGGACGATGGCAACGATGGTTCCTCCGAACTGGATGAAAGGTAGAAAGGGTAAGCGGGACTGCAAAGGGTAGACAAAAAGCAGGAAACAGAGGAATCCACTGTAGAACACAAGAGATTCGAACACACCGGTAAGGGCAATGAATCGGATCTGATAGCTTCGTACCCCTAGGTGAAGAAGGAGTAGGAACCCTGCCAGCAAGAGGAATAGGGAAGGGGTAAGAGGTCGCTTTGTAAAAGATCTTCGGGGTAGAGCTGTTTCGGAGGATGGGGAAGGGGATGGCGTTTTTCTTTTAAATAGGGCGATGCTCTGTAGAAGGGCAGATACGATTAACAGCAGGAACGCAAGAGTCGCCATGAGTACCTCCTATTTTGAAAGGGTCTTTACTCGTTGGGCAAAGGTTACCGTAAGGCCAACCAGTACGATCAAAAATGCTACGAACACGATCTCGGTTCCAGGATCTGTAACCGCTTCCAAACCTGTAATATCCATGGGACGAATATCTTTTACCGAAAGGTCCAACACTTGATCGCCTTTTTCCGCTCGGATCACACGGGTGCCTGCTGGTCCTGAGGTATGAAGTACGACCCTCGGTCTGGTAAACGCGCTCTTTTCTTCCATCGCCATGAAGAACAGGGAGGTCGTTCCGCGGCTGATCCGATCCCCCTGCGTCAGATGGATCGTTTTGCCTGCCGAATCTTCCAGAAGGATTTCCATAGTAACCTTGTGGGATACCTGGTATAGCTTCAGGCGACCAACCGTAAGGGGATGATTCACGCGTATCTCGGCTTTTTCAATGATCGTTTTCTGCCCCTCGCTTACCTGCACGGTACTGATCCAATCTTGAGGCCGTCCATCCGGATACGTGAGGTATCGAAAGTCTACCAGTTTTAATAGCTTCCCATCGGGTAGCTCAACCTTATCTCCGATGGCAAGTTCCACGTATCCTTCCTTTCTGCTGGAAAAAGTTACGATGGCTCCAATGGTTAGAAGAATCAAACCAAAGTGAAGGATGTCGGGACCAAACCGTTTGGGTCCTCTCTTCTTTTTTAGTTCTTTTCGAAATCGGTCTACGGTGCAGAGGGTCAGGTTAATAAAAAATAGGATGGATGGACCCAGAAATAGGATGGAAGTGAAAAACCTGTAAAATTGGGTTTCCATGATGAGGGTAGCCACGATCTTAGGGTAATGAGAAGTATAGTAAACAGGATCCAACCCCTGAGGGATGAAGGATGCCAGAGTACCTGTGATCGTGAGGTACACCAGAAGGGCAACTGCCAGTTTAAGGGATTTCAGATACTGGTAAAGGCTCAAACCCCTCTCCTAGGAATGGAATGTTTAGATATTACAGAGATAAATTCCCGCTGTCAAGGAAGGAAAATTCTTTACAAACGTATCATTCATTTCTATAATAAAAGTATGATGGTACGAAAGCTTGGATTCATTGTTAGTTCTTTCGCTTTTCTACTGCTTTCGGAAGGATCCCTGTTTGGGGTAGATGCCAGCTGCGTATCCTGCCATACCAGCGAGCGGAAGATGCAGAACCTTTTTGTTCCTCCTGCGCACAGTGCGGGTGCGGAACAAGGGGAAGGGTGAGCGGGTGCTCCTCCCCCGGTTCGGGCGGATGAACTGTACAAAGGATTTGTAGTAAATAAAGATCTCTTAGAAAAAGATCCTCATTTCAAGAATGGGTGCGTGGTCTGTCATAGAGGAAACGCAAAGGGCCTTGACAAGAACGAAGCGCATGCAGGATTGGTAAAAAGACCCTCGGACGATCCCGCCACCTGCGGTACCTGTCACGAAACGATTGCCAAAACCTACAAACTTTCCCTCCATTACACCACAGGAGGTATGAAAGCGGTCAGTGGACGTTTCTCTGAAGCGGAAACCAAGATCTTCGAAGGAAAGGTGTTTGAGCAGTCTTGTCGAACCTGCCATGCCTCCTGTGGGGATTGTCATGTAAAACGCCCCATCGTCAGTGGAGTGAATCTGGGTTTGATCGATGGACATAAGTTCGTCCGAAAGGATGAATCCAAGACCTGTGCTCTCTGCCATGGGGGGAGGGTATATCCAGAGTTTACCGGTGAGTATGGCGGAATGCCCGATGTGCACTACCAGAAAGGTATGTCCTGCTCTGATTGTCACTCAGGTAAGCAACTCCATGGGGATGGCCAGGTGTATGCAAGCCGAAGGGACGTAACTTCAAAACCTACCTGCCTTCAATGCCATAACACGAAGGAAGGGTCGGAACGGGGTGTAAGTGCTCATCGAGACCATGTAGGATGGGTCAGTTGTTCCTCCTGCCACTCTGCAGCTCCCTACCGGAACTGTTCCGGATGTCATGTGGGAGAAGGGGCAACTTCTAGCCCTGGATTCTATTTAGGCAAGAACCCCCGCAATCCTAAGGAAGTTACCACCCTTCGACTCGTACCTACTGTGCGGGATACCTTTAAAAAGGCCGGAATTTCCCAGGCGAACTTCGACTCCATGCCTAACTACTGGGACACATACCCCCACAACATCAAGAAACGAACGGATCGAACTCGGGAATGCGCCGTGTGCCATGAGGAAAAGACCTATTTCCTCAAAGAGGAAATGCTGATACAGGGTGGCTCAGAGGCCAATAAAAAACTTATTTTCCACCATTAGACAGGCGAGCTTCTTGAAGCTATACCGTTATTTGACTCCCGAGACTAGATACCCGAGTAACGCTCCGTACAGCACGCTGATGTAGGGATTCGAGGTGATCGGGCAGGCTCCTGTACGGCATCCTATGAACTTATAGTAGGCGAATCCAGCAGCACCTCCTAGAAGAATGGCAAACACTGTTCCCATCTGTACCCTCCCTTTGGTAACACGTTGGTTCTTTTACGGGTCTTATTATAGTAATAATTATATATTAAATCAAGCCTATATTCAGATCGCCTTCGAACTGATAACGGATCCCCTACTGCGTGAACCGGTTTTTAAGGTAAGCTTTCTGGCAGGGTCTCTACAAAGGCCCGGATTTCATCCCGCACCCGGCGATAGATGGCGAGTATTTCCTCCTCAGACGCTAACTCCGCCGCTAACCGGGGCGGGTCGTCGAAGCTTATGTGGAGCCGCTTGACTTGACCCGGAAACATAGGACAGGTTTCCTTGGCATGATCACACACGGTTATGACATAATCGAAGGGAATATGAAAAAGGTCACGAACATGTTTGGACGTGTGATGTGAAATATCCACACCTGCTTCCTTCATCACTTGAACTGCGTAGGGATTCAATCCACGAACTTCAATTCCTGCTGAGTACGGTTCTAGTGTCTCCCCTTTTAAATGTCTTGCCCACCCTTCTGCCATTTGGCTCCGGCAGGAATTGCCTGTACAGAGAAACAGGATCTTCTTTTTTGCTCCTTGCACCTCTTTCTCCGTTTCTTCTCCTAGGATGATATGTTAAGTTACACTCTCTAGAAACGTCTCCAGCTCTTTATTCCACTTTTCTGCCTGTTCCACATTCGGGAGGTGGCGAGAATGGGGGATGACGGCCAACTTCGATCCTTTGATCCGTCTGTGGATCTCCTCTGCTACCGATACAGGGGTTCCCGGATCTTCCTCTCCCACAAGGATCAGGGTAGGGGTACGGATGGAAGGCAGTCTGTCCAAATTGTCCAGTTTCATGATCGCCTGGACACAACCGATGTACCCAGCTACCGGTGTTTTTAGGAACTGCGCTTCGATCTTTTCATAGAGGGCAGGGCGAGCTTTCCGAAAGGAATCTGTGAACCATCGTTCCATGGTTCCTTCCAATAGGGGCTTCAGCCCTTCCTGTTTTACCTGCTGAATCCGTTGCTCCCAAACTTTGCTAGCTTCCGGAGGAGTGCGAGCAGAGGTATCCGAGAGCGTGAGGCTCAACAACCGATCGGGATGACGAAGGGCCAGTTCTTGACCGATCATTCCTCCCATCGAAAGGCCGACGAAATGGACCTTATCGATCTCAAGACTGTCCAGAAGCGCCAGCACATCATCGGCCAGGAGTTGGAACGTATAGGGACCTTCCGGAGCTTCGCTCTCTCCATGCCCCCGGGTATCGAACCGGAGACATCGGAAGGAACGATGGAAATGCTTCACCTGCGGTTCCCACATAACGGTTGAGGAGGCCAAGGAGTGACTAAACAGGAGAACCGGTGCTTTGTCTGGACCCTCTAGAACATAGTGTATCTTGGGTCTATGAGAATGTAGTGGTGCCATGGGTAAAGGGTAATGCGGTTGGAACAAATTCGTCAAGGGATCGTCTTTCCGGCATTTGGAAGTGTTCAGGATAAGTTCTCAACAATCCGAGAGTAATGCTTATGCTTTTCTTCTAAAAGAGGAATCAAGTCATGCAATGCATCGAGCACGCATCGGCAGCGTAGGTTATAGAAGACCATGTTGCCCCGTTTTTCATCTACCACGATTCCCGCTTGCTTTAGGATTGATAGGTGTTTGGAAACTGTCGATGTATCGGAACCAACTAGAGCTGTGAGTTCACACACGCAGTGAGGTTTTTCCCCTAAAGCTTCCACCATAAGAAGGCGAGAGGGATGGGAGAGGGCCTTGAGGATCACAGAAACTTCGTTCAGGCGATTAGGATCGAATCGCTCTTGTGCTTCCATGCGGATTAATCTAATCTATGTTGGGCTATTTGGCAAGGTATGCAAACTATACGTGTTAAAGAGGAGGTAGAAGGTGGAATATCTATTCTACGTTGCCGCTTTGGGTTGCTTGATTGTTTCATGGTTGAAGGACAGGGATCGTACCCTTCGTGGTTTACAGAAAGCATGGAAGAGTCTAGAAACCCTTCTCCCTCAGTTGCTGGGGATTCTCCTGTTCACAGGAATGGTGATTGCATGGACGAGTCCGGAACGGATCTCGAGGGTGATAGGCGCGCAATCGGGATGGTTAGGTACCCTCGGAGCGGCTGTCATTGGTTCTCTCACCCTGATCCCTGGATTCGTGGCTTTCCCTATGGCAGCTGTGTTCTTAAAGAACGGTGGGGGGTACACCCAAATTGCTGCTTTTGTATCTACCCTCATGATGGTAGGGGTTGTGACCTACCCAATGGAACGAAGGTACTTTGGAACGAAAGTGGCCTTGGTTCGAAACCTATTGGCTTTTCTGTTTTCCTTTTTCGTGGCGGGGGTGATAGGATGGGTACATGGAGCATGAGGGGAAACCTTGGGACGTATCGTTTCTTGCTTACCATGGGATTTCTCTGGATAGGGTTATACTTCACCAGGAGGGATCTATCCGTAGGTGCCCTTGCAGTGAGTTGGCAAGCTTTGAAGGAAATGCTCATTGTGCTTCCCCCCATATTCATCTTGTTAGGGCTGTTTGACGTGTGGGTACCGAAGGGAAAAGTAGTTCGATTCATGGGAAAGGGATCTGGCTTACGGGGAGTTCTCCTCTCTTTCCTGGCTGGTGCCTTGATAGCCGGACCCCTCTATGGAGCCTTTCCCGTGGCGGCTATTTTCTTGAAAAAGCATGTCAGTCTCCCGAAGGTGTTCATATTTTTGGGTGCCTGGTCCACCATGAAGATACCTATGTTCCTCGTTGAAGGACAGTCTCTGGGGTGGAGGTTTGCGATAACCCGACTTTGTTTGAACATTCCTGGAATTCTGTTGATTGCCTACTTTCTTACCTTGATCGTCAAACCGGAGGAGGAGAGGTGGATTCGGCAACAGGCAGATGACCTGACGTTGGGATGATTGACAAGTGTATTGGTATTTGGCTATATTACCAAAAAGCATATATGGAGAGGAGGAGACCCTAAAGTTGGGACACGAGCACGGTCACGATGGGGAATATGAACTTTCTGGAATTCGTTTAGGTGTGGTTACTGCGCTGAATCTGACCATCACGGTTGCCGAAGTGTTGGGGGGGCTATTGAGTGGAAGCCTTGCCCTATTATCGGATGCTCTACATAACCTGGGGGATTCCGCTGCCATTGTTACGAGTTGGGTGGCCCACCGAATTGCGGGAAGACCACATTCTCGGGAAAAGACCTACGGATACAAGCGAGCGGAAGTACTAGCTGCCCTATTCAATGCTCTGGTCCTGTTTGGTCTTTCCTTTTTTCTCATTGGAGAGGCGTACCGTAGATTCCGGAATCCTGAACCCATTCAAGGAAGCCTGATGCTCACTGTAGCTATCGTTGGACTCGGAGGAAACCTGTCCTCCGTGTACCTGTTGAAGCGGGATTCTAAACGCAACATGAACATCCGGTCCAGTTATCTCCATCTGTTGAGCGACAGCATCTCTTCTGTGGGGGTAATCCTGGGTGGCGTAGCTATTGGGCTTTGGAACATCCTATGGATCGACCCATTGATAACTGTCCTTATCTCCCTATACATCCTTCGAGAAACATGGCACATCATAAAAGAAACGGTGGATATCCTAATGCAGGCTTCTCCCCGGATCGACTATGAGGAATTGAAGAAGGCGGTGGAATCTGTAGGCGGAGTAAAGAACCTTCACCACGTGCACCTATGGCGATCGGATGAAAGATCCGTGTATTTTGAAGGACATGTGGATGTGGAGGATATGCGAGTCTGCGATGCCCAGCGGATCATCGGGGATATTCAGGAAATCCTTCAGA
Organism: Spirochaetota bacterium; assembly: GCA_026418195.1. Taxonomy (GTDB): domain Bacteria; phylum Spirochaetota; class Spirochaetia; order DTKZ01; family DTKZ01; genus DTKZ01. Next base: position 7,423 of record JAOABU010000149.1, on the reverse strand, counting down.
AGCGGTTCGGAATCGGGCACGCTACCATTCAGGTGGAAAGCGACCGGTGCGAAGACAAGGAAATTGTAAAAACGAAACACAAGGAATAATACAGGGAGGGATGCATGCGTATTCAAATACTCGGGACAGGATGTCCTAAGTGCAAACTCTTGGAAGAACACGCCCGGCAGGCTGTGCAGGAATTAGGTGTTAGAGCAGAAATCGAAAAAGTAACGAATATCGAAGAGATCCATCGATTTGGAGTCATGATGACTCCTGCCCTGGCTATCGACGGCAGTGTTAAGGCGGCAGGGCGGATACTCACGAAAGACCAAATCATCGAGCTCCTTCGGAAAGAACCGAAGTAGTTTTAACATGTTACAAAAGGAACTTTCTCCCAACAGCAAACTTCTGCTTACCATTGGTGTGTTCATAATTGCGTATGGTACTCCCTTTGATCAACCCCGGGTGATCGGAGCAGTGCAGGAAGCCCTTTTGATGCTTTCTGAATACAGCCGAGAGCATGTGCTTCTTTGTCTAGTTCCAGCCCTGTTTATCGCAGGCGCTCTCACTGTGTTTTTGAACCAGCAAGCGGTGATTCGGTACCTAGGACCTAACGCTCCTAGACTTTTAGCCTATAGCGTGGCATCCATTTCGGGAACGATCCTGGCAGTTTGTTCCTGTACGGTTCTTCCCTTGTTCAAAGGGATCTACAAGAAAGGGGCGGGATTAGGGCCAGCGATTTCTTTCTTGTACTCGGGACCAGCCATCAATATCCTAGCCATCGTGCTTTCCTACAAAATATTTGGATGGAAACTCGGATTCGCGAGAATGGCTGGTGCAGTAGTGTTCGCCTACCTAATTGGGATGGTTATGCAAGGTTTGTTCCAGAGAGAGGACGAGAAGCGTCTGGCTGATGAACGAATGTTCCAGTTTACAGGGGAGAGTACGACTCGCACGCTCCCTCAGATGATCCTTTACATGGCATCCATGATTGGAATCCTCGTGTTCATAAACTGGGCTCCTTCCCGGGAAACCCTCCCTGTATGGGACTTCATCTATCAGTATAGGTATATCATTTCTGCTGGTTTCGTGATGGTTCTTATCTACTGTTTGCTCCGGTGGTTCCGTCGTGAGGAACTAATGGAGTGGACCCTTGCCACTAGGGACTTCAGTCTTCAGATATTGCCTTACCTCTTCTTTGGGGTTCTTGTAGCAGGGTTCCTGCTGGGTCGACCGGGACATGAAGGGTTAATCCCTACGGCTTGGGTATCTAAGCTGGTGGGAGGGAACTCGCTCTTTGCCAATTTCGTCGCTGCCCTAGCAGGTGCTTTCATGTACTTTGCTACCCTAACGGAAGTTCCCATTGTTCAAGGTCTTCTGGGAAGCGGCATGGGGCAGGGACCTGCCTTGGCGTTGCTCCTGGCAGGACCTAGTTTGTCTCTCCCAAGCATGTTGGTCATCTATGGAGAGTTGGGATTTAAAAAGACAGCCCTCTACGTAATCCTTGTGGTAGGACTATCTACGCTGGCAGGGTATGGATTCGGTTTTATTGCTGGGTGAATTGCTACTAAGGAGAATGATCGGATGGAAACAGTTACTAAAAAGCTTTCGGTTTTCGATCGCTATCTAACCGTATGGATTTTCCTTGTCATGGGGATAGCTGTGCTGGTAGGCAGTCTTCTCCCGGAGATAGCGAAGGTTTGGGACTCTTTCAGCTATGGAACTACGAATATTCCTCTTGCGGTTGGGTTGATACTCATGATGTACCCGCCATTGGCCAAGGTTCGGTACGAAAAGCTCCCTGTTGTGTTCACGAACCTCAAACTACTTTCTTTCTCTCTAGTACTGAATTGGATCGTAGGTCCCTTTGTCATGTTCTTTCTGGCAATTTTTCTCCTACCGGACAAACCGGAATTAGCCGTTGGAGTCATCCTGGTTGGACTGGCGCGTTGTATCGCAATGGTGCTGGTCTGGAACGATTTGGCGAAGGGAGACTCTGAGTTGGCAGCGGGACTTGTGGCGTTCAATGCATTATTCCAAGTGCTCTTTTATTCGGTATATGCGTATGTGTTCATCACCCTGCTTCCCCCTGTATTTGGGTTTACAGGAACCCGGGTGAATGTTTCGATACGGGAAATTGCTACTACGGTGCTGATATACCTAGGGACCCCTTTTACGATGGGTCTTTTCACGAATTTCATACTACGAAAAGCTAAAGGAGATGAATGGTATTTCGTACGGTTCGTCCCTTCGATTTCAAGGATCACTCCAGTTGCCCTTCTGTTTACCGTATTCGTAATGTTTTCCCTTAAAGGGGATAGGATCGTTGAACTACCTATGGAAGTGCTACGGGTAGCGGTCCCATTTACTTTCTATTTCGGAATCATGTTTCTATCCACGTTCTATCTCGCCTTTCGGATGAGTATACCTTATGAACCAGCAGTCACGGTTTCTTTCACGGCCTCTAGCAACGATTTCGAACTTGCCATTGCGGTGGCAGTAGCGGTGTTCGGGGTGGGATCGGCCCAAGCATTTGCAACGGTAATCGGGCCTCTCGTCGAAGTACCTGTGCTGATAAGCTTGGTTCAAGTAGCTTTGCATGTTCGAAAGAAACTGATTTCGCGTATGGAGCATACAGTTGAGAAGGTGGGATAATCTGTTTGGTTCCAGTGTCCTTGAAGAATTAGCTTTGGTAGTTTTGCTTTTCTAAAGGCTTGATCATACGGAACTGCGCGTTGTTTGCGGAAAGACGTGCAGCGAGAAGTTCTACCATCCGGGTAGCGGCATGGGGGTCTTGATTTAATAGTCCTTTGAACATAGCAGAGGGCAAAACAAATACTGTGGTATCCGTTTGAGCAATAGCCCAAGCTGTCCGGGGTTCCTTGAGAATGCAGGCCATCTCTCCAAAGAACTCTCCCTCTTTCAAGACTGAAATAGGTTTCCCTCCAGCGGAAGGATCTTCTATAAATACGGCAACCTTCCCCTTGTACAGATAGTACGCTTCCCCGCAAGGATCCCCCTTTTTAAAAATGGTGGAACCTGCAGGGAACTCGCGAGCATACTTTTTGAAAAGCCGCTGGGGTTTCGAGAATAGATTACGTTCCAGTGTTTTAGGTGTTTTCCCACTCGTGTCTATCCGATGGAACCGAGCGAATAGGAGGGAGTCATAGTTTTCTAGGGTATAACAGAGTTCCGCAAAGAAAAAGTAAAACCAGAAAAACATGTAGACCCGAATGAGGGCTCCAATCAGATTTCCTAAAATGCCGTACAGAAGGCCATACCGGTCCGTATTCAGGATTATTCCTAATAGGAAACTCATCCCAATATACGAACCAAGGCACAGGATGGAAGTAATAAGGGCATGTTTGACCGAAGGTTTTTGTGCAGGGATCTTGAGGTAAGTAAGGAAGGTGAATAACCATAACGATAACGGCCCAAGGGAAGCAATTCCTAGGGAAACCAAACCCGAAAGGATCCTGCGCATAGGAAACCAACCTGTAGATTGAAAGAAGAGTTTCAGAATCTGTCCCATCCCTAGGATCACGATCAGAGCAACTAGGCTAACCAGTTCTATGACGATGGTAAGGAGATTCTCCCGGAATGCACTTTCTCGACTCGGAGAAGAATAAATCACCCGAATACCCCGTTGAATGGAAAGGATCAACAACCGGGAAGTCCAAAGGAGGTTAATGAATCCAAGGAAGCCTGCCCAACCGGATAGGGGACGAGCAAGAAGGTCTATGAATAGCTCTGTACCTCCAAAGGCTTCCAGATAGGGAGAAAGGATCGATACCACCCAGGCAAGTTCCCATCCCAACCACTTCCCTAGAGTAGAGAATCCATACAGTACAATCAGGATGGCGGGGAAAGCAGAGAGGAGAAACGCATACGCTCCAGCCGAAGCGTGGTTTGCCATTTCATGACGGGAGAATTGTTCGAAGGAAAACAGTGCTCTGCGTAATGGTCCAAGCATCCAGCGTGGGAAGGTTATTTCCATATCGATCCCTCTTCTAAGGAGTATAGTTTAGAAGGAAAGGGATGGCAAATAGGAGTTTTGATTGAACGTCCTTATTCCCTCTGTACCTATGAACCATCTATAGAAATCTATTTGGTTCTAGGTCTAAAGAGGGTTGGGAATTAAGAGAAAAACGAAATGGCCGTCCCTTGAAAAAGGGGCGGCCTAGGGTGCTTTGGGTTCCTGAGGATTACATGAAGAATTTGCTTACGAAGGGGGATAAGGTACCCTTTCGCATGAAGTGACCTGATGGCCCTTCTCCAAGGAACTCGGAGAACCAGGATTCATGTTCTATCTCCTCGTTGAGGATTGCCAGTGACAGATCATACGTCCTGTGATCCTTCCCAGCGGTCAGGTTGCAGATATGGGTGTATCCCCGAACAGCACACCGTTCTGCCTCCACTAGAACCTGAAGCATCTCTTTCACGTTTCGAGGATCCTTTGGAAGGGACGCGGGAGGGCAGGCGGAGATGTTATGGAAGTCCACCATGCTTTCCGGAAGTTTACCACCCAATTCATAGATCCGGGGGACCAACGCCTCAAAATGGTTCCTGTCCTCGATCCGGGCTGCTTCGGCAATCTCTTTCAAGCCTTCCCCTTCCAAACCTATCAGGTTTATTCGGAGGATCGTGTAGTAATAGAACGTTGTAAGTTCTGCGGACGCATTTTTTACCAGCAAGTTGAGTACCTGATCCACGTTGACTCCAGCCTTCTCGACCATTTCCCGTGCGACTCTAGCCATAGTATGGCCTCCTTCTGAAAAAATCATCCGGATGACAACATCACCCGCTAATAATGAGAATAATAATTATTCTCATTTTAGGTTCCCAAAAAAATACCCTTGCAGTTTAACAGAGGACCTCTTCATTAACTTTGTTTCCTTTTCTTCTTACAGGTTGGGCACACACCATAGAAATCAATCCTGTGATGTGTTACGTCTGCGTCTAAAAGCTTTTCGATGCGATTCTCTAGAGTCTTCAGAGGTGGAACGTTTATGTCTCTGATGGAGCCGCATTCTTCACAGATAAAGTGGTAATGTTCTGAAAGGTTACCATCATACCGTTCTATAGGTTCATTGAAACTTATATTTTTTATCAGTCCTTCAGAAACAAGGATATTCAGGTTTCGGTACACGGTTCCTACCGCAACTCTTGGGAACTCGGTCCGAAGTCGGTCGAACACCCAGGCAGCCGTTGGATGCACTTCTGTATTCTTGAGCAGTTCTAGAATCCGATCCCGAAGATCACTCTTTTTTCGTTTGGCCACGACTTTCCTTAAGAATAAGAATAATTCTCAATTATATTATCAAGTCGTAGTGGAGCTGTCAATCCCCTTGGCCGCATATCGATCTATAGGGAGCTAATGGGGTGTTAAAACCCCAGCGGCTCCTCGACCAAAATCAATTTCACTCGACCCGGTTGAATTTCCTTCTCGAACAGGAGTATCTTCGAGGGGTACGAATTGAAAGAGTCGGGCAAGTTGTATGCTTTTCGAGCACGAGCGCTTTCTTTGGGAAGAACATACTGCTGTATCCTCTTGAGGCCTTCCTCCAAGCTGCTCACGATTTTCTGCGCACCAACTACCCAGATCAAGGTGCCCGCTCCATACGCATATGCAGGAATCTGACTTCCGGTAAAGCTCGCTACCAGGACGATACCTGTTTCAGTTACTGCATGGACGCTTCCAATTGCATAATCTGGAGCGGCACCGAGTTTCCGTTGTTCTCTAGCTTGGGTTTTTGGGTCCAATGCGTACAGGGCGTTTCGAACAGACCTGTACCGTCCTGAATCATTCACTTCTTTTGTGATTCCTGCTTCATCGAGAGTAATGGAAGTCATTGTGAACACTTCAGCCTTTTCGGGAAGCAAGGAAAGAACTGTTTTCAGAGCCTCTGCTCGATTGGGAACTACGATCGTCTCAATCCCATTTTGCATCAGTGCTTTCTGGGTTCGAGTGATTGCTTCTTTCGAAGGGACTTTACTGAAATCACGCATTGTATCCTCCAGGTAAATATTAGTAATTAAGTAATAAAAATATAGTAACGGTATTGCCCAGCGTCAATATTATTCTTACTTTTTTAGTATGATAAATGTTTCTAAGGAAAAGAGGGAATCGCATGCAAATATCTGCCCCGTAGTGGAGCAGGCTTTCCTTCTTTTAGGCAAGAAATGGGTGGGGTTGATCTTGCATACTCTTTCCGGGGGGCCCCTTCATTTTTGTGAATTGGAACGCGTTCTCCGGGGTCTGAGCGCGCGAATGCTGTCACATCGGGTAAAAGAATTGGAAGAAAAAGGGCTGGTGGAACGAAAGGTGTACACGGGTAACCCTGTGAGGGTTACCTATGGGTTGACGGAGAAAGGTAAGGATTTAATTCCGGTACTCACTTCCTTTGTCGCCTGGGCTAGAAGGTGGGAGAAAAGCGATAAGAAAGAAAATGTTCTAGGAGGATAGAGTATGAGGAGTAGATTGTTCTATTCATGGGTAGCTATATACCTAGGAGTACTTCTTCAACCTATAGCAGGGTTCGAACGAACTGTCATCGCAGAGGAATCTTCTAAGGTAGAAAAATTCCAGGTGGTTCGACTTGCTTCCGGGCTGGAAAATCCCTGGGGTCTGGCTTTCCTACCGGATGGTTCTCTCCTGGTTACCGAAAGAGTTGGTAGGCTATTCATTCTCGGGCCTTCGGGTACCCGGCAGACGGTACAAGGAGTACCGGTCGTTTCGGCTTCAGGGCAAGGTGGGCTTCTGGACATCGCGTTGGATCCGGATTTTTCTGCTAATAGATTGGTGTACTTTTCCTACAGCCTTCCGGGGCCTCGCGGAAGCTCTGGAACCGCGGTCGCTCGGGCCCGATTAGAGGGAAACTGGCTTCGGAATGTAGAGGTCCTCTATGAAATGAAGAACAAAACATCTTCCAACCTTCATTTCGGGTCCCGATTAGTATTTGGCACGGATGGGATGCTGTATGTTTCCACCGGCGACCGGGGGGAGCGGGACCGAGCGCAGGATTTATCGGACACGGCAGGGAAGGTGCTACGGATTCGACCGGACGGTAGGGTTCCAGAGGACAACCCCTGGACAGGCAGAGCCGGGGGCAGCGTTCGAGGTAAAGCTGCACCCGAAGTGTACACGTATGGACACCGGAACATCCAAGGCATGGCCGTACACCCGCAAACAGGAAAACTGTGGGTGCATGAACACGGCCCTCGCGGTGGGGACGAGATCAATGTGCTCAAACCGGGGGCCAACTATGGATGGCCCGTTATCACGTATGGGAAAGAGTACTTCGGTGGGTTGTCCATAGGAGAGGGAACCCATAAGGAAGGAATGGAGCAACCTATCCTCCATTGGACCCCTTCCATCGCACCTTCGGGGATGGCGTTTTACACGGGAGACCGGTTTCCTCGCTGGAAGGGTAACTTGTTC
>JAOABU010000129.1 GCA_026418195.1 Spirochaetota bacterium | reverse complement strand
AATCTCTTTCGCGCCTTAAATTTTCTTTATCCTGTTGGAGGGTTGCGATCGCTGGATCTGGGGTGGTTGCACACGAGACGAAAAGAATCCCGATCATCAACAAGCCGAACTCCAGTTTTCTTTTCATACAGCTTTCTCCTTTCAATCTCCCCTAATGTTTCAGCTGAACGAAGTCTTATAGAAAGTTTCATATATATAACAAAATAAACAGAGATAGGTTACATGGATTTTGATCAGGGAATCAGTGGAATGACTCTCTTGACGATTTTGTGTGTCATATTGTAAACTTCTGTTCATATATAAGAAAATGTTTCAAATATCCGTACAAGAGGAGGCATACATGAAAAATCGGTTTTTAATGACTGCTAGTATCGTGGGTATTGTGTTACTTGGTGTATCTGTATCGGTGCCGGCTCTGTTCGCTGCGGGAGCGAAAGAGGAACCCAAGGCACAAAAGTACACCCTTAAATGGGGCGATGTTCTCTCTGCCACCCACCCCTCGGTTCAAATGATCGATCGAGTGGCTTCGGATGTAGCGGCAAAAACCCAGGGAAGAATTGAAATTAAAAGTTTTCCTGGCGGACAACTTGGAGGCTCCAGAGACATGATCGAAGCGGTGGCAACCGGTACCCAGGAGATGGTAACCGAAGGAACGGCAAACTTCGGACAATGGGTTCCAGCCATCTCGGTAACGGAAGCTCCCTATATCTGGAGGGGAATGGAACATCTGGTAAAAGCAATGAATGGTCCTATTGGGGATGAGTTCAACAAACAGTTGGTAGAGAAGCGTGGAATGCGGATCCTAGGCACTACTTATTATGGAACTCGACACCTCACGACCAGCAATAAAAGGGTAGAAAAAGTGGCAGATATGGCCAACTTCAAACTACGGGTGCCAGAGAACGATGTGTTCCGTGCTATGGCAGAATCCTGGGGCGCCAAACCAACTCCGATGAACTTCAACGAACTGTACCTGGCTCTTCAACAGAACGTGGTAGATGGCCAGGAGAATCCTCTTCCTACCATCAACAATGCCAAGTTCTACGAAGTACAGAAGTTTCTGGTATTGACAGGCCATATCATCACTCCGCGAATTGTGGTAATCAACGATGGGGTATGGAAGAAGTTGTCTGCGGCGGATCAAAAGGCATTGAAGGAGGCGGTGGATGCAGGAATTGCCTGGCAGAACGAACAAATCCGGAAGCAGGAAAATGAGTTGGTGGAGAGGTTTAAGGCTGCGGGAATGACAGTGATCCAACCCAATGTCGATGAATTCCGGAAAGCGGTGCTGGATGTAGTCCCCAAGAAGTTCGAATCCCGCTGGGGTGTGGGGATGTGGGAAAAGATTCAGGCAATCCAATAGTAGACGGTTAAAAAGGCCGTTTAGGGGGCAGTATGGAAGGCCGACTAGAAAAGATCTACCAGGGAGTGAACCGATTCTTGAATGCGTTGGGAGTCACCCTATTTATCTTGATATTTTCGGTAGTGCTTCTCCAGGTGTTTATGCGGTATGTACTAGGTTCTCCATTGGTATGGTCCGAAGAGTTGGCTCGATACTTGTTTATCTGGGTGTCCTACCTTGGGTGGGTATATGCCTCTCGAGGAGGCACCCATATTCAGATCTCTGCATTTTTCGAATCCCTCCCACCCCTTATTAGGCGGTGGATCTGGATAGCTCATCAGATCCTTATCCTAGTATTTGCAGTCGTTCTTGGATGGCTGGGTTATCGTATGGTATTAAAGAATCTGGATGTGCCTACGGTTACTCTATTCTTTACCTACTCGGTGGTGTACCTTGCGGTACCCATAAGTTCCCTTATGATCGTGTTTCAGACGATCTATGATTTGATCCATCCTCGGAAGAAAGGAGAGAAGGCAACATGACGGTGGTGTTTATCCTTTGGCTCCTTATGATGCTTCTGGGAGTTCCGATTTTTGTAAGCCTTGGGATTGCTTCTCTCCTGCATTTGCTAACATCTGACCTAAATCTTCTTACACTGCCCCAGCGAATCACCAATGCAGCGAACTCCTTTCCGCTTTTAGCAGCCCCTTTTTTCATCCTTATGGGAAATATCATGAACACTTCGGGTGTTACCCGCCGAATTTTCAACTTTGCCAATGCATTAGTGGGGTGGCTCCGGGGAGGACTGGGACATGCGAACATTGTGGCTAGCATGATCTTTGCGGGCATGTCTGGGTCCGCTGTTGCCGATGCAGGGGGTCTAGGGACAATAGAGATCGAAGCGATGAAGGAGCGAGGGTACGACATTGACTTCTCTGCGGCGGTGACTGCCGCATCCGCTACAGTGGGCCCCATCATTCCCCCGAGTCTACCCATGATCATCTATGGGGTATTGGCCGATACCTCGGTGGGTAAATTATTCATGGGAGGCGTAATTCCGGGGATCCTCATGGGATTGTCCATGATGGTTCTAGTAGCCTGGATGGCCCGAAAACGGAACTATCCTAAAGAGCCGTTTCCCACGGTTACCTCCTTGTGGAAGGCTTTTCGGGATGCCTTCTGGGCTCTGTTGGCACCGGTGATCCTCTTTGGGGGCATCGTGTCTGGAGTATTCACACCCACGGAGGCAGCGGTAGTGGCAGCGTTCTACGCTCTGATCCTGGGTCTGTTTATCTATAAGGAGTTTCAGCTTCGGCAGTTGCCTAAATTGATCCTGATGACGATGGAAACCAACGGGGTCGTCCTGGCCCTCGTGATGACGGCGGTTCTATTTGGATGGAATCTTTCCGTAGCCGGAGTTCCGCAATCTCTAGGTCAAGCCCTTCTCTATGTTTCCTCCAATCCTATTGTCGTGTTACTGATCATCAATGCGTTCCTTCTGGTCGTTGGATGCTTCATGGAAGCTATTGCGGCCATGATGATTCTCATTCCCATCCTGTTACCTGTAGCGATCAAGCTCCAGATTGATCCCATCCAATTTGGCCTCATCATCGTACTGAACCTGATGATTGGCACCATCACTCCACCGGTAGGGATCGTCCTGTTCGTTACGGCTAATGTAGCGAAGATCTCCTTCGAACGGGTTACCAAAGCAACACTCCCCTTTCTCATTCCCTTGCTGATCGTGTTGGTATTGGTTACCTTAGTTCCACCTATCACGACTTGGCTTCCTGCCATCATGATGGGAAAGTAACCACATAGGAGAGTGCTTCATGGTCAATTCAGTCGTACGGGCTTTCGCAATTCTTACCCTTCTAGGGAAAAAAGAGAGGATGACGCTATCCCAACTCTGCAGGGAACTCCATATCCCGAAGAGTACGGCATTTTCCATTCTGGAAACCCTAGAAAAAGAACAGGCTGTCACTCGGGAAGAAGAAACGGGTATGTACTCGTTGGGTATCCGGCTACTGGAACTAGGGCAGGAAGCCCAGCAAAATTTCGAACTCCGTCGAGTGGCAAGTCCCGTATTACAACAATTGAATCGAGAGATCGATGAGACAGTCCATCTTACGGTATTGGACAATGATGTGGTTCTGTACGTGGATTGCTATGAGTCATCCAAACGGTTACGAACGTACTCAGTGATCGGTGTCCGAGCTCCCCTGTACTGCACAGCAGTAGGGAAAGCTATCCTTGCCTTTTTGGACCAGGATGAGCAGAGTCGGATCATCCAGCGAATGCAGTTTCAGCAATTCACCCCAAACACGATCACGAATCGGGAAGCCTTACTGAAAAATCTCGATGAAGTGCGAACAAGAGGGTATTCAGTGGATAATATCGAGCACGAAGAAGGGGTTCGTTGCGTGGGTGCTCCGATCTATAACAACAAGGGCAGGGTATGCGCTTCCCTTTCTATATCTGGACCCGCTTCCCGTATCACTACGGAGAGGATCGAGTTCTTTTCTAAGAAAGTCATTGAGGCCGCACAGGAGATCTCCCGAAGGTTAGGGTACAGAGGTAGAGAATCCTCTGAACACACTTAGAGAAATTGCTTGGCTACTTGCTTTCCAAATTCTCGAGCAAGTAGGAGGGCGCTTTCATCCGGCTCCCAGAGAAGTTTGAATCCTTCGCTCACCACCTCAAAACCGGAAAGCCGTAACTGTTCGTTCAGGATCTTTACACCTTCCCCACTCCAACCATAACACCCGAAAGCAGCTGCTTTTTTCTCCTTCATGGATAGCCCTTTCACTTCTTCAAAGAACGCTGCAAGGGAAGTCAGTATGCCGTGATTGATAGTGGGCGAACCTACAAGGATTCCTTTTGACTTGAACACCTCAGCTACTACATCGTTTTTGTCGGTTTTGGAGAGGTTGTATAACTTGACTTCTGTTTGAGGGATACTGTCTCGAACTCCCTGGGTAATCGCTTCTGCGAGTTTTCGAGTTCCCTCCCACATAGTGTCATAGAGGATCGTAATTTGGTTTTCCTGATAATCCTTGGCCCACTCGAGGTACTTCTCCACGATTTGAGTAGGGTTCGTGCGCCAAATCACCCCATGGCTAGGGCAGATCATTGAAACCGGTAAGTTGAACGATAGAATTTCTTCGATCTTCTTTACCACTAACGAGCTGAAAGGGGTAAGGATATTCGCGTAATATTTCAATGCCTCAGTAAAAAGTTCATTCTGATCTACCAGATCATTGAAAAGAAACTCGCTAGCATAGTGTTGGCCAAATGCATCGTTACTGAATAGGATCTTCTCATCGGTAAGATAGCACATCATACTATCTGGCCAGTGAAGCATGGGCGCTTCGATGAAGATCAGTTCCCGATCTCCTGTCTTCAGCCTGTCTCCTGTTTTCACTACCCGAAAATCCCAATCCTTATGGTAATGTCCTTTCAGTGATTTTACTCCGTTTGCAGTGCAGTAGATAGCTGTATTGGGAATTCGTTCCATTAGTGTAGGGAGAGCTCCTGAATGATCGATTTCAGCGTGGTTCGCCACAATAGCGTCGATCTTAGTAAGGTCGATGATGCGACTCAACCCTTCGACGAACTCCTCTGCGAAGGGTTTCCAAACCGTATCAATCAGTACCGTTTTCCTGTCCCGTACCAGGTACGCGTTGTAGCTAGTTCCTCGATGAGTAGAATACTCATCCCCGTGGAACTTCCGAAGCTCCCAATCGATCTTTCCAACCCAGGCGACAGAGTCGGTGATATGAACCATAAGTGATACCTCCTAACAAACAATCTGTGTTCATAGTATACCCATTCCCTGCATGCGATCGGTAACAAAGGATACGAAAAAATGAAAGCAGGAGGAAATTCAGTTGAGGGTTGTTGACAAATCAAAAGCTACTAAGTATACTGTTTCTATATCAGAAAATTGTTCATTATTATGAACAGAAGGAGGCGGAAATGTATAGAAAAGGTTTCGCAATGGTAGCGATCCTGTGTGTGATAGGATCACTAAGTTTTGCCGCGGGTGCCAAAGAAGCCCCAAAAGCCCAAGCTAAGCAGTTCAAGCTCAGTTTCTCTTCGGTTAGCGTTCCCAACGACGCTCATACGAAGGCAATGTATGTGTTTAAAGAAAACATCGAAAAGCTCACGAATGGACAGATCACGGTGGATGTGTACCATTCGGGTCAGCTTTTTACCCAGGAAGCCCAGAATCCAGCCCTCCAGAAAGGGACTCTGGATATGGCGTATGTAGATCCGAATTGGCTTACGGACTGGGTTCCCTACATGTCCATGTTTGCCGCACCCTACGTGTTCAAGAGTTATGAGCACATGACAAAGACCTTCAATAGTGACTTCGGAAAGCAAATTTTTGAGGACGTGGCAAAGAAAGCGAACATTCGTCCTTTAGGTGCTTTCTACCTTGGAACGCGGCAACTAAACCTCCGAGACATCGGTCGGGAAGTGCGAACCCCTGCGGACATGAAAGGGGTGAAACTCCGGATGCCCAACTCCCCTTCTTGGCTACTGATGGGAAGAGCCCTCGGTGCGAATCCTACTCCCCTTTCCTTTACTGAAGTGTACATGGGTTTAAAGACGGGTACAATCGATGGTCAAGACAACCCCTTGCCTACCAACAAGAATGCCAAGTTCTATGAAGTAACGAAATACATTATCCTCACCGATCATTACATCAACCCTTTATTCCCTGCCATCAATGAGGCTAAATGGCAGTCTCTTGGACAGGATTTACAGGCAAAGATGTATCAGGCCATAGAGGAAGCCCGAAAAGTTTGCGACAAAACCAATCTGGATGCAGAGAAAGAGTTGGTGGAGTTCTTTAAGAGCCAGGGAATGACGGTGATCATCCCAGACAAAGAGGCCTTCATCAAGTTCGCTCGTGATGTGGTGATGGGGGACAAGGAAGCTACGAAGAATTGGGACATGAACCTGTTCCAGAAGATTCAGGATCTGGCAAAGTAGAGGTACCATCCTGTGCTTTGTCCAACGGTCTCTATGGCCAAGTTTGAAAAGGGCCCCCGCGAAGTGAGCGGGGGTTTTTCATAAAATGCGTGTATTGAGAAGTGAGGCATTCTTATGAAGGAGAGGCCGATTTATTCAATTCTACTGAGAGCACTCCTAGATTTCGTGGAAATTTGGATTCCCGTGATAACCTTTGCCTTTATGTTTCTGGTGTTCGTGATAGCTATCTTTTTCCGATATGTCCTAAACCATCCCCTCACCTGGCCGTATGAACTTTCCATCATCCTATTCATCTGGACCATCCTCTTTGGGGCAGGGTACGCGAAACGGGAGGATTCTCATGTGGTATTTAGTGTGATCTACGATCGCTTGTCTCCAGCAAAACAGCGAGTATCTCGGATTGTGGCGGAATTGATCGTTCTCACTGCCTTTATCATCGGATTTCAAGCATCTACGAGTTATATCCTGTTCTGGAAGACTCTAAAAACACCGGCATTACGGATTTCCTTCGATTTAGTGTTCTTTCCTTATGTCGTGTTCATGCTTCTGATGATCGGGAGATCTGCCTATAATTTATTCCTGGATTTACGGTCGATCCTTCGAAAGGGGGTGCAAGAATGAGCGTTCCCCTTTTTGTATTCATCCTTTTTTTCATTGCGATTTTTATATTTCGGATTCCTATCTCCCTGGGCATGATCGCAGCATCCATCTTTTATGTGCTGGCTAAAGGATTGGATTTGGGGATGGTAGCTGAAAAGATCCTATCTAACCTCTATGCAAAGGATATTCTGCTGGCAGTACCCCTATTCATTTTCACGGCCAATGTGATGAACACGAGTAAAGTGACGAATTTGATCTTTGAGTTCGCCAATACTCTAGTCGGACGATGGAGGGGAGGAATGGGGCATGTGAACGTGCTGGCTTCCCTTATTTTTTCTGGGATGACCGGATCGGCAGTAGCGGATGCCTCGGGGTTAGGAGTAATGGAAATTCAGGCTATGCGGGAAGCGGGTTACGATGATGATTTTAGTTGTGCGATCACGGCTGCTTCAGCTACGATTGGCCCTATCTTTCCTCCGAGTATTCCCATGGTGTTCTATGCGATGCTCTCCGGTACCTCCATTGGGAGCCTTTTCATGGCGGGGATGACTCCGGGTGTTATTATGGCCATCGCGCTGATGCTCTACATCGCGGCTATCGCAGGAAAGAGAAAGTATCCCTACGGTCCCAAGTACACAACGAAGCAATTTCTGTTGAATACCCTGAGAGCTCTTCCCGCTCTCCTCACTCCGGTGATCCTCCTTATCGGAATCTACACTGGGATTGTAACTCCTACAGAGGCCGGTGCTCTGGCCGCATTTTATGGGATCTTGATCTCTGTAACCATTTATCGTTCGTTAGGACCGAAGGACATGGTGAAGGTGCTGGTGGACACCGTTAAGGCTACGGGGAGTCTTTCCCTTATCGTAGGGGCAGCGTATGCGGTAGCGTATGTGGTAGCGGTAGAACACATTGCGGATATGGTAGCTAGCATCATCCTGTCCTTTACCCAAAACAAGTACGTACTTCTGCTGGTGATCAACATTTTGTTTTTCATCCTAGGGATGTTTATCGATACTTCTACCATTACCCTTGTATTTATTCCTATGGTTTTACCTCTAGCGCAACAGCTAGGAATCGACCTGGTGCACCTGGGTGTGGTGATTGTACTAAACATGATGATAGGGCTCCTAACCCCTCCGTTCGGAGTGTTGCTATTCATCACCTCGGGGATTTCTGGTACTCCCTTACGGGGCATTATCCGGGAAACGTGGCCTATGATCGGAGTGCTTGTGGTTGTGCTATTGCTCATTACCTATGTGCCTGAAGTGGCTCTTTGGGTTCCCCACACCTTTTTTAAGTAGGGAGTACCTTTGGCAATTGGTGAATAAAACAGAACAATGATAGAGGAGAACGAAGATGACGGTAGCCAAGAAGCTTCTAGAGGGGGTAATCCCCGCGCTCCTGATTCCATTCCGGGAAGATGGATCCGTCGACCATGGATTACTGGAAAAACAGGTAGAATACCTTGTATCCAAGGGAGTACAAGGCATTTTCATCAATGGCTCTACCGGAGAAAGCGCATATGTATCTACGGAGGAAAAAGCGGAGATCGTGCAAACCGTAATCCGGGTTGCCCGAGGAAGAACCAAGTTATGCGCAGCTTGTATCCAACCTTCTACTGAACAAACCTTGAAGGAGATAAAAGTGATGGAGAAGTTAGAGCCCGATTTCATTGTGGCTGTCACTCCCTACTATTTCAAAGTAGATCAGTCCATCATTCTCGAACATTATAGAGCGATTGCCGCAGCTAGTCCGGTTCCAGTGATTGCCTACGACATACCCTCGTGCACCCACAACAAGATCCATTTGGAAACGATTCTCCGCATCACCGAGATTCCTAATATTGTGGGACTCAAAGATAGTTCAGGAGATTTCATCACCTTTTGCCGCGCTATAAGCCAATCGGTTCAAGAAGGATTCTCCTGGATCCAAGGGGATGATTACCTGGATGCCGCTTCTTTCCTGATGGGTGCTCAGGGGATTGTAACGGGAACCGGTAACGTATGGATTGATCCTTACCTAGAACTGTACCAGGCTATTCAGGGAGGAAACCATCAGAAAGCCCTTGATTGTCAGCGTCGGATCAATGCCCTCTGTGAAATATTCCAGGTAGTGGGGGGGAAAGTGATCCCTGGGATTAAGGCCGCTACGTACCTGTTGAGAAGGAGTCACCGGTGGATGCGCCAGCAGGCTATGACGTTAAATGAAGAAGAGATTGCCAAGGTACGGTCCGTACTGGTAAGATTGGGGCTCCTATAAGTTAAAAAGGAGGAGGATCCTATGATCTACGATTCTCTGAAAAACCTACATCGGTATATGGGTCTTACAAAAAGTTTAGATACCGCTCTTCGCTATTTACAGGAAAAAGCCTCGGTGTTGAATACCCTTCCAGAGGGCAAGCATCCCATCGATGGGGATAGAGTAATCATCCAGGTAATGAACTATGAAACGAAGGATCTCTCTCAAGCTCGGTTCGAAGCACATCGGAAGTATATCGATATCCAGTTTGTGTTAGAGGGGAAAGAGGCCTGCTACGCTAGACCGTTGGAAGGCCTAGAAGCCGCAGAACCATTCAATGAGGAAAGGGACGTAGGCTTTTTCAAGGGAGAAGAAGGGGCCTTTCTTCCTCTGGTTGAAGGAATGTTCGCTGTCTTTTTCCCTTGGGATGCCCATAAGCCCTCCTGCGATTGGGAGGGCAAGCACCGGGTGCGGAAAGTGGTGGTCAAAGTTCAAGCCTAACTTCTGGACGATTCTTCCATCCCCGTGTAAGATACATCCATCATCATTCCAGACAACGAAACACAGAGGAGGCGAATATGTCCGATTTTTTACAGTGGCATCATGACACCCTAGCAGCTAGAACTGTCGAAGCTTTGAGAAAACACGAGTTCGATGCGGTGTATTTCCCTAAACGGGAACAAGCAGTGGAACACATTCTTTCCTTCATACAACCTGGCCACAAGGTTGGATTCGGAGGATCCATGACTGTACAGGCATTGGGCATCGCGGATAAAGCGAAGGAAAAGGGAGCCATCCTACTTAATCACAACGCTCCAGGTCTTACTCCGGAGGAAAAGAATGAAATCAGACGCCAACAGTTGGTCTGTGATGTGTTTATTGCAGGATCCAATGCGATCACAATGGATGGGTGTATAGTCAATATCGATGCGTATGGGAATCGTACCAATGCCCTTACTTTTGGACCTAGGAAGATTATCATAGTGGTGGGGATGAACAAGATCCGGAAGGATGTGGACGAAGCGCTGGAACGGGTAAAGCACTACGCAGCACCTTTAAACAACAAACGGATCAATACCAATAATCCCTGTACGGTTTCCGGAACCTGTTCTGAATGTACCTCGAAGACAAGGATCTGCCGAGTGTACTCAATCCTTCGCCGTAAACCGACCCTTTCGGATACTACCGTTGTAATCATCGGCGAAGCTCTTGGGTTCTAGCTCGCTGCATGATCGTGATTCTCTCCAAACTTATCTCCGCCTTTCTATTGCCTCCGGGGGTCTTTGTACTGCTCTTCGGATGGGTGGCTTGGCTTTTGCGGCCTCGGCCAACCCAACCTACGGTTAAAGGGCCTCAAAAACTCCCTTTTCTTCTTTCCTGTGGAGGCGCCGCTTTCTTATACCTCCTATCCACCGAACCAGTATCAGATGTTTTACTGAAACCATTGGAGGATCGGTACACACCCCTACCTGCTGGAGGAGTGGAACAAGTGTTAACAAAAGGGGCTTTCGTAGATGCAGTGGTGATATTGGGTGGGGGTACGGTTACCCAATCCCCCGAGAAGGGGCTGGACGATCTACGGGAAGAACCCCTAAAGAGGCTACAGTTTGGAGTACGCATCTACCGGGAGGTGAAGAAGGTTCAGAGGTTGCAGCCCTTTCTAATACTAACGGGAGGACGGGTGTTCGATGTGGGACAGGAAGCCGAGGCATCTCTCATGGTCCGGTATGCATTGGAATGGGGAGTAGATCCAGGTTCGATTCTATTGGATCCGGACAGCCGCACTACATGGCAGAATGCTCAGAATGTCGCTTCCCAATTCCATCCTAGAAGGATCCTTCTCGTTACTTCGGCTTACCATATGCCCCGAGCGGTCTGGTGCTTCTCCCGCCAGGGAGTGGAGGTGGTTCCCGTGCCAACGGACTATAAAGTAAATCGAGGGGTTGCTTATGATCTAGAGAGTTACCTTCCTACCCTGAATGGGTTTCAGCATTCTCGAAAAGCCCTGCACGAGTATCTGGGGGCCATCCTGTACCGGGTGGTGTATCGATGAACCATTCCAGGCAAATCGACAGTTCCCGTCTTCTGCCCGGAATAGGAATCCTTTTCCTCTTCCTTGTTCTTGGCCAGGGGGTCACCAAACTCTTTCATTTACCCATATCGGGAAGTGTGATGGGTATGGTACTGTTATCCTGTGCCCTCGGATGTAGGATGATTCCCCTTTCCTGGGTGGAAGATGCTTCCCAGATCCTTCTTCAGCACCTGTCCTTATTTTTTGTCCCTGCCGGTGTAGGTCTTCTAGCCTACCGAGAAGTCTTGAGGAATAACTGGATTCCTATCGTTTTGGCAATTCTACTAGGAACGATGGTGACAATGCTTGGTACCGCAGGGGTTCATCGAATGCTGAATCGTACAGAACAGGATCTCGGGTCCAACCAAGAGGGATCAAACTCATGAACTAGAGGTGAGCAGAGGGTGGACAACCTGCTATTTCTAACCAGTACGATTTTTATGTATGTACTGGCTCAAACCTTTCAATCTCTCCTAATGAAAAAACTAGGGAAAGTTGCCTTTCTCTTCCATCCAGTTCTGGTGTCGGTAATCGGTCTCATACTGGTACTGGTATTCACTCACACTTCGTATGAAGTCTATGCAGAAGGAACAGAGGGTCTTACCTTTCTGTTAGCCCCTTCAGTGGTGGCGCTGGGAGTGCCTTTGTATAAGGAATGGAAGAAGCTGGCAGCTAAAATTGGAAAGATACTCATCACGGTATCCTTTGGCTCCCTGGTGGGAATTCTTTCCTCTATCCTACCTCCGCTCCTTTGGGGATGCCCCCCGGAAGTGATCTTCTCTCTTGCTCCCCGCTCAGTCACTACTCCCATCGCCATGAACATAGCCCAAGGAACCGGAGGAGTCCCGTCGCTTACTGCTGCTGTAGTGGTAGCAACGGGAATCTTTGGAGCGGTGATGGGGCCTTTGGTACTATCCTTGTTAGGAAGAATCGAATCCTCTGTACTTGGGATAGCTATCGGGGTGGCCTCCCATGGGATCGGAACTGCTCGGGCTTTAGAGCTAGGGGAAAGAGAGGGAGCGTATTCCGCTCTAGGGCTCTGTCTGAATGGGGTACTCACCTCGATTCTAGTACCGATTCTATATACAGGTGCGAATTTTCATTGGAATTGACAACTCTTCCTTCTCTATAGTTAAATGATCCGTCATCAACGAGTCGATAGGAGGAAGTATATGAATCGCAGGATTTTGCTCGTAGTGTCTGCTATTCTGTTATGGTTTGGTGCTTTTCAGGTAGGAGCTGAGTCGGTGCGTCTCACCAACCAGTTTCCTCCCTCGCACTTTATTTCCAAGGGGATGAAATATTTCGCAGACAAGGTGAAAGAGTACTCAAAAGATCAGTTGATTGTAAAAGTCTTCGATTCAGCCCAACTGTTCAAGGATACTGAAGTAGTAGAGGCCGTACAAGGAGGGCTTGTGGAATTGGCCCTTGTGCCCGTGAACAAATGGTCAGGAATGGTGAGCGCTGCCGATGTGTTCGAAATCCCCTTTGCCTTTAAGGATCTTCAGAGTATAAAGGCTTTTGTGCAATCCGGAGCGGGAAAGCTGTTCGATGAAGCCTTCGCTCCGAAGGGTGTTAAAACTGTATTCTGGGTGGATTATGGATTCGTTCAGTTCTTTAACAATGTACGTCCGATTAAAACTCCTGCGGATTTTAAAGGTCTAAAGATTCGCACCTTTAGTGCCCTAACAGCGGAGACGGTCAAAGCTTTGGGTGGTTCCCCTGTCGAGATGAGCTCTTCGGAAATGTACATGGCTCTTCAGCGGCACACGGTAGATGGAGTTACAACAGGCATGCCTGCGGCTATCTCTAGAAAACTTCAGGAAGTCCTGAAGTATCTCACTATCTGCAACTATGCTACAGCGGAGTTCTTCGTGCAAGCCAACTCAAAGTGGTGGGACAAACTATCTCAGGATAAAAAAGCGGTCTTGTTAAAGGCAGGAGAAGAGACGGAAGAGGTGATTCGCAAGGCGATCGATGAAGAAGAGATGGCGGCATTGGAGAAGCTGAAGAAAGCTGGTTTGCAGGTGTATGAAATTACATCTCAAGATCGACAAGCTTTTATCAAAGCAACTGAATCTGTTAGGACAAGTTTCGCCACGAATACCGGTTCCTTGGGTAAGCAATTGGTAGAGTTGATTGCAAAGATCCAAAAGTAACCGATTCAAGAGCTACATCATGGAAAACGAAGTTAGGCATAGCCGATTGGAACTTCTGTTTCAACGGTTGAATAAAGGGGTGGGGTACGCAGCCGGGATAGGGAATCTAGTAATGGGGATCCTGCTGTTCGTCGAAGTGGTGCTCAGGTATATTTTCCATTCGCCTACTACGTGGTCCCAGGAAGTGGCTATCTACATCTTCACCTGGACCATGTTTGCTGGAGCAGCGTATACCCTTTCCGTAGGAAAACACATCCATATCGATGTACTGGTCTCTCGGTTGCCTGAAAAGCCTAGAAGACTCATAGAGGTCTGTACCGGTCTTTTAGGATTTCTGTTCTGTGCCTACGTAACCTACCAGGCTTGGAACTTCGTAGTCCTCGCCATTCAGATGAAAAAGTTGTCTGCCACTACTCTTCGAGTCCCTATATGGACCATCGAAGCCTCAGTACTTGTAGGGTTCCTACTCCTTTGTATTCAATACATGTTCATTGTGCTGGATAGGGTGCACAAAATGGTGAAGAAGGAGGGACTTGGATGATTACGTTTCTCTTTGTTGCCCTCCTTCTCATGGGCATTCTCTTCCTTGGTCTTCCAGTGGCCTTCGGGTTGGGTGGAACAGCCTGGCTCCTGATCATTCTCTTTGATTTACCTACGGAACTCATTATTCAGACCCTCTACACCTCGATGGATAGTTTCGTGCTACTGGCAGTACCTCTCTATGTATTGATGAGCCAAATCCTGTTAGAGGGTAAAATTGGGGATGACCTGTTCGAAGTGATGAACGTGTGGGTGCGACACCTTCCGGGTGGATTAGCCATCGCGACCATTTTAGCCTGTGCATTCTTCGCTGCCATTACCGGATCGGGGGCAGCTAACGCGGCTACCATTGGTCTTGTGGCTTACCCCGCCATGGTATCCCGGGGATACGACAAGAAGTTCACTCTAGGCTTACTAGCTGCGGGAGGAACTTTGGGGATCTTGATCCCCCCTAGCATTCCCATGATTCTTTACGGTGCGGTTACAGAGGAATCAGTGGGGAAGCTCTTTATGGGTGGAGTAATTCCGGGAATCGTGATGGCTTGTATCTTCATCCTCTATGCTATTTTTCGAACCCTCCGAAAAGGGTATACTCCTCTTCCTAAAGCTTCCTGGAAAGAGCGATTCGCTGTTACCCGAAAGAATTTGGCGGGGATCTTTCTACCCTTCCTTATTGTGGGTGGAATCTACACGGGGATCTTCACCCCAACAGAGGCGGCAGCCGTTGGCTTAGTATACAGCCTCTTCATTACCCTAATCCTGTATGGAACTCTGAAGGTAAAAGACCTGCCTAGAATTTGCTTGAAAGCTTTCACTACTTCCAGCATGATTGCCTTAATCATTGCGGGGGCTCTCCTTTTCGGCAAAGTGATGACGATGATCGAGATTCCCCAACTT
>JAOABU010000121.1 GCA_026418195.1 Spirochaetota bacterium | reverse complement strand
CTCTATGCGGGTTCAGCTACTGAGCCCGTTCCCATTCGGATCGTGCAGGACCGTTAGGTTGGATAGACAGTACGGCTCTTACCCAATCGGAACCATCCAGCCAAACTTATCCGGAATAGCTCCATACTGGATTCCTTTGAGGGTCTTTTGGAGGGTCGTGGTCAGTTCTCCAGGTTTCCCGTTATTGAATACCGTGGTTCGGTTCCCATGGGTGATGGACTCGATGTAAGTCACACCTGCTGCCGTTCCCGTTACGAAACATTCTTTGGCGGAGTCCAGCACCTCTTCGATGCTGATAAGGCGTTCCTCTACTTTGATCCCCATATCCCGAGCGAGGGTGATAGCACTCATACGGGTAATTCCTGGAAGAATAGTATCTTTCAAGTCGGGGGTCACCAAGGTTCCATTTTTTAGGTAGAAAAAGATGTTACAGGAGGAGCCTTCTTCTACGTACTTGTTTTCTTTTGCATCGAGAAAGATCACTTCCATGTACCCATTCTTCTCTGCTTCTTTCTTGGCCAGGATGGGAATTACGTAATTAGAACAACATTTGATCCATCCCGTTCCTTTAGGAGTAGCTCGCACTCGGTCGGTGGTGATGGCTTTCGATGTCCCGGGTTCGAAGTATGCTCCTACGGGAGTAGTAATGATTACTACCCAAGGTTTATAGGAAAGTCCAAGTCCAATGCCCGGTTCTGAATAGGTGAAAGGTCGGATATAGATAGAGTGCCCTGAAGAAAAGTTATCCTTTTCCCAGGCAGGATCGTACTTGGGTGCATACCCGAGTTTCTTGTTTCTGCGAATCAATTCAACAACGGCAGAAAGGAACAGCTTCTCCGGAAAGGGAGGCATTAGGAGTCCTTCCATGGATCGATGCATCCGTTTTGCGTTTTCATGGGGACGAAAAAGTTTCAGTTCTCCACTTTTCTGGGGGAAGGCCTTCAATCCCTCGAATACTCCCAGACCATATTGAGTCGTATAGTTCACTAAGGGTAATTCGGGGAAAGAATTCCGTTGTGCTAATAACTTCTGCATCGCCTCGGGGGGGAGAGTCGCTTCCTCTTCAGGGGTGGTGTGCGGTTTTTCCGTAAAAGTTTCACTCCACGTTCCATCTTCTTCATAGTGCGCATAATAGACCCACGGATACATTGCCAAGGAAAAACTCTTCGCCATAGGAATCTCCCGTTTTATATAGATTTCTCATAATTTTAGGACGATAGGTATACTTGGTCAATAGATCTAATTCTCCCAAGGAATTTCTCTTGATTTTTCCTTTTCAGGCAACTACAGTTAGACCACTTATGGAAGCGATTCTTATTCTGGCAGGGGGCTCAGGTACCCGATTGTGGCCAGCCTCTTCTTCCTATCATCCCAAACAGTTCCTGTCCTTTGGGTTGGAAAGAAGCTTTTTACAGAACACAGTAGAGCGAGGATTATCGGTGAATCCTCAGGCAGAAGTAGTGATCGTTACAGCGGAAATGTATCGGGAAGAAACAATAGCCCAGGTATCCTACTACCTAGATCGAGGTGCACGGATCACGGTACTGGGTGAACCGATGGGCAGGAATACGGCTCCTGCGATTTTTCTCGGTGCGTTATATTTGAAGCATCGGATCCCTAGGGAGGGTCGGATTCTGATCCTTTCGGCGGATCATTTGATTTCTCCGGTAGAGTCCTTTGTGAAGGATGTGCGGAAGGCAGATAGCTTGGGAGCCTCTGGATGGATCACTGTGTTTGGGATTCCCCCAAGCTCCCCTCACACGGGATATGGGTACATAGAAAGGGGAGAGGGGGAAGGAGGGGGGTATCGTGTTCGTGCATTCAAGGAAAAGCCGGATAAAGATACAGCGGAAAAATACCTGCGCTCGGGTCGGTTCTACTGGAATTCGGGGATGTTTCTCTTTTCCCTACAAACCTTGTTCGAAGAATTTGATCGGTATGCCCCTGACATCGTAAAACCTTTCCACGAGAAAGGATTATTGGAAGGATTATCAGAACAGTTTTTCACCCACCTACGACACGTTTACGAGGTGCTACCTTCCATCTCTGTTGATTATGCCATTCTTGAACGATCCCATAGAGTAGCCATGGTGCCTGCCACCTTTTCCTGGAACGACGTGGGAAGTTGGGATGAAGTGGCACAGCTTCTACCTGGGGAGGCTCCCCGAATCATCGAACTGGAAGGGAAGGGTAACTATGTGTATTCGGAAATTCCCGTAGCCCTTTGCGGAGTAGAAGATTTAATCGTGGTTATCAAGGATGGGAAGGCCCTTATTCTGAAAAAGGGGTTTAGCCAGTTGGTGCGGGATGTGGCATCTAGATTTAACTCCGTATAGGGGGGCCTGTGAACTGGAAATTGATTCTATGGGGTTTCGGGTTATTGGTGCTGGAACAGTTTCCCCTTACAGCAAACCCAGCTCAATGGGGTCGTATGGATCCAAACACCCTGGAACCAGAAACCCTACTTGGCATGACTCTGGAGGAAGGGTTCCAGCGGTTTGGTCCTCCCCAACAGGTGGGAACAGTGAGAGGTACAGAACCCTGGCAGGATGATGTACTGTTCATCTATTCCCAAGGGGTAAGCCTATTCTGGTTCCAGGACCGAGTTTGGCAGATTCGATTATCTGCTTCCTTTCCAGGGAAGGTGAGAGGAATTCAAATTGGGGATTCTCGTGATCGGGTTGTAGAAATTCTGGGCTTCCCTTACTATACCGAGAAGGACTGGATTCTGTACCATTTTGAGGGCCCCTCCTATCCGATACGACTCCGAGTGTTTTTCCGGGAAGGATTGGTAGAGGACATGTACCTCTATCGGGGAGATTTCTGAATCAGGCGATCATGGTGATCTTACGCGTTTCCGAGAGCACATTGGATGACGTGTTCCTCAGGTTACAAAGCCACGAAGGATACTTCGATGGATTCGAGATCGAAGTAGAAACCCTGAAACATCCCGAACGGGAGGATTGGGAGTCCATCTCCCGGCGGACTCAGGGGTTCCGCATTCTTTCCTTACCTAGAGCACTAATGTCCGAAGCAGAACCTGTGATAGACTTTTACAGAACTCTTTTAAAGCGAAGACTTTTCGATATGGTTCGGATACCGTACGAGGAGTATAAGCCTAGAGGAGTTCATGAAACCTTAGAAAAAGTGGCTCATTCGTACGACGTAGGGGTGATTCGTTCGATCTCTATTAGAAATTTCAGTGCCTATCCGTTCCCTTTTGCACAGGATTTCGTAAAGGAAAGAGACGTCCTACACCTTACCTTGAACCCTTCTGGTTGGAAAGAACTAGGTCCCATTGTGGAACGAGTGATTCTCGATAGAACCGTGGAAACATGGGGGATGCGGAGAAGTTTTGCCGTGGAGGGCCCGTATGGATACCCCTTTCAGGTTCTATCGAGCCATCTAGGGTCCTATTTCACCTTCACCTCTCCCCAATCGAAAGGTCCTCTAGTGGATCCCATCACACTTAAAACTGTGTACCGATACACTTCCCTTACGCCTCATACAGCTCTTTTTGGAATCATTGGGAACCCTGTCCTCCATAGTAGGTCACCTCACCTACACAATCGAGGGTATGATGCATTGGGGATTGATGCAGTGTATGTTCCCTTTCCCGTGGATGATCTGGAGCCGTTTTTTTCTATTGCTCCAAAGTTGCCCCTTAGAGGTCTCTCCGTCACCATCCCTCACAAAGAATCTGTGTTGAAATATTGTGACTGGTGTGAAGACAGCGTTCTGGCTGTGGGAGCTTGTAACACCTTAGTTTTCTCGGAGAAATCCATCAAGGGGTACAACACGGATGTGGAAGGGTTCTTGGTTCCTCTGAACAGAGTGTTCCCTAGGGTAACGGGTAAAAAAGCCCTCGTGATCGGAGCTGGTGGAGCAGCTCGATCCATCGTGTATGGGTTAGCCCGAGAGGGAGCACGTGTATTGATTCTCAATCGAACCGTTGCAAAGGCCGAGAGTTTAGCAGCGGAGATGGGAAAAACCCTCTCCCTCTCAACAGGAACCATAACAACCGGCCCTCTCGATCGAGAGGGTGCCTCGAGGGTGGAGCAGTTTCAACCAGACTTGGTGGTGCAGACTACCTCGTGCGGAATGCATCCCTATGAAGAGGAAGATCCTTTTCCAGACCTATTCTTCAAGGGGCAAGAAGTAGTGTACGATTTGGTATATGCACCCAGGGAAACTCGATTCCTTAAGCGAGCCAAGGCTGCTGGTTGTACCGTCATCTATGGGGATGCGATGCTGATTCATCAAGCCTTTAGACAGTTCCTGCTTTTTACGGGTAAAGAGTACCCTCGTCAGTTGATCGATGGCATATAACCTGTTTCTGCTACGAAGCGATAGTATTTCCCTTTGCGACTCAATGCATCCTTCCAAGCATTGTCTGGTTCAGGATGAAACACGATACTCTGATGTCCGGGGACTACGAACCAGGAGTTTTCCCTCAATTCCCGTTCCAATTGTCCGGGCCCCCAACCGGAATACCCTGCGTACAATCGGAGTTTAGGTCTGTCTTCTAGGGGCGTAATGTTCCATTCGTCGATCAGGTAACTAATCAATTGTTTTGTGGCAGGTTCGAAAAACACACCAGGAATGGGGGATGTTGCATTGGGATTGAGCAGTTTGTTCTCTAATCCCGAGTGCAGAACGAAAAGATAGTCCTGTTGTACGGGACCCCCAATATAGACAGGGACATGGAGAACAGCACCCTCGAGACTTTCTGGAAGCACGTCGTTGAGTTCTTTACCCGAAGGCCTATTCAACACTAAACCAAAAGCACCTTCTTCGTTATGCTGAATGAGGAGAACAACGGTACGAACAAAGTTGGGGTCCATAAGGTTCACGCTAGCAATGAGAAAATATCCTGCAAGGTACCGGGGTTCTGACAGATTCGATTCACTACCCATAGGTTATGTTGGAGTATACGCATTGGGGAAACTTAGGGCAAGCATCAAGCCGTATAGTATATTTGATATATGCTTTACCGTTGACAGCCAATAGGAAAAGTGTATAAAAAGGGGACATGCCGGAAGCGACGGTTCGTTGTGCTTTTATTACGGGAGGTTCCAGTGGTATTGGGCTGGCCGTTGCAAAAGAGTTGGTTCGAAGGAAGGCAGATGTACTGCTGATTGCCCGGGACAGAAACCGATTGGAACAGGCAGTGAGAGTTCTAACACCTGAACGGGTTAACGCTTCTGGTAGGATCGAACTGCAACCTCGCGTTCGGACGCTTTCCCTGGATGTGGGAAATCCAGAACAGGTAAAGGAGCATCTACTTCGTGCGGTACAAGAGTTTGGAGAGCCCGATTTCCTTCTCAATTGTGCAGGAGAGGCTTTTCCGGATTACTTCGATCGGATTCCGGATTCATTATTCGAACAGACCATCAGTGTTCACCTGAGAGGTACATGGTATGTTACCAAGACTCTTCTTCCCTATCTAAAGAAGAATCAAGGAATTATTGTGAATGTATCCTCCCTAGCAGGACTCGTAGGGGTATTCGGGTACACCGCGTACAGTGCAGCCAAGGCAGGAGTGATTGGATTTTCCGAAGCCCTACGGAGCGAACTCGTATCCGAAGGGGTACAGATCGCTGTGCTTTGCCCTCCCGATACCGACACCCCTGGTTTTGAAAAGGAGAACCGAAGGAAACCTCCAGAGACAAAAGCAATTTCCGCCAATGCGGGAGTATTGAGACCAGAAACGGTGGCAGAGGAACTGTTCCGAGGGTTATCGAAGGGGAAATTCATGATCATACCCGGATTCCAAGCCCGGTTCACTGCGTGGGTAGCCCGGCACATGCCGATTATGGTACGATGGGTAATGGATCGAACCGTTCGGAACTGTCGAAAACAAATACAGTCCAAATAGACTGGGAAACTAGAGAGGCAACACCTATGGTAAAGAAAGCGATTTTTCGTAAGGACGGAAGACTGAATGAGGTACGAAAAGCAAAAGCGGAAGGATGGTATCCGTATTTCCGACCCATTGAAGCATATCGCGGGTCTCGGGTGATTATCGAGGGCCGTGAGTTCATCATGGCCGGTTCCAACAATTATTTAGGGCTTTCTCACGACCCTCGAGTGAAAGCAGCTGCAGAAGAAGCGGTACGGATCTATGGTACTAGTTGCTCGGGCTCTCGGTTCATGAACGGAACGCTGGACCTACATGAGGAGCTAGAACGAAGGTTGGCTCGATTTACAGGAAAGGAAGCAGCTATCTGTTTCACTACAGGCTACCAGACGAATTTGGGCGGAATCTCGGCACTCTTGGGGAGAGGTGAACACATCGTTACGGATAAGTATAACCATGCTTCCATCATGGATGGGATCTTCCTCGCCAAAGGCCTCTATGGGGATGTGAAAGTACATAGGTATCCCCATGGGAACATGCAGGAAATGGAAGAACGACTGCAAGCGATCCCCGAAGATGAACCGAAACTGGTCGTGACAGATGGGGTGTTTAGCATGGAAGGGGATATTGTAGACCTGCCCACGTTAAAACGGATTGCCGATAAGTACAATGCCGGGGTCTACTTGGATGAGGCCCATGCGATTGGTACAATTGGACCTACAGGAAGAGGCACCACCGAGCATTTCGGTTCCAGCGATCTGGCGGACATCATTATGTGTACCTTCTCAAAATCTTTTGGCTCCATTGGAGGGTTCCTGGCAGGGGATGCAGATATCATAGAGTATATCAAGCATACAGCTCGACCTTTGATCTTCTCCGCTAGTATGCCTCCCGCCAATCTAGCAGCAGTTCTGAAAACCCTGGAAATCATTGAACAGGAGCCAGAACGGGTACTGAGATTACAGCAAATCGCTCGAAAGATGATCGAAGGTTTTAAGAGCATGGGATACAATATCGGAACAGCCCAGACTCCCATCGTTCCCCTGATCATTGGAAACGATGAAAAAACCTTTCTCCTCTGGCAGGCTTTGTACAACCGAGGAGTGTATGTGAATCCGGTCGTATCTCCGGCGGTACCACCCAACCGGTCTCTTCTGCGTACCTCTTACATGGCGATTCATACAGATGAGGAATTGGATACAATCCTCAATATCGCCGAAGATGAGGGAAAGAAACTCGGGATCATATAAAACGATTTAGCTTGCATAAGTTGCGTTAAATGCTCTATACTGATGCAAAAGACGCAACAACACTATGGATTTATTTGCGCTGAAATGTTTCGTGAATCTTGCCCGCACCCTGCACTTTGGGAAAGCAGGGGAGCTTAGTAACCTAAGCCCCTCAGCCTTGTCTAGAACTATCAAACGGATAGAAGAAGAGGTCGGGAAACCTCTCTTTATACGGGACAACCGATCCGTTTCCCTAACTAGAGCGGGGGAATTGTTCTATACATATGCAAAAAAGGCTCTGCAGGAGTATCAGGAGCTCCAGGAAAGTCTCGAGGAGGAGCCAACCCAAATGGGAGGGGAAGTATCGATCGTCGCTTCCCTCTCTGCAGCCTATGCAATCCTCCCTGTGTTGGTAAAGAAGTTTCGACACGCTTATCCGAATGTCACTCTGAATATACGGCTTCTGGATGAACAGGCACCGATGATCGAAGTAACCGAAAATGAAGCGGATTGTGCAGTTCTGCTTTCTCTTCCCGACTATGTGCCAAAGGGGGCTCTGCTACATCGGTTGGGAGAAACTCCATTGGTGTTTATTCGTCCTATTCTGGACTGCAAAGCCAAGGCCGTTACCTCGAAAACCCC
The DNA here is from genome assembly GCA_026418195.1 of Spirochaetota bacterium. Lineage (GTDB taxonomy): Bacteria > Spirochaetota > Spirochaetia > DTKZ01 > DTKZ01 > DTKZ01. The sequence continues at coordinate 32,212 of JAOABU010000121.1, read as the reverse complement.
GATTGAATGGGGGGAAGTTCCCTTGGTTTTAACTCGATCCGACCTTTGCAGGAGAAGGGTAGAGGCCTGGTTTCGGGGTAAAGACATCCGACCACGGATTATGGCCGAGGCGAATTCCTTCGAGGAGGTGCTTGCCCTTGTTTCTTTGGGAAGTGGGGTAGGAGTTGTGCCAGAATTGCTTCTTCGCACAGAAGCGATAAAACCTAACATTCAGATCCTCGATGTGCACCCAAAGATCGTAGGCTACAACTATGGTCTAGCGGCCATGAAACGGAGGCTGCAGCACCCCGTGGTACGTGCATTTTGGGAAACAGTGACGTTAGGGAATGAACAAAAACTTCCCCCATGATTCATCCCTTCTAGATTCTTTGCTCTCCCTTCTCGAGGTGTTGGACGAACCCTTCTTTCACTGGATCTTTCATCCAGGAAGGAAAAGAACTCGAGAACAACGTCTTTTGCCAACGATCAGAACTCCATGGGAACTGATTCAACACCTTTCCACCCTATTGGATGCAGGCATGCCGTTTCTAGAACCCGAGTACGAAGAGATCCTACCCTTGGTTTGGGTAGCGAAAAGCGTACGGATACACGGGACTGCTTCCTTATTGGGGCCTATTGTGATCGGAGAAGGGGTTGAAATCGGGCAAGAAGTGTACTTGCAAGGACCATCGTACCTAGGAAAAGGGACAAGAGTGGAACGAGGGGCAGATATTCGGTCCTCCATCCTCTGTGAAGGAGTCAGGATTGGTTCTTTCAGTACGGTTCTAGATTCAATCTTGGGGAAAGAAGTAATTCTGGAGGATCGAGTGACTACCCTTACCCGGGGAAATGACCCCATCCCCCTTTGCGTAGAGTATCCTCCTGGAGTATCCCATCCCACGGGATGCCATCGTTTAGGTAGTTTCCTATGTCCGGGGGTTCGAGTTCATAGGGGAGTACACTTGAAACCCGGAACGTTCATTCCTAAAGGCTCCTTGGTATAGCCGGTACTCCCTATTGGAAGCCTCGCATTTCCAATGCCTGGGACAGACTACCTGCCATTCGAAAAGCTTTTCGAAGGAAGATCATCAGGAATCTCTTCGTAATGAATAGAAACGACCGATTGGAGCCAAATTGCCGTAGAGTCATAGCATCAAGGATTTCCCTGGAGAGATCGAGAAAAAGGGGAAACAGAAGAAGGGTGATGCTTAGGGCTAATCCAATCCGTTTCCCGAGGTTCTTGGGAAGAATCTGCAAGAAGGATCCGATGGCTTTCCGAATGTCTCCAGTAGAAGTCGATGCCAGAAATAGATGAGTCCAAAATATCAACCATGCAAACCGTGTCGTCTCTAACATTCCGCTTTCGATCCCATTTGAAAGGGTTCGAAAGGTCAGTAGGATAATAGCTAGTACCCAGAGAGGACGTGCTTCCTTTAGAATCGAAACAGGGCTCAATCGGATCCATATGTAAAGCGCAAAAGTAAGGAGAGTTAGACCTCCAAGGTAAAGGGGAGGACTCACCATGGCTAGGGGGGAGACAGCGAGATAGGCAATGAGTTTCCATCGAGGGTTTATCCGATGGAGAGGGGTAGTCCCTGGGATATGGTGAAAGATCAACGAGGGAGCCATGTGCAGGATTCCAAAGGTGTCCGGGAAAAATCCAGAGGATGCAGACCATACTGACCTGCCCTGGGAGCTATAGTTTGAACTGTACCATCCTCTACGATTCTTCCTTTTTCCAAAATTACGAGTCGATCTGCATGAGCTAGAGCTTTTTCCAGTTCATGGGTAATCAATATGATACCAATTCCTTTCTCCTTCAGCTGGAGTAGAAGGTGAAGGACTGATACGATCCCTGGATAGTCTAGGTTCGCAAAAGGTTCGTCCAGGATCAGCAGCTCTGGCTGTATGGTAAGGATTCCTCCAATAGCTAACCGACGCTTTTCCCCCCCTGAAAGGCGATCTGGAGGGGTGAGGAGGTTCTGTTCCAGATCTAACAGACGGATGACGGTTTCTACCCGTCGTTGTATTTCTTCTTCCGGTACGCCTAGATTTTCGGGCCCGAACCTCAATTCTTCCTCAATGGTTTGGCCAAGGACTTGACTATCCGCGTCCTGGAACACTAAGCCGACTTTCTGGCGGGCTTTATCGAGACATCGGGGAAGGGGAACGCCCCTGAACAGAACCGATCCTTCTGTAGGTCGGAGGAGTCCAACTAACTGACGCGCTAGCAGTGTCTTGCCTGATCCATTTCTCCCAGCTAACAGGACGAACTCCCCTTTGTAAAAGGAGATGGATACCTGGCACAGTGCCTTCACCCCACTAGGAAGCATATATGTGAGGTTTCTCGTTTCCAAATCGGGACAACGGATGTCCAGAGAATCTGGATTTGGGTTTTGTCCCATTAGGTACCCTTCCGATTGGGTTGGCGAAACCATGGAATGGTTATCCTGCATAGGGAAAGAACTCTTTTCTAAGGAGCCTGCGCACATGAGGGGCCAAAGCAGCGGCGGCCGTAGCTTTTATGAGATCTCCTGGCAGAAATGGCAGAAACCCTACCAAGAGGGCTTTTGTCCAATGAAAACCCAGCTTGTAAGCTAACCAGGGCACACCGAACAGGTATACAGTGAAAACCCCCGCTGCGACCGCTGCCACATCCTGAACACGTATCTTTACCCGCTCTTTTCTTTTTTTTGACTCCGGAAGGCTCATTTCCACCGGTTTTTGTTGATTCATTGAGCTCTGTTTCGCACCTATTCCCGAGACGGCTCCAGTAATTCCTGCAGAAAGGAGAAATCCGACAAGGTACCCTCCGGTAGGACCATAGAAATGGGCAACCCCACCTTTCCCTCCAGCGAATACAGGTAACCCCAAAGCTCCTGTGATTAGGTAAAGAGCTACCGAAGCGGTTCCCATCTTAGGACCCAGGACGAGAGCCATCAACAGGATGAAAAAGTTCTGCAGAACAATGGGTACAGGACTTACAGGAAGGGGGATGGCTATGAAAGCTCCTACAGCTATGGAGGCTGCACCCAAGGCGATCAACACCGTTCGCTGTAAGGGGTTCAGGGTTTGGATGAGTGATTGGTCTTTATTTGGTGACATAGATGGTTCCTCTCTTCGTAATGGTTAGTAACAATCTCCATAATTAACAATCCGGAGGGATCCGTCAGAAGTTTGAACCACCAGTTCTCCTCCCGATCCCAGATCCACTGCAATTCCAGTACAGCCCGTTAGACCCGCGCGACTTCCTTCGGGGAAACGGATTCGAACGGGCTTCCCTAAGGTAGAGGAAAACCGTTTCCATTTGGGAATGGCGGATTTCAGATACGGGTCTTCCAGTGCCTTCTCTAAGCGTCGAAGGTAATGGAGCAGGATCTCCCTTTTAGGAGGTACAGACTGTCCGAAGAGGTCGATCAAAGAGACGCCGTTTGGACCTATGGTACGGTTCCGTATGTTGATGCCGATTCCTAAGTAGATGCCGGTAACCGTATCTCCCTCGACATCCATATCCAGCAAGATTCCCCCTAGTTTCCGTTTTCCTATCATAATATCGTTGGGCCATTTGAGACTGATTCCCTTTGCTAATGGAGCATGGGGATCTGAGGCACCACTCAGTCCAGGTAATATCGCCTGTAAGGTTTCTACCAGGATTGCGCCAGCCAGCAGAGGGTAGCGTCCAACGATTGCTAAAGGAATGGTTCGATGGATGGACAACGTGAAATAGATTCCTCCCAACGGAGATTCCCAGGTGCGCTGGAATCTCCCTCTTCCTTCAGTCTGAGTCTCGGCAATGGTGTAGAAGGGGTTTGTTTGAGGAGCATGCGTATTGGTGCGGGAGAATCTTTTCGCCTCTTCCATCGTGGAAGTAACCTTGAAGAACCATTCGATTCTCGATCCATAGGGTTCTAGTTCCCATGGGCAGAGCAGGTCGGGATCGTGTTCCTTTGGAAGATAGTAGCCATTTCTACTTCCCTCAATGGGATATCCCAATTCTTCCAGTTTTCGTATCAACTTCCAGAGAGCTACCCTTGTAATTCCCAATTCTCCAGACAGGATCTTGATGGAAACGGGTTTGGAAGCGGAGCGAAGAATATTCAGGACTTTCGCCCGGTGTTGAATGACCAGTTCATTGTTAACCATAAAAAAAGAATGGTTAACAATAGTACGATTCTTTTCTGTTGTCAAGGTTGAGATACCGATTGTCTATCCTGTTCCCCCTCGTTACAATAGGGGGAAAAGGTATAGGAGGAACGTGTATGAGAAGATACTCCAGCGTGCAGACCCTCTTGTTCGCTGTGCTCTGTACGGTTCTGGTTTTTCTCTTCGCTCTAGGATTCGGATGGATCCGTCTTCCTCTACAGGATGGTACATTGGGCACCTCTACGAGCTCTGTATCCACCCCTGTAGATAAGGTTTCCACATCGGGTGGGGTTCCACAACTTCAGAACTCCGAAGGGGATCGTTCACCGATAGGGGGAACCTTTTTGCCCGTGAACAATGGCTCCCGCTATACAGAAGACGAGCAGGTAAACATTCGGGTGTATGAACAGAGGAATGAGGGAGTGGTAAATATTACCACCGAAGTCCTTGCCTTCAATTGGTTCCTCGAGCCTGTACCTAGGGAAGGGACTACAGGTTCTGGTTCCATCATCGACCCGAGGGGATACGTGCTGACCAACCACCATGTGGTAGAAAAAGCCTACAAAGTGCAAGTATCCCTATCGGATGGAACGCAGGTTGAAGGGGAAGTGGTTGGAGCGGATCCAGAGAACGATCTAGCGGTGATCAAGTTCGATCCCAAGGGTAGGAAACTTACCACTATCCCCATGGGGTCCTCTTCCAATTTAAAGGTAGGGCAGCGGGTTCTGGCTATCGGAAATCCCTTTGCCTTTGATCGGACCCTTACTACGGGGATCATCTCGGGGTTGGGTCGTCCGATTCGTACGGATAAAGGGTTGGTTATCCAGAACATGATCCAGACCGATGCTTCCATCAATCCGGGGAACTCTGGGGGGCCTCTTTTGGATACGCAGGGGAATATGGTGGGGATCAATACAATGATCTATTCTCCCTCCGGGGGGTCTATAGGGATCGGATTTGCCGTTCCTATAGACACAGCCAAACGGGTCGTTCCTGAAATCATCAAGTATGGGAAAGTAGTACGGGGATGGATCGATATTGTACCCGTACAGCTCTTTCCTGCGCTAGTGGAATATGCCAAACTTCCCGTGGATCGAGGCCTTCTGGTCTCCCGTACCATTCCCGGGGGAAACGCCGAAAAAGCAGGGATCAAGGGAGGATCCCGAAGCGAAGCGGTTCGGTACGGCAATTCCATCATTTATCTGGGAGGGGACATCATTGTAGAGGTAGATGGAACGAAGGTCGGTTCGCTGGCGGATCTGTACGCAGCCCTGGAGGACAACAAGCCGGGTGAAACAGTGGTGGTAGTAGCCTATAGAGGAAAAACCAAGCGGGAGTTCAAAGTAACCTTATCTCAACGGCCGGAGAAGTTTCAGTGGGAATGAATTAGCCATGCAGCAACGGTTCGAGGTGTTCGCATCCTACGAGCCCCGGGGGGATCAGCCCGAAGCCATACGAAGGCTTTCCGAAGGGATCCGGAAAGGATTCCGGTTTCAGACCCTTAAGGGGGTAACGGGTTCGGGGAAGACCTATACTATGGCAAAGATCATCGAGGAGGTACAACTACCGACTCTGGTAATCAGCCACAACAAGACCCTCGCAGCTCAATTGTACCGGGAGTTCAAGGAATATTTCCCCAAAAATGCGGTGGAATACTTCGTTTCTTACTATGACTACTACCAGCCAGAAGCGTATGTCCCTTCGAAGGATCTCTACATCGAGAAGGATGCTTCCATCAATGACGAAATCGATCGACTTCGTCTGGCGGCTACTACCGCTTTGAGCGAGCGTAGGGATGTAATCGTGGTGGCCACAGTTTCCTGTATATATGGGTTGGGCAGTCCGGAAATGTACCGAGACATGAGGATCCGGATCGATCGGGGTGTAGCGTTGGATCCAACTAGGATCCGGAATCGGTTGGTGGCACTTCAGTATGAGCGGAACGATGCGGTTTTGAAACGGGGAGCGTTTCGTATCCGGGGGGATGTGATGGAAATCCAGCCTGCTTACCTGGAGGAAGCGTATCGGATAGAGTTCGACTGGGATCGAGTTACCTCGTTGAAAAAATTCCATCCCCTAACTGGGGAAGTGTTGGCAGACTTGGAAACCCTCTTTATCTATCCAGCAAAACACTTCGTAATGCCGCAGGATCAGATTCGAAATGCTCTTGAGGCCATTCGGTTGGAATTGGAGGAACGGTACGCTGAACTGGTCTCCAAAGGAAAACTGGTGGAAGCTCAACGGTTACGGGCTCGTACGGAGTATGATTTGGAAATGCTCCAGGAGATGGGGTACTGTCCAGGGATAGAAAACTATTCCCGTCATCTTTCGGGCCGTTCGGAAGGCGAGCGCCCTGCCGTGCTTCTGGATTACTTTCCAGAAGAGTTTCTTTGTTTTATCGATGAGTCCCATGTAACGGTTCCTCAGATTCGGGGCATGTACAATGGGGATCGAGCCCGAAAGCTCTCGCTGGTGGAGTATGGATTCCGCCTTCCTTCAGCCTTGGACAACCGGCCCTTATACTATGGGGAGTTCGAAGCCCTCTTGGATCGAACGATTTTCGTCTCTGCTACCCCAGGGTCCGAAGAGCTAGAGAAATCGGAACAGGTAGTGGAACAGATCATCCGTCCTACAGGGTTGGTGGATCCCGTCGTGGTTGTTCGGCCTACGGAAGGGCAGATTGAGGACCTCTACTCTGAGATTCGGAAACGAATCCAAGCTGGAGAACGGACCCTGGTAACGACCCTCACGAAAAAGATGGCCGAGGACCTGGCGAGTTTTTTCCAAGGGATGGGGCTGGCGGTTCGGTACCTGCATTCGGAGATTGAAACCATCGAACGGGTAGAATTACTTACGGATCTACGGGCGGGGAAGTTTGATGTGCTAGTGGGGATTAACCTCCTGCGAGAAGGATTGGATCTGCCGGAGGTTTCCCTTATCGCTATTCTAGATGCAGACAAGATTGGGTTTCTCCGTTCGGCCACTAGCTTGATTCAGATCATTGGCCGAGCTGCCCGAAACGTGAACGGTACAGTGATCATGTATGCGGACAAGGTGTCTGAGGCTATGCGGGAAGCGATTGCAGAGACGGAACGACGGCGAAAGATGCAAATCGAATATAACCAGACCCATGGGATCACCCCGCAAACCATTAAAAAAGCGGTGAAGGATATCCTGGAGAGGAAGATAGAGGAAAAGCGGAAAACCGAACGGATCACCATCGAGGTATTGGAAAAAAGTTATAACCTGCTGATCCCAAAGGAGAAGGCAGCCTTACTGCGAGCCTTGGAAGCACAGATGGTGGAGCACGCTAAAAATCTTGAATTTGAACAAGCGGCCCTCCTGCGGGACGAGATTCATCGAATCCAAAGTCTAAATTCTTGAACCAAACGCGTGAAGTATGGAAAAGCTCCTGAACTCAATCGAAGATTCAAAAGTCCGAAACTCTCTCCTCAACTCCGTGCGGGATGGCGTTCTCTGGGCTATCATGTTCGGATTTGCGGAGAACTACATTGTGCCATTCCTCTTCTATTTCCAAGCCTCGGTGTTTCTATCCAGTCTTGTACAGGGGGTTTCTCAGTTTTCTTTAGGCCTTGGACAGTTGACAGGCGCGAAAATACTCCTTTTTCTGAGACGTAGAAAGAACCTGGTGAGGGGAATGGTGTTCCTTCACGGGTTTTCCTGGATTCTGATCTTTTTTCTCACATGGAAAACAGGGAACCCTTGGGTTGGGATGGTGTTGTTTTCTCTGGGGATCTTTGCATCGAACCTCGGTAGCCCTGCATGGGCTTCCTGGATGAACGATTTAGTGCCTCCCCGACAGAGGGGGGTATTCTGGGGCAAGCGCAATAGAATTATTGGATTGGCTCAATTCATTTCTATCCTTACCGGGGGAGTGGTTCTGTTCCTTGGTAAAAGAGCTGGCCATGAACTCACCTCCTTTGGGATTCTATTCCTCCTAGCTGCCGCAGCACGAATCAGTTGCTTAATGCCTCTTTCCCGACAGTACGAACCGGAGTTCCATAAGCCGGATCGGGAATCGGAGTTCCATTTCTATGTATTCCTAGGGAAACTATTCAATACCAACTTTGGAAGGTTTACCCTGTTCGTGATGGGGATCAATTTTTCCGTGTACGTATCCGCTTCCCTCATCCCTGCGTACCTTCTAAAAGTACTGAAGGTGGGGTATTTAGAGTATTCCCTCATCACCATGACGTCTGCAATCCTTACCCTAATGTTCATGCCCTATTGGGGCCCATTGGCTGATCGGTATGGGAATCGACGAGTATTGGTAGCTACAGGGTTAGTGATTCCCTTCCTTGCGCTAGGGTGGACTCTGTTTTCCTCCCTGTGGGCCCTTCTAGCCATTCAGATCTTCAGTGGATTCGTCTGGGCTGGTTTCAACCTCTGTATGTCCAATTACATCTATGATGCTGTTCGACCTGTAAACCTCCCGAAAATCTATGCCTATTTCAATACCCTGAATACCTTTAGCATGTTTACGGGAACCCTTGTGGGAGGGGCGTTGGCGGATCTCTTAATTCATTGGGACGTTCGGATAGCAGGTCTCGGACCTCTTCGCCTTGTATTCTTTCTCTCCTTCCTCATTCGGCTGGGATTGTTTCTGATGCTTCAGGGAAGATTCAAGGAAGTCCGTCCTGCGGAAACCTCTCCTCCCATTCGGTACTTCTATGTGGATAAACCCCGAACCTACCTTATGGCACGGTTTCGCCGAGGTACCTTGCGTCTCAAACGAGTATCCCGGCTATTTAAACGAGAATAGAGAGGTGACATACTTTTCTCTCGATAATCTTTGCTACTTACGGTATAGTTAAGGGTATGATAGCAATACTGGGTGCAATGGACGGGGAAATCCAAGAGTTCCTCGGAGGGTTGGAACGAAAGTCGGAAGTCCGATGGACCGAGTTCGTGTTTTATCGGGGACTGTTGGAATCGAAGGAAGTAATAGTGGCGAAATCGGGAGTGGGTAAGACCCTCTCGGCAATGGTTACCCAGCGGATCATCGACGAGTTTGCCCCACGAGCCATTCTGTTCACAGGCTTAGCTGGTGCGATTTCGCCCAGACTTGAGATCGGTGATACACTGATCGCAGAGGACTGTATCCAGCATGATCTCGACGCCACTGCGTTAGGGTTCAAACGGGGGGAGGTTCCCTTTACTACTCATCGGATCATTCCCTGCGATCGAACGTTAGTCGAGGCGGCCTCCTTCTGCATCCCGATAGAAGGGAAGATGGTCCGGGGCAGGGTTCTCACAGGGGATCAGTTCATTACCCGGAAGGACGTCGAGTCCCACCGGTACCTGTGGGATGAGTTGAAGGGAGATGCGGTAGAGATGGAAGGTGCCAGTGTGGGATTGGTGGCTACAGTGAACAAGGTGCCTTTTCTTTTGATCCGTACGATCTCGGACAAGGCGGATTCGAATGCAAAGGTAGACTTTCATACGTTCCTCCCGAGAGCATCGAAGAACTCCCTGCATTTTGTACGCCATATTCTTCGGAGGGCCTTTGCATAGACGGATAGGCTTGATACTAAGTATATTTATTGCAAGGTGAAAAAGATGAATGTTTTTGTCATAACGCTTCTTATTCTGCTTTTATTGGGGGCTCTGGTGCTCTTCGCCCAGTCAAGCCGACCAACGGAACTGGAACGGATCTATGGAGAGCCATCCAAACTGGTGGAATTGGTAGAAAAGAAGGTCGAACCCTTTATCCTCGTGGATGTGCGCACACCGGAAGAGTACCGATCTGGACATATTCCGGGTGCCATCAATATACCGGTGGATACGATAGGGTCCAAACCACCTAGCCCGCAGAAAGATGCATTGATCATCCTCTATTGCAGAAGTGGGAATCGTTCCAGTTCAGCTAAAAAGATCTTAGAACAACTTGGCTACACTCGGGTAGTGAACTTTGGGGCCGTTTCTAAATGGCCTAAGAATGTAATTGCGGGTCCAAATCCTGAGTAACCGAGAGTGACTCCTCATATGAACACCCTAGCTCCTGGCACTCAACTGTATGGATTTGAAATCCTTTCTGTTCGAACCCTCGAGGAGTTCCAGGCAGAAGGAATTTGGGCTCGTCATCTTCGCACGGGCTGCCAAGTGTACCATCTAAGGACCTCCGAACCAGACAATCTTTTTGCGTTTACGTTCAAGACTCCTCCAAAGAACAGTACTGGTGTTGCCCACATCCTGGAACATACGGTTCTCTGCGGATCGGAACGGTTTCCTGTGAAGGATCCTTTTCTCCTTCTTCTAAAGGGCAGCATGCACACGTATATGAATGCCCTCACCTTCCCGGACAAAACGGTCTACCCTGCGAGTAGCCAAGTGGAGCAGGATTTCTACAATCTCTTCCTCGTGTATGGGGATGCGGTATTCTTTCCTCTTCTTCGGAAAGAAACCTTTCTCCAGGAAGGACACAGAAGGGAACTTACTTCCGAAGGCAAACTGGAACCTACGGGAATCGTGTTCAATGAGATGAAGGGCAATTATTCCAGCCATGATTCTATTGTAACGGAATGGGCGTACCGTTCCCTTTTCGAGAACTCCCCCTATGCCTTCGATTCGGGGGGGGAACCTGAAGAGATTCTCAATCTGACATATGAAGAGTTTGTGGCTTTCCATCGAACCTACTACCATCCATCCAACTGCTACGTGTTCTTCTTTGGAAATCTTCCCACGGAACGACACCTGGAATTCCTGGAAACCCATTTTCTATCCCGATTTCGGGATAGTGTATCGGTAAAGTCGAACGCACTATCTGATCTCACCCCTGTTCCTAGATGGCAAGCTCCGAAGCGGGTGGTGAAGTCCTATCCATCCGGAGATGCTGAATCGGTTGACAGAGGATCCTCCATCACGGTGAACTGGTTATTGGGACAAGCTACGGATCCCTTACACGTTGTTTCCTTCGAAGTACTTACTGAGGCTCTTCTCGGACACGCGGGAGCTCCTCTAGAGAAGGCGTTGATCGAATCTGGTTTGGGAGAGGATCTCTCGCCAGCAACAGGGCTGGAAACGGAAACGTTGGAGTTAGCCTTCTCCGTTGGTTTACGGGGCACGTCTCCCAAGAAAGAGAACGAGATTGAAGAATTGATCTTTTCCGTTCTGAAGGGTCTTTCGGAGAAAGGAATCCAGGAGGAAATCCTCGAAGGTGCCATCCGTAGGGTTGAGTTTCGTAACCGCGAGGTAAAAGCAGGGGCATCCTTCGGAATGCGTTTGATGCGGCGGGCACTTCGGGGATGGATACACGGGGAAACCCCTGAACGCACGTTGGAGTTTCGTCCCTGGATGGAACGCTTGAAAGAGGAACATCACAGGAACCCTCGGTTCTTCGAAGGACTGATCCAGCAGTACTTTCTGAACAATCCCCACAGGACAACCCTGGTGGTGGTGCCAGAAAAGGGATTGGACCGGAAGATAGAGGAGGCCTTGCGGGCTAAATTGGAACAGGAAGCGTCGTTATTTACTCCTAAGGAGTGGGAAGCCTTGCAGGAAGATCTAGACCGATTTCGCCGCTTCCAGGCTTCTCCGGATTCAGAGGAGGCGCTGAAACGAATTCCCTCCCTTCGGTTGGAGGATATCCCCAAAGGAATCGATACCATTCCTACTGTACCCTTGGACGTGAAAGGAGCCAAGGGTGGGTGGGCCCACGACGTATTCACCAATGGGATCGTATACCTAGATCTGGCCATCGATCTAGAGGGCACGGAAAAAGGGCCCTTTCTGTTCTTGCCCCTCTTTGCCACTGCTCTTTCAGAGATCGGGGCAGGAGGAAAACCCTACGACCGTATTGCTCTGGAACTCCAACTAAAAACCGGTGGGTTTGGAGCCTCCCTCGAGGCAGGAACACTGGTAGGAGGCGGGCAACGGATTAGACAGTTTCTCTTTCTGCGCTTGAAGACCCTAGAATCTTCCTTTTCTGAAGGGTTGGATTTGTTGAAGACTATCCTCCACGAACCCGATTTTCAAGATACCCGTCGACTTACGGATGTTTTCTTGGAATACCGAAATGATCTGAAATCCTCCATCATTCCCAATGGTAGCTCTTATGCGGCTTCCCGAGCAGAACGAGGTATTTCTGAAGCCGAAGCCAGAGAGGAACTATGGAAGGGAATTTCCCAGTATCTATTCATCCATTCCCTCCGGGGGAAACGAAGGGTTGAAGGAATTGCGGAACGGTTTTGGAAAGCAAAGGAGTGTCTTTTCTCTCGAGATCGATGGTACGTGAATCTTACCTGTCCCCAGACATGTTGGAAAGAGATTCTGCCTCCATTGGAAGGGTTCCTGGAGATGTTCCCTGCTGAAAGCTCTCATTCCTTTGTTACCCTTTCTAGAAAGGAACGATATGGAAAGGAAAAAGTCCCTAAAATCGAAGGACTGATTGTTCCTTCTACTGTAGGATTCCTTGCGAAGGCGGTCCCTGGATCCCTTCTTGGTAGTAGGGAATATGCCCATGAGGCTGTATTAGCTCATCTCCTTTCTACTAGCTTCCTTTGGGAAAAAATCCGAATGGAAGGCGGAGCCTATGGGGCCCATTGCACCTCCCACGGGAGGGAGGAGGTGTTCTCCTTTTCTTCCTACCGGGATCCTCACATTGTGCCTACCCTGAAAGCGTTTCGGGAAAGTCTCGAATGGGTAGCCCTCCGGACACCTGAAGAGCGAGCTACCGCGGATGCGATCATTGGCACCGTGTCGAAAGATATGCGTCCCCTTTCTCCAAGCGGAAAGAGTATCGTATCCTTCAAACGATCCCTCTACGGGATAGACGATTCCCTTCGAGCACGACATAGGATTCTACTGTTAGAAACACGTCCGATGGATCTGAAAGCTGCGGCTGAACGATTATTGAGCCGTTTCGATGAGGGATATACGTCCATCCTGGCGGGAAACGATGCGTTGCGAGAAGCATCCAAGGCCATTCCCGACTTGCAGGATCATATACAGGTGATCCCTTTATGATTCGTTTGCATTCTTTGTAAGAAAGGGGTATGATGAAGGTATGACGGTTCAATCCATCGAGAGAATTTTCGATATCCTTGAGCTTCTTTCCCGGGAGCGATCAGGAATTTCTCTGACAGAAATCGGAAAGAGGCTGGACTTGCATAAAAGTACTGTGTTTCGTCTCATGTCAGTCCTACGGAGAAGGGGGTATATCGAAAAGGGAGAGGATAACCTCTATCGGATCGGTGTGCGTTTCATCGAACTGTCCAGCTCCTATCTGAATAACATCGAATTGAAAACCGAAGCAGAACCGATTCTGCGAAACTTGAGTAATGTAACGGGACAAACCGTATATCTTGCCACCTTACAGAATAACGAAGTGGTATACCTGGATAAGGTAGAACAGCATAACAGTCTACGGAAATACGCCATTGTAGGGCAGAGAAGACCCTTGTACTGCACATCCCTGGGTAAAGCGATGATCATGCACCTTCGGGATGACGAAATTAAGGAAATGTTCCGCTCCATTCCGTTAGAACGATTCACTCCGAACACGATACAAGATGTGCCCTCCCTCTTAGAAGAACTCCATCGAAGCAGGGAACGTGGCTGGGCCTTTGACGATGAAGAGTATGAACCTGGGATCCAATGTCTCGGGGCCCCCATTCGGGATTATCGGGGGGTAGTGATCGGTGCTATCAGCATAGCGATGATCTGTGTGAAGGAAAAAATGAATACCGAACAAATCGCTCCTTTGGTGGTACGTGCGGCACGGGAACTTTCTCATCGCCTCGGTTGGGTGGAATCTTTCCCTCCTGCGGAACGGGTGGCGATTGCCCTACGATAGTTTAGTTGACGACCCTGGTGATTTACAGTATTTTTGTGAATATCCTGAACAAATAAACCTTGAGGGGAGGCAACCATGGGAAAGATCATTCTGATTACAGGTGCAAGCACAGGAATCGGTGCGGAAACCGCTGTAGAATTAGCAAAGGGGAACACTATCATCATCCACTACAATGCATCCGAAAAGCCGGCTCAGGAAACCGCGAAGAAAGTCGAAGAAAAGGGCGGAAAAGCAGCCCTGGTACAGGCAGACCTCCGAACCGAGGCAGGATGTAGAAAGGTGGTAGATTTTGTCGCAAAGAACTACGGAAAGCTGGATGTGCTGGTGAACAATGCTGGGGGGTTGATCCAACGAATGAAGGTGGGGGAAATCCAATGGGAGAGGATGGCAGAAATTTTTGCCTTAAACTCATTTAGTGCTATCCTGATGACCTCTCTCTCTGTACCGCTACTGGAGAAGGGAGAGAATCCTTGTGTCGTCAATCTAACCTCCATCGCTATTCGTCACGGCGCACCTACAGCGACCGTATATGCTGCTTCCAAGGGAGCGGTAGATGTGTTTACCCGAGGAGCAGCTAAAGAATTAGCTCCCAAGATCCGGGTCAATGCAGTTGCTCCGGGGGTCATTGAAACTCCCTTCCACGATAAAGTTTCCAATCCTCAGATGCTTCAATCTTGGAGGGAGAATACTCCATTGAAGAAGAATGGGCAGGCTCATCACATTGCCACTGCCATCAAGTTCCTTATTGAGAATGACTTTGTCACCGGAGAAACGATCGACGTGAATGGTGGGTTATACATGCGATAGGAACCCGCCGTCTGACTAGAGAGAAAGACAAACCCGGTCCTCCTATAGGCCGGGTTTTTTTTCTAGATTTGATATAGGCTATTTCTTCTCTTGTCCCCTGGCAAAGTCATGGTTGACCTGGTGGGTAGAAGGTGTATCATAAAGCAGAAGGTGATGATGAAGGAGGTTTGCGTATGATCGAGAAGATCCATTGGTTAGGGCACGATACCTTCAAGATCGAAGGGGAAATGGTAATCTATACGGATCCATATCAGATCAAGCAACAGGATGTGGCTAACATTATCTTGATTACCCATGAACATTACGACCATTGCTCTCCCGCGGATGTGCAAAAATTACTATCGAAGGAGACTATAGTGGTGGCACCGACTGATTGTGCGTCCAAACTAGGTGGAAAGGTACGAACAGTGAAGGTAGGGGATTCGTTTTCTATTGAAGGAAAGGTACAGATCGAAGCGGTGCCTGCCTACAATGTAAACAAGAACTTCCATCCGAAGAAGAATGGATGGGTAGGGTATGTGATAACGATCCAGGGTGTGCGGATTTACCTTGCGGGGGATACTGACCGGATTCCGGAGATGAAAAATCTAGGAAAAATCGACATCGCCCTTCTGCCTGTTTCAGGTACCTATGTCATGACTGCCCGGGAAGCCGCCGAAGCTGCCCTCCAAGACATCAAACCCACAATCGCAGTGCCCATGCACTATGGATCCATTGTGGGTAGTTCCAAGGACGCGGAGGAATTTCGTCGGTTACTGGAAGGCAAAGTTCAGGTGGTCATCAAGGGTTAAGGATCTTCCCACCCTTGAGAAGGGGGGTGGGAAGAATGAAGGGAGCTTTATTTCACGGAGAATCGGTATACCGTTTTCCCCGTGTACCATTCACCGGCCTTTACGACCGTAGTCGGAAAGTGGGGTTTATTGGGACTATCGGGGAATCGGGAAGGTTCCATATTGAAACCGGAACGGAAGACGAACTTTGCCCCTTTCCCTACATCCCTAGGCTCCTGACCTGCGAGGTTGTTTCCAGTGTGGAGCTGCATACCCGGTTCGGTTGTCCAGACTTCCATGTACCTACCTGTCTTGGGATCCCAAGCGCTAGCGGCGAATTCGAATCCATTCGGATTCTTTTTGTTCAGTACATAATGATGGTCATACCCATTCGCCAGTTTCAGCTGATCATAATCAGTCTGTATTCGTGCTCCGAAGGTTGTGGGCACACGAAAATCCATTACCGTGTTGGTAACATTCCGAGCTTCACCGGTAGGAATCAGGTTCGAATCGATGGGGAGGAAATAATCGGCATTCACTTGTATGACATGATCCAATATGGAACTCCCAAGATTGCCGGATAGGTTAAAGAAACTATGCGTAGTAAAACTAGCTACTGTATTTTTATCTACGGCATAGGATTGATAATCCACTACCAGTTCGTCCTGGTCAGTCACAGTATAGAGTACTCGTAAGGCAAGTTTCCCCGGGAAATTTTCTTCACCATCTTGGAAGGTATAGAACATTTCCACACTGGAATCATCCAGCTGTTTCGCATCAAAAACACAAAAGCGGGAACCTTTTTGACCCCCATGCAGACAGTTTTCCCCGTTATTCTTTGCCAGTTGGTATTCTTTTCCATCCAGTGTGAACCTTGCTTTTCCAATACGGTTCGCATATCGGCCAATGAACGCTCCCATGGAAGGTTGTCCAATCACTGCCTTATCAATGCTTTCGTATCCTTGAACAACATCGCCCATGAATCCATTCCTGTCTGGCACTAACAGTTGTTCGATCTTTGCGCCGTAATTCGTAATTTTTGCGATAAGAGTCCCCTTGCGGTTCTGTATCGTATACAAGTCTACCTCTTTCCCATCGATGGTTTTCACATAGTTTTCTCGTTTGATTTCCACATAATCATGCTTTAGTACAGGGAACTCCTTCGCTCCGCTGGCGATAAGGAACGAAGTTCCAAGCAATAAGACAACCGAAAAACTGATCCATTTTTTCATATACCATCCTCCTGTTTCCTGAAATTGTATCCCGATACCGGGATAGTTCACAAAGATATTTTGTATCGTGAAACATGATGTTATAATACGAAACTATAAACCAGGGTATTTGGTTTGTCAATTTTTTTCTGAATCTCTGACTGTGCTTTACAGGACGATGCGATGAAGGGATTCTATTGACAATTCAGCTCTTTCTATTATAGAATCAATATATGAAATAATGTTTTGCATTATGAAACTAAACGGGAGTAATCTATGGCAAAAATGAAAGACCATCGGTATGTGTATAGAATTGCAGATCTTCCGGTCACCATGCTCACGGAAGCCTCGAAGACCCGGTTCGTCCTCGGGGACAACCTCTTGGTAAGCTTTATCGAAAACCCTCCGGGAACAGAGTTTCCTCTTCATCGGCACGAATCAGAGCAGATCCTTATTATCCTCGAGGGATCGGAAGAACATGTGATCGATGGGAAGACCTTTCACGTGCAGGCGGGAGACGTGGTGGTGCATCCAGCGAATGTGGAGCATGGGGGATTCACGAAGACAGGGTTCAAGGGAATTGATATCTTCGCCCCACCGCGGGATAGTCATGTGGAACTGATGCGGAAGCAAGGGTTATTGGAGGATTAAGAATGTCAAAAGACTTAGCGTTTGAGATCCGGTACGGGATCCATCCGGAACACGGCAAAACTCTCGATACGGAAGGGTTAAGGAGGGAATTCCTCATTCAGGACTTGTTCCTTCCAGGAAAGTTGAAGTGGGTCTATTCCCATATCGACCGAATCATCGTAGGAGGGGCAGTGCCTCTTTCTGAGATACGGATCATAGCCGATAAGAAAACCCTTGGAACGGAGTACCTGTTGGAACGTCGGGAGATGGGGGTTCTGAATATAGGAGAGCCAGGAGAAGTGACGGTGGATGGCAACTCCTACCGCTTGGATCATCTAGATGCTCTCTATATAGGCAAGGGCAGCAGAGATATCGGATTCAAGAGTGTGGATACGAAAAAACCCGCGAAGTTCTACTTCCTCAGCGGGGTAGCTCATGCATCCTTTCCTACTCGAAGGATCACGATTCAGGAAGCCAAGAAGATCCCCATGGGATCCATGGAAGAGTCAAATAAACGTACCATCTATCAGGTGATTCATCCGGATGTACTTCCTACCTGCTCTTTAGTTATGGGTTTTACTCGTTTGGAACCCGGTTCTGTATGGAACACGATGCCTACCCATACCCATGAACGGCGGATGGAAGTGTACCTGTATTTTGATGTGCTCCCCGATGCAGTAGTATTTCATTTGATGGGGGCTCCAACAGAAACACGGCACTTGGTGGTACGAAACGAAGAGGCGGTGATTTCTCCAAGCTGGTCAATCCATTCCGGGATAGGTACTCGGAACTATTCTTTCGTGTGGGGAATGGTGGGGGAGAACCAGACCTTTACCGATATGGACGCGGTCCCCATGCATGTACTCCGGTAGAGGAGGTGTCCATGGTCTTAGATGATTTTAAGCTAGATGGGAAAGTGGCCATCGTTACTGGCTGCAACACAGGATTGGGACAGGCCATAGCGATTGGGTTGGCCGAAGCAGGTGCCCATATTGCTGGTGTAGCAAGGCGAGATGCTACCGAAACGAAAGAGGCGATCCAGGCTTTAGGACGGCAATTTCACTTGATCAGGCTCGATCTGTTGGAACCCGACGCACCTCGCCGCATTGTTCAGGGGGCCATGGAGGCTTTTGGACAGATCGATATCCTGGTAAATAACGCGGGGATCATTCGCAGGAACGATGCACTAGAGTATACGGAAGAGGATTGGGATGCAGTAATGAATACCAATCTGAAGGTGCTGTTTTTCCTATCCCAGGAGGTGGCGAAACAATTCTTAAGACAAGGAAGGGGAGGAAAGATCATCAACATTGCCTCGATGCTCTCGTTTCAAGGGGGGATTCGCATAGCAGCGTATACGGCCAGTAAAAGCGGAGTATTGGGAATCACAAGGATTCTGGCGAACGAATGGGCTAAATATGGAATCAACGTGAATGCTATTGCTCCAGGATATATGGAAACCAACAATACACTAGCCCTCCGCCAGGACGAGAAGCGAAACGCTGAGATTCTCAGTCGCATTCCTGCTGGACGGTGGGGAAAACCAGAGGACCTTAAGGGGGCGGCCGTGTTCCTTGCTTCGGCTGCTTCTAATTATGTGCATGGGTATGCCATCGCGGTAGACGGGGGATGGCTGGCTCGTTAAGAGTTGGCTCTCTCTGAAAGGAATAGTCTCCGTTGGAGACTTCCGTACGTCATACTGCGAGGAAAGAATTCAAAGATCAAGGAGGCATCAAATGAAACGAACAGTACTCTGCGCGCTGGTTATGCTCCTGGTATTCGGTGTTGCCCTTTACGCGGCGGGAGCGAAGGAATCGGTAGCGAAACCGATTCAGATGAAGTTTGGTCATTATGCAGCGGATGGGCACCCTGGGGACAGAGCGGCAAAGATGTTCGCGGAAGCGGTAGAAAAGCGAACGAATGGGCTCATCAAGATTGCCGTGTACCCCAACAACCAGCTTGGGGATCCACCTCAAATGTTGGAACAGAACATTCTCGGTGCCATTGATATGAGTCTTCCCACCCAGGGAGCATTGGATAAATACACAAAGAAGTTCGCCACGGTCATGCTACCCTTCGTGTTCCGGGACTATGCCCATGCGTACAAAGTCTTGGACGGAGAGTTCAAGGACTGGGCCGCACCAGAGCTGGATAAACAAGGGTTAGTGTTCCTTTCCAACTGGGAATGGGGTTTCCGGAACCTTACTAATAACGTACGACCTATCAATAGTCCAGAGGACGTGAAGGGGTTGAAGATTCGCACTCCACCAGAAATCCAGCTTCAGTCGGCCATGGAAGCATTAGGTGCCGTGGTTACCAAGATTTCTTTTGCCGAACTATACATGGCTCTGAAGCAGAATGTGGTGGACGGACAGGAGAACCCTCTCGCAGTGATCTACTCGAACAAGATCTATGAAGTGCAGAAGTATCTGGCGTTAACCCGACATGTATATAACTCTATGGTCCATGTGATGAGCAAGAAGACCTGGGAAAAGCTCACTCCCGAGCAGCAAAAGATTGTAATGGAGGAAAGCAAGAAGGCGGGAGACTTCATGCGGAAAACCCTTCAGGAAGAGGAAACTGGTCTGATCGAAAAATTGAAGCAACTCGGTATGGTGGTAACCACTCCGAACCTAGCTCCCTTTAAAGCTGCCATGCAACCCGCATACGATAAAATTGCTCAGTACGCGGGGAAAGAGTTCGTGGACACCTTCTTAAAGATGGTGGAGAAGAACTGAGAAGATAATCCATTACAGGAGGCCGGGATGGTAACCCTTGGAATCTTCATCGTGTTGATTGGTTTAATGCTTCTCGGTGTTCCCGTTGCGGTGGCGATGGGAATTACTGCCATTGGAACCTTTGTTCTCTTGGGTGAAGCAAGCATTCTTACCATGATCGCCCAACGGATGTACTACGCTACCACAGGGTTTACCCTCCTAGCCATTCCCTTTTTCATCCTTGCAGGGAACCTGATGAACACGGGTGGCATCACCAACCGGATCTTTCAATTCGCCAATGCACTGATTGGACATGTGAAGGGTGGATTGGGGCATGTGAATATTCTCGCGAGTCTTATCTTTTCAGGAATGTCCGGCTCCGCTGTAGCGGATGCGGCAGGGCTTGGCCTGATTGAAATCAAGGCGATGGACGATGCAGGGTACGACAGAAAATTTTCAGCAGCCATTACAGCGGCCTCTTCCACCATAGGCCCCGTAGTTCCGCCTAGCATCCCCTTTGTCATCTATGGGAGTATTACTAATACTTCGGTGGGGAAACTCTTTATGGCAGGATTCATTCCGGGAATCATGATGACCATTGCGATGATGATTGCAGTCGCGATCCTCTCCCGAATCCGCAACTATCCCAAGGGAACTCGGGCCAGCCTTAAGGAAATCTGGACAAGTTTTCAAGCTGCCTTTCTGCCCCTGATGACACCGGTGATCATCATCGGGGGAATTTTATTCGGATTGTTCACTCCTACTGAAGCAGCCGTGATTGCCTGTTTGTACGCCCTGTTCCTGGGACTTGTGGTGTACCGGGAGATCCGGCTGCGGGATCTTCCCAAGGTTCTTTGGGAAACCACTCTCCATACGGTACGGGTTCTGTTCATCATCTCTGCGGCAGGATTCTTTGGATGGCTCTTGATTCATCAGCGGATTCCCGATGCAGTCATTACTGGACTTACGTCGTTCAGTTCCAGTCCGGAGGTACTTCTACTTATCATAATTGGGATTCTCCTGTTCCTAGGATGTTTCCTCGAGGGGATAGCGGTGCTTGTGATTACGATCCCTATTTTTATGCCTCTAATCGCCAAGTACGGGATCGATCCCGTCCAGTTTGGGGTCGTAATGATCCTTTGTTCCATGATCGGGCTCGTTACTCCACCCGTTGGAATGAGTCTCTACGCGGTAGCCAGTATCAGTGGGGTGGATCTGTGGACTTTAAGCAAAGAACTGCTGCCCTATATCATTGGCATTCTCATCGTTACCCTTATTATCGCTTTTTTCCCGGGCCTGGCATTGTTCCTCCCCAATCTCATCAGTTAAGGGATCAGTTATGGAAACGAAACAGTTGGGAAAAATGAACGTCCTGCATCATATATCCCTAGTGGATCGTATGGTTGGGAAGATCCTGCGGGGGATCAGCGTGATGGCGCTAACACTCCTCTTCTTCCTCCTATTGGGCAATGTTTTCTTTCGGTTTGTACCGATTTTTTCCTTTGGGTGGTTCGATGAGATCGTGGAGATGGTATTCGCGTATTTCGTATTTTTTGGCTCTGCAGCTCTTTGGAGGGAACGAGAACATTTCAGAGTATGCCTTGTACCTGACACCGTCAAAGGGAACTGGAAAAGGGTCATCGATATATTCATAGAAGGTTGCGGTGTGCTTTTTTTCCTTATTCTCCTTTTGTACAGTACAGAGCTAACTATTCGTGCTACGGACCAAACCCCCATCTTCAAGATGTCGAAACGGGTACTGTATGCGTGCGTTCCTGTATCGAGCTTCATTATGCTCATCTACGCCACTGTCTCCTTCGTGTTGCGATTCCGTGGTAAACCCAGTAATCGGGAAGGATGCTTAGAGGAGAGTGTTTAGCTCCCTTCCCTCTTTGACAAAATTTCATTTACATCGTATAATAGAACCGCAATCTCATAGAATGAAACCTGCTTTGAGGGTTGAGTTTAAGGATGGAACGCAGTATCGGCATACAACCTAGTAGAAATAGGAGCGGTAAAACGAACCCTTCGAAAGGGAAGGGAAAACCTTCCGCCGTACGGTCAGTCAGCCGTACCATCGACTTATTGGAGGAACTAGCCAACAATCCAAGAGGAATCGGGTTGATCGAGCTCAGTCGAAAGACAGGGCTCCATAAGAGTACAGTGTTTCGTCTTCTTTCTGTATTGGCAGAACGAGGATACGTGCAGAAAACGCAGGAAGGGCAGGGATATACCTTGGGTCTTCATCTAGTGGAATTGGCCAATTCCTTTCTAAACAGTCTGGATCTAAAGATCGAAGCCCGTCCTTGCATGTACGAACTTACAGAAGCAACTCGACACACCGTGTTCCTTGCGCTTCGTCAGGGGTTCGACGTTGTGTACATCGATAAAACGGAAACCTTTACCAGCCTGCGTCGGTATTCCATCATCGGTACCCGAGTACCCATTCATTGCACTTCCCTGGGGAAAGCTCTGCTACTGGATTATTCGGATGCTGAACTGCGGGAGATGCTAAAGGACTACCCTTTCGAAAAAAAGACACCTAATTCGATTTCCAACATCGAAGCCTTCATTGAGAATCTTCGCTTAGCTCGGGAACGGGGCTATACCATCGATGATCGGGAACATGAACTAACAGTACGGTGCGTAGGAGCGCCGATCCGTGATTATTCCAAGAGGATCATTGCCGCTATCAGTGTCTCGGGAGTGGC
Source organism: Spirochaetota bacterium (assembly GCA_026418195.1). Classification (GTDB taxonomy): domain Bacteria; phylum Spirochaetota; class Spirochaetia; order DTKZ01; family DTKZ01; genus DTKZ01. The sequence continues at coordinate 9,430 of JAOABU010000121.1, read as the reverse complement.
AGACTCTTTTTCACCTGAGAAGATACAGGAGTACGGCGAAAAGGTTCGGCAAACGGCCGCAGAGATATCCCGGCGTATGGGGTACTCGGGCGGAATCTATAGACGGAAGGAGTAAGGACTTATGGAAAAACTCACAATAAAACCCAAAAGCGCTTGCCGATGGGATGCAGCGGCGCTAGGAGAAATCATGATTCGTCTGGATCCGGGGGATGTACGGATCAAGACGGCGCGGATGTTCCGAGTTTGGGAAGGAGGGGGGGAGTACAACGTGATCCGGGGCTTGAAGAAATGTTTCGGCCTGGACACGACTGTGGTTACCTCCATACCCGATAACGACGTAGGGTACCTTTTACAGGATCTTATGATGCAAGGGGGGGTGGATCTGTCCCATGTGAAGTGGGTGCCCTTCGATGGAATCGGACGAAACACGAGAGTAGGATTGAACTTTACCGAGCGGGGTTTCGGTGTGCGGGGAGCTTTAGGGGTATCTGACCGAGCAAACTCTGCGGCATCCCAGATGAAGGTAGGGGATGTGGACTGGAACAAGCTATTCAAAGAGGAAGGAGTTCGCTGGTTCCATTGCGGAGGTATTTTTGCCGCTCTGTCTGCCACCACTCCAGAACTGGTGATCGAAGCAATGAAAGCAGCGAAGGCGAATGGCACAGTTACCAGTTACGATCTCAACTATCGAGCTTCTCTCTGGAAGGCCAACGGTGGTCAGAAGCGAGCTGTGGAGGTCAACCGGGAGATCGCAAAATATGTGGATGTGATGATCGGGAACGAGGAAGATTTCACCGCTGCCCTTGGATTCGAGGTAGAGGGTCTTTCCAAAGACATTCGAGGGATCAACGTGGAGAACTTCAAAAAGATGATCGCTGAAGTGGTAAAGACCTTCCCCAACTTCAAGGCTGTGGCAACTACCCTACGGGAGGTGAAATCCGCAACCTTCAACGATTGGAGTGCAGTACTGTACTACGATGGAACCTTTTTCCAGGCCCGGGAGTACAAGGATCTAGAGATCTATGACCGAGTAGGTGGTGGGGATAGTTTTGCATCGGGGCTCATCTATGGGTTCCTAACAGGTAAGGATCCTCAACTGTGTGTAGAGTATGGAGCTGCCCACGGGGCATTGGCAATGACTACTCCGGGGGACACCTCAATGGCTTCATTGAAAGAAGTGGAAAAATTGGTGGCAGGCGGAAGTGCCCGCGTAGAACGCTAAGGGGGAGGTTTGTATGTCGGATATCTTAACGCAAATCAGCAATATTGGAGTGGTTCCTGTAATCAAGATTGACGATGCGAAGGATGCGGTCCCTCTGGCTAAGGCCTTACTAGCCGGTGACTTACCGGTAGCGGAGGTTACCTTTCGAACCTCTGCTGCCGAAGAGTCCATTCGTCGCATTACCAACGAAGTACCAGGAATGCTGGTGGGGGCTGGAACCGTACTGACGGTGGAGCAGGTGAAGAAAGCGACCGCTGCCGGAGCCAAGTTCATTGTATCCCCTGGGTTCAACCCTAAGGTTGTGGAGTACTGTGTGAAGGAAAATATTCCCGTGACTCCGGGAATTAACAATCCCTCGGGGATTGAACAAGCGTTGGAGTTCGGGTTGAAGGTCCTGAAGTTCTTCCCGGCCGAGAACTCCGGGGGTTTGGCCATGCTGAAAGCGATGGCAGCTCCGTACACCGAGGTATCCTTCATACCAACGGGGGGAATCAATCCATCCAATATCACCTCCTACCTGTCTTGGAACAAGATCTGGGCCGTTGGAGGCTCGTGGATGGTTCCTAGTGAGGCAATTTCTGCCGGAAAGTTCGATGAAATCACTCGCTTAAGTTCAGAGGCGGTTTCCCTGGTGCACGGATTTGAACTGCTTCACGTGGGCATCAATACGGAGAATGAAGCAGAAGCGAAAAAAGTGGCGGAACTCCTGGCAAAGTTCTTCAAGCTACCGATAAAGGAGGGCAATTCCAGCATTTTTACTGGGAAGCCCTTCGAAATCATGAAATCAAAATACCTGGGAGCCCACGGGCACATTGGGATTGCGGCCAACAGTGTGGAACGGGCAGTAGCATACTTCGCTTCCAAGGGTATTGGGATTAAAGCGGACACGGCCAAGGTCGAGGGGGGAGTAATGAAAGTCGTGTACCTCGACTTGGAAATCGCTGGATTCGCATTCCATATCAGTCGGAAATAGAAAATCTTTAGTACCCTGAATCTTGTGGGTTAAAGGAGGGGGCAGGAACTGTTCCCCTCCTATTGATCTTTTCTTCGAAACCATGTCATATCACCCCCAATGATATACTTCCTCACGATTCTCAATAGACTCCTTTTCGTAGTCCTCATCATGGGGACAGGTATTCTTGCCAAGAAACTCAAGTTAATTTCAGAGCAGGGTGAACGGGACTTGAGTCGAGTAATGGTAGATCTCGTGTGGCCAGGTCTTATATTCTCCTCCATTACCCGAACCCTCCGCCCGTCGGACATACTGGATAACCTCGCTCTTCCGTTTCTTTGCATCGGGGTACATCTGATGGGATGGGTCATCGGTTCCTTCGCGGCTCGGGTTGCCGGTTACAAGGGAGACCAAAGAAGGGTATTTCTATTCCAGACAACGATGAACAACTTTCTTTTGATGGCTCTTCCCTTTGCCGAGTTCTTCTATCCAGGGAAAGGAACTGCCCTTCTAGCGGTCGCTAACCTGGGCTCCATCCTAATGCTTTGGACAGTAGGAGCTTCTACCATTGCAGGACCCTTAAACCGCAAGGAACTGTTGGGAAACCTTCTTTCTCCGGGGATGATCGCCACGGTACTGGCTATTCTCTTCGTTCTTACGGGTTGGAATCGGTCGATTCCTCCGTTGATTGCGGAGTCCACTGCAGTGCTCGGGCAACCCACCCTCTTCATGGGGCTCTTCGTAGCGGGAGCCCGGATTTACGAATTGGGATTCCGAGCTTTGAAATTGGATAGGTGGAACCTGCTGTGCGGATCCATCCGAATTCTTATAGTTCCCGGCCTCGCGTTTCTCTTGGCTCTTTCGTTAACCGGTGTACTGCCTCAGGAAACGTTGGTAATGTTCATGTTGGTCAGCATGACACCTGCTAGTGTGAACTCAGTGACGATGGCCTTCAAGTACAATGTGGATCCAAAACATGCGGCCGAGGGTGTGGTGTTTACCCATGTGTTTGGCCTCGCGACGATGACGTTTTTCGTTCTATTGATTGTACACTATCTAGCTCTCTGATGGATGAACTGAGATAGGAGTGGGAAGGTGAACCTAAAAATCCTAGAACTGTTACAGTTTCTCTACGGGCCTGAAGTGGGAAAGGATACCTACCGGAAGCTCGAGGAGCGGGTTCGCGCCTGGCAGCGAGGATCAGAAAAGAGGAAGCGAAACGCAAAGCTCCATCTAGACACAGGGGGTGCAGAAGAGGCTGATTCTAAAGAGCACAGAGGGTTCTCCCTGAGTGAACGGGACTCTTTCGTGATTACCTATGGAGACCAGTTCCAGAAACCTGGTACGAAGCCCTTGCAGCTCTTAAGGGAATTTTCCCGAATCTTTCTCGAAGGAACCGTAACGGGGATCCATCTCCTGCCCTTTTCTCCTTTTTCTTCCGATGATGGATTCTCGGTGATCGACTACAGACAGGTAAAACCCGACTGGGGAAGCTGGGAGGATATTCAAGCTCTCTCCGAATCCTTCCTGGTAATGGCCGATCTCGTTCTGAACCATTGTTCGGTTAAGAGTCCCTGGTTTCAGGGATTCCTTGAAGGGAGAGATCCTTACACCCGGTTCTTCCTTTCCCTTTCTCCAGCTGTGGATGTTTCGGGAGTGTTCCGCCCCCGTACCCATCCCTTGTTGACTCGGTTTCCCACAAATCAGGGAGACCGCTGGGTATGGACTACCTTTAGCGAGGATCAGGTAGATCTAAACTATGGGGAGCCAGAGGTTCTTTTGGAAATGATCGATATCCTCTTACTCTACCTTCGGATGGGGGTTCAAATTCTTCGGTTGGATGCTATTGCTTACATATGGAAAGAATTGGGAACCCCTTGCATTCACCATCCAAAGACGCACGCAGTGGTGAAGCTTCTCCGGGCACTGGTAGACGAAGTAGCTCCCGGTACCCTTCTCATTACGGAAACGAACATGCCTCAACAGGAAAACCTTTCCTATTTTGGGGAGGGGGATGAAGCGCACCTGGTATACCAATTTGCCCTTCCTGCCCTATTGTTGGATGCATTTTTACGAGCGGATTCTCGCCACCTTCAGGAGTGGGTTTCCACGATAAAGCCTCCGGGAGATGGGATGACTTTCTTAAATATTGCCGCTTCCCATGACGGGATAGGGGTTCTTCCTGTTCAGGGGATCCTAACGGAGGATGAACTATCGGGGATGATCCGAGCTGTGCAGGGGCGAGGAGGATACGTATCATATAAGGCAACTCCTAACGGAGAAGTCCCTTATGAATTGAATATCAATTTTTTTAGCGGAATAGCGGAGCCTACTCTAAGTGAGAGCTTGCGGGTAAAAAAGTTCCTGGCATCGCAGTCGATACTCTTGGTTCTTCCGGGAGTACCCGGTATCTACATCCATAGTCTCTTAGGTTCAGAAAACGACCGTAAAGGAGCGGAGGAGAGTGGAATCAAACGGAGGATCAACCGGGAGAAACTCTCCTATGATCGGGTGCAGGACGAACTCTCCACCCGTGGAACCGTGCGAGAGCAAGTGTTTTCCGGTTTCGAAGAACTCCTTCGAGCGCGGGTACAGGAACCTGCATTTCACCCTATGGCAGAAGCTCGGGTGTTACCAACCCCGAAGGAGGTATTCGCCCTGTTACGATTGCGAAGACCACAGGAGGGAAATAGGGGAGTGCTCTGTGTCTGTAATCTGTACCATAAACCTGCAGAAGCTAGTTTCAATGCGGCTGATTTAAGGCTTGGGGAAGAACGGTATTTCACGGATCTGATCACCGGAGATGTGTTCTATCCTACTTGGGAAACCTATTCCCGGTTCTCCCTCCAACTAGAGCCTTTCGAAGTGCTGTGGCTTGCATATCAGCGACGGTGACTCCCTTTTCCTTTCTTCTATATTCTATCTCGCCAGTTCCCTCGAGCCCTCATTGTTTACCCAGTAGTTCCTTGGCTTTGGCGGTGAGGCCTGGTAGAGTAAGGTTCTCATAGGTCACCCGGGTTCGAAGATCCCTTAGCGAGAAGACCCCGCGACTCTTTTCCTCTGATCCGAGGAACACTCCTAAGGGGATCTTTTTCTTCTCCGCAAAGGAGAACTGGTTTGCCAGTTTCCGTTGTTCGGGAAAGACCTCGGTCGCAAACCCTGCCCTGCGGAGTTCTTGCGCGATCTTGTGATAATCTCCAAACAGGCGATCTTCTAGGCAAAAAACGAGGATTTCAGTGACCCCGGTGCATTCCGGTTTTTTCCCCAGTTCCTCCAAAGCAGCTAACAACCGGTCCAGACCTATGGATGAACCTACCCCAGGAAGCCGCTCCTTCGTATAGAGGGAGGCGAGGTCATTGTATCGGCCACCCGAACATACAGAGCCGATTCCGGGCAGATCTAGGAGGAAGGTTTCGTACACGATCCCAGTGTAATAATCCAGACCTCTAGTGATGGACGGATCGAGGAGAAACGAGTCCTGAATTCCGAGGTCCTGGAACCAGTGATAGATGGAGTGAAGACGTTCCGTGTCTTCTGCGGGTCCACCGGCAATGGAGGTGATCTTCTCTAAGGTGGCAAGGAAGCTGGATTCCGGCTTCCCGAACTGTAGAATTTCCTCTGCCGCTACCGTACCTACCAGTTGTTTCAGTTGGGTTTGCACAGCTTCCTCGCCGATCTTCTTGATCTTATCTACGGTACGAAGGACTTCAATCCCTTTATCCTGTACCTTGAGCCGTTGCAGCGCTCGGTTGAAGATCCCTCGGTGGGAAAGGTGAATCTGCACTCGATCAATTCCGAGGGCGTAGAAGCTCTCCCGCATGAGCAAAAGGATCTCGAAGTCGGCTGCCGGGCTATCCACCCCTACGATATCGAAATCGCATTGAGTAAACTCCCGGTAGCGGCCTCGCTGGGTGTTCTCCCCCCGGAAGACCTTGGCAATATGGTACCGTTTGAACGGAAGGTACAGTTCTTGGACATGGGCAGCCATAAATCGGGCAAACGGAACAGTCAGATCAAATCGCATGGCCACATCCCGGCCTCCGTTATCCTGGAACCGGTACAGTTGCTTGTCCGTTTCTCCCCCACCTTTCCCTAAAAGAATATCTGTGTATTCCAGTACGGGTGTATCGATGGGAACAAATCCAAAGCGTTCGAAAGTAGCCTCGAGGATTCCTTGTACCCGTTTTCGTTCCAGCTCTATATCTGGAAGAAAGTCCCGAAATCCTTTCAGGACTCTTGGTTCTATCAGTTCTGCCATAGTGGGCCTATTATGCCGGTGTGCTTCCCTTTATGCAAGGGAAGAAGCTGCTTGAACAAAAAAAGAGTTAATTCCTCGACAGAAGCCATTTCAGCGCTATGGACACGAGGGTGGTATCCGGCCGGAAATGGGTCATGGAACTCAACGATACTCCAGCGGGTTTATAGAAAAGGTCGAACCCTAGTACGGTAGTGGAGTACCCATCGATGGCACCTGCAGAGGAAGGGTAGTTGAACGACATGGCGCTTGTCTGTTCCGTCATGTAAGTACCGGCTGTATAGGTGTATAGCCCAAAAGGGGAAAAGATGAATTGCCCTAGACCGATATTGGCCTGGAGACCACCCGTGATCTTTCCGGTAAAGATTTTGGTAATTACGGTGGTAGGATCGATCACAATCACATTAGGAACAAACTGGGGCACCTCTACCGTCATAAAGGTAACCCCCAAGTCTCCTCCAGCCCCGCCCAGTAAAAAAAGGGAAACATCCTCTGTTAGGTCTATCTGGTAGGCAAGGTTGAACTGGTAGGGTAGCTGAATCATCATAAGGTCGTACTTGTTGCCCAAGAGGAAGCTAGCTCCATAGTTTCCGCTAAGGGCGAACTTGTTGGTGACACAGTATTGCCAGTTCCCGAAGATCATGGCTCCAAATAGTTGAAAGGATGTGTTCATCAGCTTGGAGGTTACGTAAATGAAATTCCCTCCCAAGGTTTGATCGCTAACCCCTTTTTCAAAAACGGGGTATCCGACCGGGGGAGGTGCGATGACAAAGGAGAGGGTGTTCTCACCTGCTTGGACAGTGTCCGGGGAAAGCCAGAGGGAAATGAGGGCAAGAAATACAAGGGATATACGTTTCATTCTTTCCTCCTATGGGTATTCTATCCGATATAATGTCTTTTTGAGAATAGAGAACACTTCTGGGTCATGAGCGTTTTCCGGTAGATCTTCCTTTGGGACATAGGTATAGGCAAAGACCGCAGAGACTGATTTCTTTTCCTAACCGTTGGAAGGAAATCTTCCTGCAGTAATCCCTACAGCGGAAGGGATCGAAGAACTCGTTCCGATCCGTATGGATAGTCCAGACAGTTCCATTCGCTGCTTGTGCAGGACAGCTTTTTACACACACCGAGCAATCACCACAGAGACTTTCGTCAAAGGGCTTCCCCGGTATGGTAAAAGCCTCAGAGACGAGTATGCTTGCGAGCCGAACCCGAGGTCCGAATGTAGGGGTTACCAAAAGATCCGTTTTCCCAATCCAGCCCAATCCTGCACGGGTAGCAACCATCTTATGGGATAGGGGGTACCTGAGAGTTCTATGATACTCTTCATCGAGTTCGTGATCCGACACTGTTGCGGGGACGGCCAACGCATCGATGCCTTCCTCTTGGAGGAGGGTAGCGATTTTTACGGTTTTTTGGTTCAGTTCATCGTTTATTCGATGGTATAATTGGAAGTACTCAAGAGTAGGGCCTGCGGATAGTTCGTTAATGATTGCATCATCCAATTTTCTTGCCAAAGAAATCCCGTAGGGGAACTGGCTCCACCGTGCTGGAAGGAGTCCTTCCAATCTTGCGAAGCCGACAAGGTATACTGAGTCAGGGCAAACCTGTTTAATCGTTTCTAAGATCTTTGTTTGCTTCATACGGGTAAGTGTTATTTTCCCTGAATGATCCAATGTTGTAAAGAGATACGAAAACACCCTACATTGACAGTGAAAGGCAAACTCTTTACTGTATCCGTCGATCATGTCCCAAACCCGTGCAATTCTACTGAATCTCTTCTCTTCGGTTTGTTTTTCTTTTTCTACAGTGTTTGCCAAGTACGCTCACAACAGTTGTAAAGAGCTTTCCTCCTTTCAAGTATCTTTTGCCCGCTTCTTGGTTGGGGCTCTGTTCATGGGATGGTTTGCCTGGCGTTTCAAGAAATCCCTAAGACCCAACCAACTGAACTGGGTCATTGCCCGGGGGATTCTCAACACTTCCGCAGTTATTGCCCTCTACTATGCCCTGGAGCATACCACCATCACGAAAGCCAATATGCTGAACTGGACCTTCCCTGTGTTCGTTTTTCTCTTTAGCCCCTACATCAACAAAGAGCGTCCTGTATTATCTCAATACATCTTTCTCGGACTGACTATGGTGGGAATGAGTCTGGTAATCTCCCCTGACTTTTCCACTATTAACGTTGGGGATATAGCTGCCTTTGCATCGGGTGTGATCGGGGGTGCGGCCGTGAGTGTGCTACGGGAATCCCGCAAGCATGACGACACCTTTATCGTTCTCTTTTATCTGATGATGATCGGTACCCTGTTAAATGGCATCCTTGCAGCACCGTTTTTTATACTCCCTTCTCTCCCTGTTACGGGACTTGTCCTTAGTTCAGCTCTTTGCGGGTTTCTCGCTCAGATCCTCATCACCACCGCTTCTAGGCATTTAGAGGCTCCCATTGCCTCGGTTCTTATGACCAGTGGAATTGTCATTGCGGGTGCCATGGGGGTGATCTTCTTCGGGGAGAAGTTAAGCGTCAAAATCCTATTGGGAGGACTATTGATCCTTGTTTCCATTGTGGGAGTGAGCGGATTTTTCACGCGGAGGCGAACACAATGACCTATAGTTTCAAGAACGACTACAGCGAAACCTGTCATCCCCGCTTGTTGGAAGCTTTACGTTCGGTAGACCTAAAGCAAGTAGGGGGGTATGGGGAAGATCCGTTTAGCGAAGAAGCGCGGCAATTGATCCGTAGTCGAATCGACGACCCTAAGGCGGGAATATTCTTCGTATCCGGCGGTACGCAGGCAAACCTACTGGTGATTTCAGCTTTCCTCCGCCCCTATGAATCGGTGATCTGCGCGGAAACAGGGCATATCCATGTGCATGAGGCGGGAGCAATCGAGGCTACAGGACACAAGATCCATGGAGTGCCAAGTCAGGATGGAAAACTCAGGGTACAGGATATCGAGGCCATTCTGGAAGAACATACGAACGTTCCACACATGGTAAT
>JAOABU010000112.1 GCA_026418195.1 Spirochaetota bacterium | reverse complement strand
GCATAGAGGGTATAGGCATTGGTGTTTGTATCAACTCGAACCTTTGTATGGAAATACTGGGAAACATCCTGTTCGATGCGTTGGGCTTTCTCTAAATTCTCCTGCCAGGGATTTGTTGGAAAGGTGAGCCCTGGGAGACCGATACCTATCCCTGCAAGATCGTTTGTATCCTTATGGAGGGAATCTAGACATTCTTCAATGCATCCTGTCAGAAAACGGATCATTCTTTCCCCATTTCCCGTTGGAGTAGCCCATTGATTTTCAAGAAAAACCGTTCCTTCCAGATTCGTGATGATCAGAGTTGTAAAGGTATGCTCCACATCGATTCCGATGATTAGGGGTTTCTGTGGGTTTAGGGCATACACGTAGGCATTTTTCCCTTTTAAATGGGTTCTACTTAGGTTTGTTCCCTTACTGATCACAAGACCTTCGTCTATCAGTTCATGAAGGGCCTTCACTACCGTTGCCCAACCGAGACCGCTTTGCTGGGATAAGTCTTTCTTTGTAAGACCTCCCCGTTGCCGGAGAAGAGAGATGATTTTTTTCTTGCTATCGGTTAGAGCACCGTTCGATAACATGATGTATATCTTAACCAATATCTGAATTGGATTCAAGATTTTAAGCAATAGTTTTTCATTGACAGATACTAAAAAAAGTACTAATATCGATATATGATATTTGGAAAATTAGGAGGTGAATATGAAGGGCCGAATATTATTAATTGTTCTTTTAGTATCGATTTTTGAAGCTGGCCTGGTTGGTGCAGGAGGAAAACAGGAAAAACCCGCAGAAAAGAAGGAACCGGTCAAGATCTCTTTTTGGATACCAGGGTCCGATAAGGCCAGTGAGGATTATTTTTTTGAAGCTGCCAAGGAGTTTTCCTCTCGGACTCCGAGCATTCAGGTGGAGGTGACGATTCTACCCCCTGCTGCACCGGACATCAATACAAAACTGAATGCGGCAAAATTAAGTAATACGTATCCCGATGTATTTTCTTCTTTTATCGTGTTTATTGGAGCACGGGGAATTCGGGGGGAGTTCGCTGATTTAAGTCCATTTATCGAAAACTGGGCAGACAAGGATGACTTTTACCCCTCTAGTTTTGAATTGGGAAAATACAAGGGGAAAATCTATGGTATATCTTATTTCCCTGCTCCGGAAATTCTTGTGTATCGGAAGGACTTCTTCAGAGAAGCAGGATTGGATCCAGAAAAACCTCCAAGGAATTGGGAAGAACTGGAAGCGTATGCATTGAAGTTGGTAAAACGGGATGCAAATGGGAATGTGATCCGTGCTGGATTGGATGTCCCAGCCATAAACCCAGAAGTGTTCATCAAACCCTTCCTGTGGCAAAATGGTGCAGCGGTTTTAGATGAAGAAAAAGAGCTCCCCACGTTGGACGATCCAAAAGCTCTAGAAGCCTTCCAGTACGTTAAACGTCTCATTGATGCCAAGATCAGTATTCCTTATGATTACCAAAAAAAATCGGATATCCCTTTTATAAAAGGAAACGCTGCCATGTCTTTCATCATGGCTAGCACCATTACCAGCACGTTGAAATCGAATCCTTCTTTACGGGAAATCATCGGTTTCGCTCCCCCCATTGAAAGGAGGAAGAAAGTCCCTTTCACAGGTCACAGATTATTTACGATTGGGGCCACCTCTAAATACAAGAATGAGGCATGGGAGTTTATCCAATTCATGCTTTCCAAAGAACAGATGCTGAAGAGAAGCCGGTTGCTGGATATGCCCATCGTGCGGAAATCCCTTGAGCAAGAATACTATAAAGATGGAGATGCTGAGTTCAAAAAGGTGGTGGTTGAATACTCGAAGCTTGGAAAGAGCGCGGAAGTTACAACGGTTACTGCTATTTCCAACAAGTACCTATCTGATGCGTACCAGGCAGTCTATTCGGGAAAAAGTTCTCCTGAACAAGCATTGAAGGATGCTCAGGAAGGCATTTTAAAAGATATAAAAAAGTAAGATTTAAAACCATGAGGAACACTCATCCCATTGCCTATGTGTTGATCCTTCCTTTCTACGTATTCCTCTTTTTCTTCATCCTGGTACCGATTGGGATGAATATTTTCCTAAGTTTTACCAACTATGATTTGATCCAATGGGAATATGTAGGGTGGAAAAATTATCGGTATTTATTCCAGGACTCTCATTTTCACTTATCCTTACGGAACACATCCATCTATGCGTTTTTTACGGTAGGGTTTTCTATGGTGTTGGGGTTGGGGGCAGCCCTCCTTCTTAAGGGCAACCCGCCTGGTATAAAGGTGTTTCGAGTTTCCTTTTACATTCCCTACATTGCATCGATGGTTGCTGTATCCATGATCTGGCTCTGGATCTACGATCCTCTAGATGGAATTGCCAACAAAATCCTGAACCTTTTTGGCGTTCCAAGCAAACAATGGCTCTATGATTCCAGGTATGCACTGAGCTGCATCATTGTGATGAGTGTTTGGAAAGTCCTCGGTTACAACATGATCGTGTTCCTCACTGGGTTACAAGCCATTCCTACCTACCTGTATGAGGCGGCTACCATCGATGGAGCAACCTCTTTTCAAAAGTTCCTGAAGATTACCTTGCCGATGCTGCAACCCATCACTTTTTTCCTCTTCGTTACTGGAGTGATCAACAGTTTTAAAGTGTTCGAACAGGTAGCCATACTGACCGCCGGTGGCCCCTCCAATGCTACCACTACAGTGGTTCATCAGATCTACAATCGCGCTTTCAACGAGTTTTCCATGGGCTATGCTGCTTCTATGTCCATTACTCTACTACTGTTGATCGCCATCATTACCCTGGTTAACTACCGATACGGAAACCAAGGAGCAGATCTTGAAATCGGGTAACACGTTACGAAGCAGCTGGATGATAGGGGTGATGATCAGCGCATCTTTTCTCATGTTAGCCCCTTTTTTCCTCATGCTCACCACATCGTTGAAATCTTCTGCAGAATTGAAATCCATCGGGTTTAGTATATTCCCAAAAGAAATTTCTTTCGCCAATTACCTTGTAGCGATGCAACGGGGAAAATGGGTTCGATACTTTTACAATTCCTTCGTGATCACTACGGTAACTGTGCTTGTGAGTTTGGTGATCAACTCGATGGCAGGGTATGCTTTCGCTCGATTACGATTCCGGGGGAGGCAGATCCTTTTCATTTCGTCGTTGATAGGCATGATGATTCCTCCACAAACCACCATGATCCCTGTATTCATCATGCTACGACATTTCCCCCTCGTAGGAGGAAACGATCTATTTGGATCCGGGGGAATTGGTTTGATCAATAGTTATACGGGATTGGTGATCCCCTTCATAGCAGGCTCCTTTGGAGTCTTCCTATTCCGACAGTACTATTTAAACTTTCCGCATTCCTTGGATGATGCTGCCGAAATCGATGGGGTAGGTAAGCTGAGATGTTTTCTCTGGATCTATGTACCTCTGAGCAAACCAGCCTTTGCAACCCTTGGGGCATTGAAAGCTACTCAGACTTGGAACGAGTATATCTGGCCTCTTATCATGACCACTACTTCGGATATGAGGACGGTTCAGCTAGCGCTCGCCTTGTTCCGAGATGAGCATGAAATCCAATGGAACTACCTTATGTCTGCTACTACCATCATTACGATTCCCTTGGTGGTCTTATTCCTCTTTGCTCAGAGATTCTTTGTAGAGGGTATTGTGACAACGGGTATCAAAGGTTAGCGAGGCACATGTATGAAGAACGGTCAATCTGCAGAGCGTCCCAACGTGTTACTTATCATAGTAGACGATATGAACTATAATACGCCTGGAGTTTCGGGATGCTTTGTTCCTGACGCCACCCCTAACATCGACAAACTTGCTTCGGAAGGTGTCCGATTCGTCCATTCCCATGTGAACATTGCGGTTTGTCAGCCTTCCCGTTCCGTCCTCATGACCGGGCGATATCCGCACAGAAACGGTGCGCTGGGGTTTGATCCCATTTCTTGGGATGTCCCTACCTTGCAGGAACAACTCCGCAAAGCTGGATACTACAATGGGATTATTGGCAAGACCTCTCACCTTGCTCCTCTACCTAAAATGTGTTGGGACTTTTTTGTTCGCACATATACAAGGGAGAATCGATGGGGGCGGGATCCCGATATTTACTATCGGTACACCAAGAGTTTTTTAGGTAGAGCCAAGGAGTTGGGAAGACCCTTCTTCCTTATGGCCAATACACACGATCCTCATCGACCCTTTGCAGGAAGTCAGCAGGAATTGGAGGTCTTTCAAGAAACCGTGCCCTTCCGCCGAAAGTTTACTCCCGAGGAGATCCAGATCCCCGGGTTCTTACCTGACTTGCCTTTGGTGAGAAAAGAAGTGGCTGAGTATTTTACCTCGGCCTATCGGGCAGATGAAATGGTTGGTAAAACTCTGCAAGCCTTGGAGGAGGAGGGGTTGGCGGAAAACACCCTGGTGATGTTCCTCAGCGATAATGGAATGGCTTTCCCTTTTGCAAAAACCAACTGTTATTTGACCAGCACCCGTACTCCCTGGATCGTGCGATGGCCGGGTAAAATCCAACCAGGCAGGGTAGATATGGAAAATCTTATTTCAGGGATCGATTTCATGCCTACGATCCTGGATGCTTTAGGGTTGCCTCAGGTGGAGGGAATGGATGGCCGATCCTTTCTTCCTTTGCTATTAGGTCAGGAACAGGAGCCATTTCAGACTGTTTTCACCATGTTCAACAAAACTTCTGCCAAGAAGTATTTTGAAATGAGGTGTGTCCAGTCTCGACGGTTTGGATACATCTACAATAAATGGTCCGATGGGCAGACTCGGTTTCAGAATGAATCCATGTCAGGTTTGACTTTTAAGGCCATGAAAGAAGCAGCAATGACGGATGCAGCCATCGCTGATCGAGTGAAATTATTCGAATACCGGGTGAAAGAGGAGTTCTACGATTTCGAGAACGACCCCGATGCCTTAGACAATCTGATCGCAGAGCCCGAGTTCCAGTCTGAAATACAAATCTTACGAGAACAGCTTCGAACGTACATGAGGGAAACCAAAGATCCGATTCTGCCTATCTTCGATGCCGAGGTAGATGCACGAACCTAATGGAGGAAGTGACGGTATGGCGAAAATCGCTGCAACCTTGCAGTGTGCGAACCTGCTAGAGATCAAGAAGGATCTGGAGCCTGTCTCTTATACACATCT
>JAOABU010000101.1 GCA_026418195.1 Spirochaetota bacterium | reverse complement strand
CGGATACAGCGAATAATCCGATCAAAGCTGGAAGGAGATTGAATCCTCCTTCCAGTGCATGAATCCCATAGGTGAATCGAGGTAAGGTATCGATTGGGGCAGGTCCCACCGATGCAAAGAAAACTCCGATCAAACCACTGGCCAGTCCCTTTACCATCGATTTACCTGACAGACTAGAAATTAAAGTAAGGGAAAAGATCGCGATAGAAAAATATTCATAGGGGCCAAACCGTAAGGCAACTTCTGCCAAGGGAGGAGCGATGAAGAAGAGGGTTAAGAACCCTACCATACCACCAAGGAAAGAATACACGATCCCCACCCCTAGCGCTTTTCCTGCTTCCCCGCGCTCTGCAAGGGGATATCCATCAAAGGTAGTAGCAATAGAAGACGGAGTACCCGGGATTTTTATCAGAATGGCCGAAATGAGACCACCAGAGATACCCCCAATATATAGAGAGAGAAGAATTGCCATACCTTCGATAGGTCCCATTCCGAAGGTCAACGGAAGACAAAGGGCTACCGCCATAGTGGCAGTTAGCCCCGGTATGGCACCGAAGATGATCCCTACTACGGTTCCAAGGATTACCAGAAAAAGAATCTTTACCGAAAGGATCGAAGAAAACGCACTAACAAACAATTCAACCATGGTGCCCCCTTTTATCCCAGGATCCCAGCAGGGAGAGAAAGCTGGAACGCATACACAAATATCCCGTAGATCACGATCGACAATGCTAGGGCCACACCCAGAATGACAGGGATCTTTCGATTCTCTTTTGGAATCAGAATGTAGAATTGCAGAATCAAATAGATTGTATTCGCCATGAGGAACCCCAACAGATCCAAAAAGGAAACATAAAACAGGATAGCAAGGAAGGTTGCAAGCACCGATCGCTTTTGAACAGTTGTCCCAGCCACGATGCTCCGGTTTCGAACACCCTGAATCAGAATCGTTCCCCCTACGAGAAACAATCCGATAGCTACGAGTCTCGGCACAAAGGCGGATCCAATCCGAGAAACGGTGAGGTGTTTGATCCCGAACGTTGAGAGGTAAATGACGATGGAACACGCGGTTATACAGATCCCCGAGACCAGATCCTTGTTCTTTGTAATCTTCTGCATACTCATAGAAAAAATCCTACCCTGCGTTATTTTGCAGGTTTCACCGTTTCTTTGTATTTTTCAAACTTTTCCTTCACTTCCGTGAAAAGTTTCAACCCTTCCTCTCCACTCTTGAAGTAGGGGCTTTGTGTGTAGGCCTTGGCAATGTCGTCCGCATATTCCTTGTTCGTCTTGACTATCTTTTCCACTGCTTTCGAGAACTTATCGACGATACCCTTCGGAGTTCCCTTGGGGAAGAAGAAGGTGTACATCATGGGTACTACGATATCGTATCCTTGTTCTTTGCATGTGGGAATATCCGGAATCAAGGGGTTTCGTTCTTCACTCAGGATCCCCAGGGCGCGGAACTCTCCATTCTGCAGGTACTGTTTGATACTCCCGTACGCGTTGGGGATCAACTGAACATGCCCACCCTTCAGTGCTGCCAGTCGATCCGCTGCGCTCCCTACATCCACGATGTTCAAGTTCGCCCCATAGGTCGTAAGCAAGAGGCATTCCATCTGGGTTAGAGACCCTACGGTTCCCGCAGCTTTCAGTTTGTTCGTTTTCGAGTATTCGATTAGTTCCTTCAACGTTTTATAGGGTGCATCTGACTTTACAGTAAAGATATCGTAGTTCACTGCTCCAATGCAGGCAAGTTCGAAATCCTTGAATCCAAAGTCCGCTACACCGGTAATTTCCGTCATGATCATATTCGTGTGGTTCATGAGGATCGTATACCCGTCCGGAGCCGATTCCTTTACCTTTCTGCTAGCGATCGCTCCCCCACTTCCTGTAATGTTCACCACCGCGATTGGTTTGCCCAGTTCCTTCTCCAGGTATTTCGCGTAGGTTCGGGCATTGAAATCAGTGTCTCCCCCAGCCGCATAGGGCACGATCAACTGGATCGATTTCTTGGGCCAGTCCAACTCGGGTTGTTCTTTTTTCCCTGCACCCCAGAGAGGTACCAGTAACCCTGCTGTGAGTAACAGGATACAGCCACGTAGGAATAGACGATTACCTTGATTCATACTTTACTCCTTTCCCATGCTAGAATGTGTATTTTCCATTTAGCCCCCAAGGGCTTTATTGGTTTCTACCTGAAGCACCTTTTTCAGTTCCTCATCCATGCGGGGATTCCGAGCTTCTACCGGGTTTCGTGCCGGTCCCACTTCATAGCCAAGGAGTTCCATCGCCCTTTTAATCACCGTATTGGGATTCCCCAGTTTCATTACATCCCGAAGAGGCCGTAGGGCTCGCTGCAATTTTTTCGCTTCTTCTAGGTCCCCCCGTTTCCAGGCTTCGTAGATCCCTACCACTTTTTCAGGGAACACATTCGAAGTACCTGCCACCGCTCCTCTTCCGCCAGCCAGCAACGTCCAGAGGATTAGAGAATCGTTTCCCGAAAGCACCGAAAGTCGTTCCTCAGTATCCTCGATATACCGTAAGGTATTGTCGAAGTTTCCACTCGAATCCTTGATCCCCACGATGTTCGGGCAGTTACTTAACTTCTTGACTGTAGTAAACTCGATATTGTTTCCCGTCCGAGCAGGGATGTTGTAAAGGAGTATAGGAGCATCCACCGATTCTGCAATTCGTTTAAAGTGGTAGTATAGGTCTTCCTGAGAAACCGCCACAAAATAGGGAGAAATAACAGTCAGAGCATCGGCCCCTAATTCTATAGCTTTTAGGGAAAATCGGATCGTTTCCTCGGTTCCTATACACCCGGTACCAGCATAGACAGGAACACGACCATTCGCTTCCTCGATCACAACCCTAAGCACTTCCAACTTTTCTTCCTCACTGAGTGCATAGAACTCTCCATTCGTTCCTAGGGCGAACAATCCATGCACTCCAGCCTGGATTAACCGGTTTACCTGCTTTCGTAATTCCTTTAGAT
>JAOABU010000090.1 GCA_026418195.1 Spirochaetota bacterium | reverse complement strand
GTAAAAAGGGGCACAACTTTTCGATTCATCTGCACCCTGCCGCCATGTGTAGAGTAGGGGGGATCCTTCCCGCTAAGAGACTAGATGTTAAATGAAGAAGTAAGAATAAGGAAAAATGGTAGAAAAGCTTGGACAAGGTAGACTTTGGAAGGCTTTACACTCTACCTAACCTCTACCATTTAACTGATTGTTCGTAAAGAAATTAGAAGAAATGGTAGAGGGTAGATACTGTGTTTCAGGGGGTATTGAAAATCCCTTCAAAGCGGTAGGTAATGGAAGTCAGGGTTTTGGCTATTCCCAACTGGAGTGAAAGGACTCCGGTACCCCAATGATTAGATTCCTGTCGGTTGGGTATATAGGTCCTGAGGGAGGAATCCGGAACTATTGATAAGTTCTAGGAGAAAGCGGAATGACAAGGATTCGTTTCTCTGGTTCCCTTGCGAACAAAGTTATGTTCTGCAGAAGCCATCAACCTTCGGCACGGGTAAACGCTTCTTCCATCCGAAGCTTGGCGTGCTGGAAATCCACTAGGGTGGCATGGGTGTACCCCTCGGTCATCTCCAGGCTCTTGTGCCCTACAATCCGCTGGATAATGAAGCCGGGAATGCCTGCGGACCGGGAAAGACTCACATAGGTATGCCTCAAGCTATGAAAGGTGAGGTTCCGTTCCACTCGTTCCTGTTCTGAGATTCCGATCCGGTGCAGCAGGGTGATGAATCCCCTCTGTAGGGTATCCCGTCCCACGGGACGATCTGGAGTGCGGTAGTTCCAGAGGAGGAAGGAGCTTTCCCAAGGACAGGTCCGCATGCACTCCTGCAAAGCCTCGATCACTACCTGCGGAGCGGGTACCGGCCGAACAGAGTTCCTCTTGGGTTTCTTTAACCCCTCCACGGGGCAGACAGCCGACTTATGTGGATTTAGATGTTGATTGTAGACATGTGAGCTGATGACGTTTTTTTTCTTTGAAAACTACACTGCCATGATTTATCGTTGACAGAATCTATTTTTATGAAGTACTTTTAATCAGAGCTTGCGTCCTCCGTGCGGCTTGGAGCCCTGAGGCTCGGCGACGGCTTGATGGGCGTTAAGCTCTTTTATTTTTTCCTTGTGTATACAATTTAGGGGTTTAAAATAGCTTTATCACTCGCGTCAGATCATATCCTTAGGTACGTTAACATATTCCGATAAAAGATAGATTGAACCAAAATTGCAATTGATGGATAGAAAAATTACCCTAATAATCAGAAGATCATGGAGTCCTACGACAAGAAGTAGAGTAAGTTCGTAAGGCATGTAGTGAAGGAACGGACCTGACACGATTCAACCCTACGAGGTACGTAAACTGAAGAGTTTTCCGTTTTCATCTGAGAGTTGCCAATCGAATCCTTGGTGACACTTTTTAAAATTCTTATGAGATATCCATATGGGTTACCAGCAAGCAAAGTCCTTTATTTACTTTCAAAAGAAATAGAATTGACGACATTTGAGAAAAGCGATTATCCGCAGCGCCCAAGCGTTAGACGGCTTGAGCAAATTGTTCAGTTTTCAAGGGAATGATGATGGTTGCGAAGTTCTACGCAACGAAAGTTCACCTATCCCGAGTGCCACTCTTGAAGAAGCTGAAGAAGCAGATTAGGCAGAAAGTCAAAGTCAATTAATCAATATGAACCCTTCCGATGTTCGGGATCTTGTGGATGGCCTTTTAAAAGGATGGGTTATCACATTTCATGGATATTTCCATCAGGAGCAGATAAAGGTTAGGTATATTTGTTATAGTGTAACAGCGGGATTCACCTCAGACGCTGAAACTGAAGTTCGGGGCAGGAAAAACGTCGGTTAATATCTTGATTCAAAAAGGTTGTTTGATTCCTATAAACAGTTTCCCTATAAAAGCATAAATATGGTACAGCCCTCTGGAAAAGTTCTTTTTTATCAGAAATCTAACCCGTATTTTAAGAAAAACTTTGCTAAGTCATTTCCTATGAGTAAGCTAACCGTCTTCCCCGTTTCTTCTATCAGCTTCTCGATCTCTTCTTCCAATGTTTTTGTTGGTAAACCAGTGGAAACGATGATTCCATATTCTGCTTCTGGATACTGTTGAAAGGCTCGTTTGATGTCATCCACCGCTCGAGTATCCCACTGTTCTCCCGTGTACGATTTCACCTGGATTATACAGGTTTTTTGTTCCAATAATCCTAAAATCGGTAAACCCGATTCGAATCTAATGATAATATCTGCCCCTTTATCCCCTCGACCACTTTTCCGTTCCACTTCCTTTACACCTGGTACTTTTTTAAACACCGTAGCTATCAGTTCTTCCAATTCGAAGTTTGGATGGGTTTTATAGATTCCTTCCGTGACAGTTTGCAATACAGGTTCTAAATTTTTTTCAAGAAACATTAAATTGTATTCTAGACTTCGTGGGACACCTCTCAGTAGTCCTGCTTGATAAGCTTGCAAGAGTTCCTGAAACTCCTTTTTTGCGTAGATTCGCCAATAACGACCCCGCAACTTTAACCTTGCACGCAGATAGGGATGAATCATTGCTTCGTTTCTATCGAATGTAAAGACAGAAGAGGGATCTACCTTAAAACGATGATTAAAATCTTCCTCATCATATCTCCATTCATAGGGTCCTATCACTTTCGCGACCGAACACTGCCCCCATATAGGTACGTTTATGTAAATTACGTAGTCCCCTTGTTTAATTTCTAACAAGAACTCATGATAACAATTTTGTTCATCTTCACTTAGGCTATCCCAACCCTCATTCTTCACTCGCTTCTGCAACTCATGCATATCCGCTTCGGGAATGTAACTCCACCCGAATCTACCTTCTCCTTTTTGTAAAGATTCAAACAATAAAAGTTTAGAATGGGGATCTTCCGCCGCTTTAATTGCATAAATTGTATAATCTTGATTGCTCATAACAGCTTCCTCCCAGAGGTGTAATGTAAATGACTACTCAATACATTATGTCATCCTAGTATATTCAATTTGTTCAACCTGTCAATTTTTCATGCCTATTATCTCTTATGAAAAAAAATACGGAAGTTATGTAAAAAATGTCCCACAATTTCTAGGGGGTATTACCAACAACGTAGCGGTTCGACATATCGTTCAGAGGAGATCCCTCTCCTAAGATTCGCTGTGGATCATCCTTCAGGGTAACTGGGTAAAAAGGGGCACAACTTTTCGATTCATCTGCACCCTGCCGCCATGTGTAGAGTAGGGGGGATCCTTCCCGCTAAGAGGATAGATGCGAAATGAAGAGGAGAGAACAAGTAAAAATGGTAGAAACCCTGGCAGAGGTAAACTTTGGAAGGCTTTACACTCTACGTAGCCTCTACCATTTAACTGATTGATTGTAAAGAAAGTAGAAGAAACGGTAGAGGGTGAAGGTTGTATTTCGGGGGGGTGCCCAACAGAAACTCGCAGCAATACTTACAGAGAAATAGAGGCTATGTAGTTTTCCCTTTAAGAAATAGGGGCTTCGTTGAACCAGATAGAGATTTATAAGGGTGAGTTACTAATTCTCTACCAGTAGGCCTAAAGTCCCAACCTTCCGAAGGTAATTGCGATGACCGAAATAAAAGGTATTTTCGGTAGATGCTTGTATTTATGACATATTTTTCTCATACCTTTGGTCTCTGCCCCTCCTCATGGTTCCAGTAGTAAAAAGTGATACCAATAGCGTGTGCTATGCCCATGGAAAATGAGTGGTCTTGAAGAAACACTCAAACTACTTGACGAATTCTAGAAGAAAGGTAAAAGCGGTATGCTTAGAATGGATAAAATCATGAATATATGTAGCAGTGCTCGAGTTGCAAAGAGTGGTAGGGGATTCTCCGACTCTTTGAAACTTCCCGAAGTCTTTATCACTTATAAGAACAGAGGTCCAGACAATGAGCTCATTTCGCCCTCCTCTGCAAAGGATTTGTTACAGGAGGGCAGTGGCTAATCACTTCCAGTGTAAGTGAAGTTTTTCACGAAGAGTAGCAACCCTAATATTAGGTATATACACTATTGTTAGACCACAGTTTGCATTCAATCATAAATCAAAAATTAAATCATTCCCATACTTTAAAATAAAAGAGGCAACATCTTTCCCAGCTAGTAAACATATAGGTTTATCCAATTTTTTACTTATTTCATCTATTTCTTTTTCAATTTCATCAGTTTTTTCTGCTGTAGTTACTATCATTCCCATATCTGCTTTGAGCACTTCAATAGCTTTTTGAAGCTGATATACCGCATTTAAATCATACTGCAACCCTTCATTCGATTTTACTTGAACGACTAATACTCCTTCTTTTTCAAGATTTGAAATTGGTAATCCATATTTGTACTTAACAATTAAATCTGCCCCATGATCACTTTTCCATCCCAAATTATTTTCAATAACCTCTTCAACAGAGGGTATTTTTCTAAATACATTGGCTATCAATTTTTCTAATGCATTACCAGGGTGATGCTTCTGAATTAATTCAGTGATATTACTTAATTTATCAGATAATTCATTTTTAAAATCATAGAGATGTGATGATTCCTTTTCTTCCACTTTTACTTTATACGCTTTTAAGTTCTCTAATGATTTTAAGAAATCGTCTTCTTGAAATATTCTCCAATGACTTCCTTGAAGTTTTAATCTTCTTCTAATACTAGGTAGTATTTTATTATCATCTCGATTAAAAATAATAATAGATTTTGGATCAATTTTAATCCTATGCTTAAAATCACCCAACTCATTCGGGTAGTTATCAAATGAATAACCATCCAAGACTTTTACTGCTGTACAATAACCCCATTCAGGAACATTGATATGAACAATCCAATCATCTTTTTCTATCTGTAAGAGAAAATTAGCCTTACTCCAACAGTCAATTTCATCTTCATCCATCTCATTCCATTGTTTATTCTTAAGGAAGTTTAAATCAGCCTTTTCGGTGTAACTCCAACCAAACCTTGAATATCCTTTCTTTAATGATTCAAAAACATATTCAACAGCTTCATCTGCCGGTTTATTAAAAACCCAAATTGTCATATCTGTGCCTCCCGTTGAAAAAGTTGCCTGCGTGTTCTAACCCATTTTTCTTATACTTTAAAACAGTTAATGGTACTGTCAATAGTTTTTTCACAATTTTGTGAACGTAAATATTAGGTTAACGTGCAGGCATCAAAAGCCTCGTAACAGATTTCCTTACTAATTTTCCCTTGTCTCGAAGCTACGACCTTTTTCTACCCTTGATCTTATTCCAATGCCTAGTTACCTCAGATAGGTACATCTTACTGATAGATTCTTCTGCCGCGCGATAATCACACGTTCCAACGTTCTCAGAGCAACGGACTAGGATAGAATCATCAGTAATAACGTAAACAACAAACAATTTTAGATTCACGAGAAGTTTACCCAGGAAGAAATGAAAGATCTGAGCTATCACTCGGGCCTTCACCTAGGTGTTAACATTGAATCACAAAAATCTTAAACCGTAAATTGAACAGGAAAAGGGTAAAAACCCCTCGGCGTTATTATAAGATCTCTGAATTAAAGGGATACATCAAAATAGGTATCAGGTAAGTTGGTAGACCATGGGCTCGGTTTGTTGCAATTTGTTTTCGTGACTAGTTTACTCAACAGGCTAAAGAAGATAGACGCACAGTCAGGTTTCCTGGATCAGGAGTAAGTATGCAACACTTATCCCATTCTCTGTAGAGATTCATGGTAAAAAAACTCCTCTTCAACTTCCCATATCGAGATGAGTCTTAAATGAAAATATTGTTCGGTCGAATCTAACAAGTTTTCAGAACCCAAAGGGTTAAGGGAGAGTATTTAAATCTAACAAATATGCTATAAAATAGGCCCTTTAGCCTTTTATTCCATTGAAGAAGTAATAAAACCGAATCGTACTTTTCTTCCGTTCTTCCTTAAAACTCCAATACCCCTGTAGAGGTTTTACTATATCATTTAAAGGGTATCTTTTTCTAAAGCTTCATCTTTTGGGTAGACACGTCGGATCCTTTTTGGATTTCCTAAGTCTTTGATTGTCTAATGGAAATGGTGCCATCATTCCAGTGCTGTGAAAATGGAAAGGTATCCTGAAGGATTTTTCCCCTTCCTTGTTACTCGATTTGTTACCAAAGCATCGTTGACAAAGGAGAAACCTTTTGATAATTTAAGATTCACACAGAAAACTCCAGTATTTTTTGGAGATATTTAATCCAGAATACTGGAGATAATGTAAGATATAACTTGTTATATTGTAAGGAAATGCCATCTTAGCTCAGTTGGCCAGAGCACGTGACTTGTAATCTCGGGGTCGTCGGTTCGAATCCGACAGATGGCTATCTGACGATCCAACTACCTTGACGGAAAGTTTGATACTTTGTATTGTACAGAAGGTTTTGGGGAGATTCCCGAGTGGTCAAAGGGGGCAGACTGTAAATCTGTTGGCTCAGCCTTCGTAGGTTCGAATCCTACTCTCCCCAACAAAAAGGGTTGCCTATAGAAAGGGCAACCCTTTTTTATTACACGTATGGAAGTAAAATCCTGTGATATGATATAACCATACAGAATTATGGATACTCCTTTTTATAGGAAAGGATTACAATTTGAATGTCAACGCTGTTCCAGATGCTGTAGGATCGATCCAGGGTACGTGTTTCTCACTGAATCCGATCTTTCTCGTTTGATTCAAGCTACAGGAACGACGCGGGATCAATTTTTAAACGCCTACTGCCGATGGGTACCTGTAAATGGTTTCCTCTATCTAAGCTTGAAGGAAACACAAGACTACGATTGTGTATTCTGGAAGCATGGGGGATGTTCAATTTATGAACATAGACCCATCCAATGTAAAAGTTATCCATTTTGGGAATCTTTCTTGATTTCGGAAGACCATTGGGAATCTCTAAAGACATCGTGTCCGGGAGTAGGTGTAGGATCATTACACTCCCCAGAAGAAATCGAGGAATGGATTCGGCTCCGTGCACAAACTCCGTATATTCGTGTTTTCCACGGGAAAGGGGGAGGAAGGTGAAGGTAAAATTCTGGGGGGTAAGAGGATCGATTCCCACACCCTTAACCCCTAATGCAGTACGCAGTAAAATTGCTACGGTGTTACAACGGGTAAAACCAGACGATTTAGTATCGGCAGAAAGCAGGGAACGATTCCTCGCTCAATTACCTAACTGGTTATTTGGTACTGCAGGAGGCAACACTTCCTGTATCGAGGTTTCCATCCATCCTTCCTATACGATCATTCTGGATGGAGGCTCAGGTTTGCGAGAATTGGGCAACAATCTACGTATTCGGGATCCTAAAATAAAACGGTTCCATCTCTTCTTCTCTCACTTTCATTGGGATCATCTCCAAGGGATCCCCTTTTTCTCACCCCTGTTCGATCCAGAATGTAGGATAGATTTTTACAGTCCGGTGAAGGAGTTGAAATCTATCCTGGAAGGCCAAATGAATCCACCCTATTTCCCTGTGCCATTAGCGTACGCCCGGTCCAAGCTTATGTTCCATCAATTGGAATCTCCGCCGGTTTCTTTCGATGGGGGAGCAGTCTACTGGAAACAGATGAATCATCCCGGTGGCTGTTACTCGTACCTTGTCACAGATGGAAAAAGTCGCGTGATTTACGCAACGGATTCGGAACTTACCCAGAAAGATTTTGAAAAGAACCAAGAAAATACCGAGTTTTTCGCGAAAGCCGATGCACTCATTTTAGATTCTCAGTATACCTTAGGAGAAGCAGTAGAAAAATACAACTGGGGACATTCATCGTTCAGCTTGGCAGTAGACTTTGCCGCAGAATGGAACATTAAACGGCTCTACCTGTTCCATCACGAACCCCTCTACGAGGATAAAAAGATCTATAACAATCTCCAATCCGCTCGTTGGTATTACCGTCATTTAGGGAAAACGGGTTTAGAAATTTTTCTTGCCGAAGAGGGTCAAGAGATTGAAATTTGAGTTAGAGTTGACAGAGGATGAACTGAAAGGTCTCTTTGTATTCCTAAAAAAGAAGGAAGAAGAATTGACTCTTTCCATGATTCCTCTGTTACGGAAGGTAGAACAGATTGTTTTCCATCGGTACACCATCGATGAGGTGGAGACATTCTTACAGGAAGGGAAACAGTGATGCGTAAGAATCTAAGTTTACTAATTGTGGGGTTGTTTCGAATTTTTACCATGTATGCCGATTATACTCCCCCAAACGGAGGAGAAGAGTTCTATCAGCTCTTGTCCCCCTTCTTCCTTTCTGGCGGTCCTAACTTTAAGTCTCAGGAAATCCCTTACTCTAGTAGAATCAACCCTGCTGCATCTTCATCTCAGCAACGGAACACTCTAGATTTAAACTACGTGGGAATCGCCGATCCATCCCAAGACGGATGGAAGGGACATATGCTGAATCTGGGGGGAATCCTCCCTACTCGGTATGGGGTATTTTCCGCTACCTCATCCCTTTTGTACAGTTCTCTGAATGATGTGGACTTAGGGTTCCTATGGACTCTTCAGGGGTCCGTGGCAAAGGAACTGTTCTCCAACTTGGCTGTAGGGGCTGGAATCCACACCACCCTAGGATCAAAAGACTCCTTCGATATGGGACTGGGGCTGGATGTAGGATTTATCCATACTCCTATAGACTTTTACGGCCTGAAGGATTTCCAGTGGGGTGTTTCTCTGCTGAATATCGGGAAATGGTATGCACCGGTAGAGGGCCGAACAGGATTCCCTTCCCCCTTTACTCCCCTCATTGGCGCATCTTTCACCGCTTACGGATCAAACACAACTCCTGTAAAGCTTGGTCTTGATGGTAGCCTTTCTTTCCCTGCTTTTCAAAACATCCGATTTTCTTTAGGAGCCGATCTACAGGTTGCGGAACGGTTTTCCTTGCGAACGGGAATGTCCCTAGACCTAGCGCAACAAGTGCGGGATTCTTTAGCAGCTAGGAGTCTCATACCTTCCTTCGGAATTTCCTTCTTGTTCCGGACAGATCTGAAACAACAGGTTCTGGAGGAACGAGGGTGGAACCGGAGCGATATCCGGGTTAGCACCTCGGCAGCGCCTCTCCATTCTGGGATTTGGGCTATTGGGGGTGGCCTGAACGTGCAGTTGGGTGTAGTGGATACCAATCCACCTAAAATCGAAGTCCAGTACCCCACAACGGTGTACCTTTCTCCTAACCTGGATGGCAAGAATGATGTCTTAGAGTTCCCATTAAAAATCACGGATGAACGGTATGTGATGGAGTACCGGTTCATCGTACAGAACGAGGGGGGAATTACGGTTCGGGTCATTGAAAACAAGGAGAAAAGACCAGAGAATCAGGACTTTAGAGGAGTGGTAGATCGACTTCTCTATGTAAAGACCGGAATCGATATACCCGAAGTGTTCCGCTGGGATGGTACGGGAACGGGAGGTAGGAAATTGCCCGATGGTACCTATCGATTCCGAATTGAAGCAAAGGATGATAATGGGAATCTGTCCCAATCACCCTGGTATACTGTGGTGATTGATGCAACTCCCCCCAAGGTGGACATTCGAATACCGAGGGGATCGGAGTTAGAGTTTTCTCCCAATGACGATGGCAGTAAAGACACCCTTCAAATTGTGCAAACTGGTTCTGTGGAAGAGGAATGGAAGGGCGAGATTCTCGATGCTGCAGGTAAGGTAGTACGAACCTTTGAATGGCGGAACATGGCGCCTCCAACCTTTACATGGGATGGGAAGGATGATCAGGGGAATCTTCTTCCCGATGGTATCTATGCGTATCGTATTCGAAGCACTGATCGGGCAGGAAACAGCACAGAAGCAGGGTTCGACAATATCTTCATCAATACGGAAGCTACCCCCATTTCTCTCTTGATCAATACGTCTACCTTTTCTCCCAATGGGGATGGGAAAGGAGATACCATTCTGTTGACGCCTCTGATTCCTATTACCGCAGGGATTGAATTTTGGGAGTTAACAGTGTTGGATGATCAGGGAAAAACGATGAGGAGGTATACGGGCACCCGCAATGCTCCTCTACCCATCGAGTTCGATGGACGAATGGAGGGAGGAACTATCCTTCCCGAGGGAACCTACACAGCAAAACTTAAGGTACTATATCGAAACGGGAATAAACCTGAGGCCGTCTCACCACCTTTTACGGTTGACCTCACTCCTCCAAGTGCTCGGATCCGTTCTAACCTTGCGGTATTTTCTCCGAATGGAGACGGAAGTAAAGATGAAATCGAATTCTTCCTAGATACTTCTACCGAGGATCAGTGGATCGGTTTTATTCGGGATTCCGAAGGAAGAACCATAAAAACCTATCGATGGATGGGCAAACCACCCGAACGTATCAGTTGGAATGGAGTGAACGACAGTGGAACCCTATCGAAAGATGGAAAGTATACCTTCCAACTGGAAAGCGAAGATAGGGCAGGAAATCAAGGGCTTTCTAATCGGATCGAATTTAACATCAATACCGAAGAAACCCCCGTGATCCTAAGCTCAGATCTTTCAGCTTTCTCACCGAACGGAGATGGTGTAAAGGATGTGGTTCGTTTCCGGCCAACGGTTTTAGTGAACACGGGGATAGAGCAGTACTCTCTTTCCGTTAAGGATAGTAAGGGAACCGCTATTCGTACCTACCGGGGTAGAGGTCGAGTGGATTCCGAGTACATCTGGGATGGGTTAGACGAACGGGGAAATAGAGTTCCGGATGGAGAATATTCTGCAGAACTTGTGGTGTTATATGAGAATGGAAATAGGGGAGTATCCCGAATCGGTTCCATCCTAGTGGATACGGAACCACCGAGGGTCACCCTATCTACCCCGTACACTCTGTTCTCTCCTGATGGAGACGGAGAAAAGGACACCCTACCGATCGTACAGGACTCTTCGATCGAATCCCAGTGGATAGGGACTGTCGAGAACAGTTTAGGAGTTCCAGTGCGTACCTTTACCTGGAACGGCAAAGCTGCTTCCTTTGTTTGGGATGGAAAAGATCAATCGGGAAACCTTGTTGCCGACGGTATGTATCGGTACACTGTTCGAGCGGAAGATGCAGCAGGGAACAGGGGCCAGGGGATGATCCCCATCATACAGATCGATACCCGCAGAGTTTCCGCTTTCGTTACCGTGAATGCCCCTGGCTTCTCCCCAAACGGGGATGGAGTAAAGGATACGATAGAAATAACAGTCTTTCTCAATATTGTGGATGGAATTGAGCAGTGGAGCTTGTCATTGGTGGACCAGACGAATACGGTAAGAAAATCTTACAAGGGGGTAGAGATTTCTTCTCCTTTCCGTGTGCAATGGAATGGTAGAGGCGACGATGGAAGGATCGTGGAAGGCACGTATACAGCTCGATTCGAGGCTACGTATCGAAAAGGGAATAAACCGGTAGCTCGTTCGACTCCATTCCTCCTAGATGTATCCGGACCCGTTCTTCGAGTGAGGCTGGATCCTATACCCTTCTCACCTGACAATGATGGAATAGCGGATGAGTTAAATATCCATCTAACCACTGAGGATTTGAGTCCTATTGAATCCTGGTCCTTCCTTATCTATGACAGGAACGATGTCCTGTTCCGTTCTTTCAAAGGAACGGGGAATCCACCTTCTCGGATTATCTGGGATGGGTATTCTGACAAGGGGGAACTAGTGATTTCCGCGGAAGACTACAAGTATGTGTACCGAGCCATAGACATGTATGGGAATGCCCAGGATGCCCGAGGCATCATTCCCGTGGACATTCTAGTGATTCGGGATGGGGATCGGTTTAAGATAAAGATCTCCAGCATCACCTTTGCTCCCAATAGTCCTGTGGTGATTCTTGATCAATCGGAACAGGGTCGAAAGAATGCCGCAGTTCTAGATCGACTGGTAGAAGTGCTGACGAAATACAGCAACTATCAGATCCGTATTGAAGGGCACGCCAACAATATAACCGGAACGATGAGGGAGGAAATCGAAGAACTGCAACCCCTGTCTCTAGCACGGGCAGAGGCGGTTCGAAGGATTCTAATCCAACGCGGGTTAGGAGCCCGACGGATCGATGTAGAAGGAAAGGGAGGGAAAGAAATGCTATTCCCCTCCAGCGATCTGGAGAACAGCTGGAAAAACCGCAGGGTAGAGTTCATCCTGATACGATAGACACATGAAGAAGACCGTAAAAATAATTACCATTCTTCTTGCAATTCTAGGGGGTGGGGTGGTGGGACTGACTGCTCTAGCCGGATACCTCAACTCCCCTGTTTCTACGAATGGGGAAGGAGAGGAAGAGTTTTCCATCTTAAAGGGGGAAAGTGTTTCTACCATAGCGGACCGACTGGAACAGAAGGGGTTGATCCGGTCCGCAGATTTCCTTATCTGGCTCAGCCGATGGAAGGGCACCGAAAAGCAGTACAGGGTAGGTCATTACCGAATTCCCAAGGGAAAGAGCACTCTTTTTGTCCATGATCTATTGGTCAAGGGTGTTCAGGCTTTGTATCGCGTAACCATTCCTGAAGGATGGACGATCTCTAGAATTGGCCGTCTTTTGGAGTCTAAGGGAATCGTATCGGTATCGGAGTTTCTTTCTGCCTCTAAACAGGAAGAGATATTGAAGAAATATGGAATACCAACCTCGAGTGTGGAAGGATACCTATTTCCCGAAACCTATTATTTTCCCAAAGACTATCCTGCCATCCGGGTGATTGAAAGGATGGTGGAAACGTTTTTTCAGAGACTCGCTACCATCGTCCAGGAGAAGCCCTTACCAACAGGGAAAGAACTACTGGACAAGGTGATTCTTGCCTCCATCATTGAACGAGAATACCGAGACCCTGAGGAAGCACCTATGATTTCATCGGTATTTTACAATCGATTGAAAATCCGTATGCCCCTTGGTTCCTGCGCTACAGTGGAGTATGTGCTCACGGAAGAGTTAGGCAAACCTCATCCAGACATGCTGACCTACGAAGATCTTGAGGTGCCTTCCCCCTATAATACCTACAAGCATTCAGGCTTACCCCCCGGGCCGATTTGTAATCCCGGAGAGACGGCTCTGAAAGCCGCTTTTTATCCTGCCGAAACTGACTATAGGTACTTTGTACTGAAGGACCCAGAAGGTGGACGGCATCACTTTTCCAAAACCCTACAGGAACACATGCAAGCCAAGGTTGTGTATCTGAAAAAGATACAACCGGGAAGCTAGAGATGGCTATTCCTGAATCCATTATTCAGCAGATCACGGCCAAAGTCGATTTCCTCGAACTGGTAGGGCAGTACACGACCCTTCAGCGCATGGGAGATCGGTACCGTGGTCTCTGCCCTTTTCACCAAGAGAAGACCCCTTCCTTCTACGTACAGCCTGATAAACGTTTATTTTACTGTTTTGGATGTGGTAAAGGAGGAAACCTGTTCCAATTCGTTATGGAGGTGGAACATCTGACGTTTCCGGATGCGGTACATAGATTAGCGGAAAAAGTGGGAATTCATTTGGATCCTTACGATGAGAAGAGTCTTGAAAAGGGGAAAAAACAGGATGCTATTCTGCACCTCTTGAAGCGAGTAGCGGGCAGTTTTCATTACATCCTGATGCAAACATCCCAGGGAACCCCTGCATTAAAATACTTGCGAGCACGAGGTCTCGAAGATTCAATTATTTCCAAGTTTCAATTGGGATATGCACCTGCAGACCCGTACTGGCTGAAAAAATTCCTAGAAAAAAAGAATTTTTCCAGAGAGTTATTATTGGAATCAGGACTTTTTGCTCCTAGAAGCCCCGATCGAGCTTTTTTCTTCCATAGGATCATGTTCCCCATCTATTCTTCCCAGGGGGATGTGGTGGCCTTTGGAGGACGAATTCTTTCGGGGGAAGGCCCTAAGTACCTCAATTCTGCTGAGTCAGCCCTATTCAAGAAGGGGGAATCCCTCTATGGGTTCTATCAAGGAAGGGAAGAGATTCGAAAAACTAGAACCGTGGTGTTAGTGGAAGGGTACATGGATGTGATTGCCCTTCATCAGGCTGGAATTGAAATAGCGGTTGCACCTCTAGGCACATCCCTTACTGCTGCTCAAGTTCGTCTTTTGAAAAGATTCGCTGATCGGGTTATCCTTTTCTTCGATCAGGATGAAGCAGGGCTACAGGCTATTCGGAAGGCAGCCATCCTCTGTGAGCAGCAAGAATTGGAGCCCTTTGCCGTTCAAGCAGATGAGTACCCCTATAAGGATCCGGCAGATTTTATCCAGAATGGACAAACGGGTGAGTTGCAAAAGATTGTAAAATATCCTATACCTATACTTGAGTTTTTATTGAAAAAAACCTCGTTACAGAAGGATACTGGAACGCCCTTAAAAAACCTGTTGAAAGTGGAGGATCTGTTTCCGTATATTGAGAGTATGGGTTCAGAAATAAGACGAGAAGCTGCAATTGCCTCTATTGCAGATTTTCTCGAATTGGATCGAGAATCTATCCGGAAAGATTTACAGAGAAAAAAATGGATCCATGTTCCACAGAAAGAGAATCGGGAGGAACAGAAGCAGGAATCCATCCAACGCACTCCAGAACTAGTACTGATGATCCTTGCGATGGAGAGTCGTAAGAACTTCGAGGACATCCGATCTCGTATCACCTTAGATGACCTTGAAGATCCTTATGGAAGGGACTTGTATATCACCTTGGAAGAGCTGTACCGAGAAGAGGAATGGTCCATTGATAAGGTCTGTCAACGCATTTCCAATGCAGCATTGAAAGATTTTGTATTAAGTAAACTTATTTCTTCAGAGTTCAAGATGAATCAGGAACGGTTAATATACGATAGCGTCAGGTTTTTAAAACGACGGAACTTGGAACGAGAACGACAACAGGTAGTGAAAGCCATCCACAGATGCGAGAAAACGAATCAAACGGAAGAATTGTCTCGGTTGCTGGAAAAAAAAATGTACTTGGATGCAGAACTGGAAAAGTTGAGGGTTGTGGAGAATGAGTGAACTGGAAAAAGACCCTGCCGTCATTAAGTTATTAGAATACGCAAAACATAAAAAGACAATCAGTTACGATGAAGTGCAGGATTTCCTTCCTGATGCTATTGTAAACTCGGAAAAGATGGATGAAGTCATTGCCCTGCTAGCTGAGCATAATATCCACTTGGAAGAAGAAGACGTTTCGTTAGAAGAGTTGGAAGAACCCATAAAACTCGACAACAAAAAAAAGAAACTCGTTTACAAGGACAAAGAAGCGGTAATTGATGATCCCATTCGATTGTACCTTCGAGAAATTGGGAAGGAAAGCCTCTTAACCGCTGAGCAGGAAGTGGAGTTATCCAAACAGATGGAGGAAGGGGAAAACATCATCAAGGAAGTGATTAAACAATCCTCCATGCTAATTCCCGAATTCTATCAGTTGGCTCAGAGGGCCTTCTCGAAGAAGGATCCGAGGGAAATGAATCTCTCGAAAAAAGAAGTCAGTGAATACTTAGCTGAACGGAGAAGACTAATCCAATGTTACCGTGAACCCTTGAGAGAAATCCTTCCGGAATTAAAGGGCTACATCGAGTTAAAGAAACGAATCTTGGCCCATGGTGGCAATATCTGGGAAGATGAAGAATTAGTACGGAAACGGGAACTACTAAAAACCTACCTCCAGAAAGTGGATATTCACCAGGAAGAGATACTCCAATTTTCAGAGAAGTTCATCGTTGCAGCAAAGAAAATCAAGAAATACCGAAAAGACCAAGAAAAGATCGAAAAACGTTTGAAGGTTTCCAACGTGAGGGATCTTCGGACGTTAGGCCGCGGACTCACGATGCCCGAAAAAAGAATGAAGATCGAAGAAGAACTAGGAATGTCTGCTGATCAGATCAAAGAGGAGATTCGTCAGATCCAACTGACGGAAAAGAAATTAAAGAATCTGGAGGTGGAATTCGAGGAACCTGCAAATACGATCCTGAAAATGGCCAAAGAGATCCTACGGGGGAAAACGATGATGCAGACGGCCAAGGATCGATTGATCAAGGCCAACCTACGGTTAGTGGTTAGTATCGCCAAGAAGTATACGAATCGAGGATTGCACTTTTTCGATCTTGTGCAAGAGGGAAACATTGGGTTGATCAAAGCGGTGGAAAAGTTTGAATACCGTAAGGGCTATAAGTTTTCTACGTATGCAACGTGGTGGATACGGCAGGCTATTACCCGCAGCATTTCGGATCAAGCCCGAACCATCCGGGTTCCTGTGCATATGATCGAACAGATCAACAAAGTAGTTCGAGAATCAAGACAGCTCATGCAGGTGTTAGGTAGGGAACCTACGGATGAAGAGATTGCGGAACGGTTGGGGTGGTCGGTATCTCGAGTAAAGTCGGTGAAAAACGTGGCGCGGGAACCCATTTCATTGGAAACTCCCATCGGAGAGGAGGAAGATTCTCTCCTCGGTGATTTCATCGAAGACAAGGATGTGGAGAATCCTTCTACCCAGACAGCCTTTACCCTTCTGCAGGAACAACTCCGAGAGGTACTATCAACTCTTCCACCCCGGGAACAGGAAGTTCTGAAAATGCGGTTCGGCTTGGATGACGGGTATTCCTTGACTCTGGAAGAGGTTGGGTTGTATTTTAACGTAACTCGTGAACGGATTCGTCAGATTGAAGCAAAAGCATTACGCAGGCTCAGACATCCAAAACGAAGTCGAAGGTTGAAAGATTACCTAGACCACTAAATCTATACTACGGAAAAAGAGGGGAAAATGGTTCAAGAAGTATTCGATAAACTTAGAACTCTGCAGGAAATCCTTTCTGCAAAGTACAGTCTGGAAAAGGAAATCCAAGAGATTCCCAAAGCATTAGCAACTAAGACGGAAGTAGTGGCTCGATTGAAGAAGTCTTACATCGAAAAGAATGAACAGTATGAAGCTACCAAGCAGCGGATCAAAAACCTTCGAGAACGGATGTTAGAAGCTGAACAGAATCGAGAGAAACTAGAATCTCAGATGGACTTGATCAAGACCCAACGCGAATACGAGGCGTTGGACAAGGAAATTCGGGATGCTGCAGACAAAGAGCTTCAGTTTCGACGAGATCTTCAAAAGGAAGAGAAGATCCTGGAAGAAATGCTTCATGCTCTTGAACGGGAAGAATCATTAATCAAGGAACAGGAAGAGGAACTCCGACAGGAACAGGAAAAAATACGTTCTGAAATTGAAAAAAGACAGGAACAACTAAAAATATTGGAAGGGCAAGAGAAGGAGATCATCCCTGGACTAGATCCGGAAATGTTGTTCAAGTTCGAGAGAATCATTCGCAGCAAGTCTGGATTGGGAATCGTTGCGTTAAAAAGGGGAGTATGTTCAGGGTGCCATATGATTCTTCCCATGCAGTTCGTGAATGAGGTACGAAGTGGGAAGTCCATCCTGTTCTGTCCGTACTGCAGTCGAATTCTTTTCTATGAAGAAGAAGGGGAAGAGCCTTACTTGGTAGAAACCGTTGGGGAACCGATCTTTGATATCGATGATATCGAAGCAGAAGAGGAAGAACAGGAGGAAGAGGAAGAAGAACTGGAAGAAGAGTTCGAAGAGGAAGAAGTTGAGGATGAGGAAGAGGAAGAAGAACTAGAAGAAGAGTTCGAAGAGGAGGAAGTTGAGGAAGAGGAAGAAATCGAAGAGACAGAAGAAGACGTATAGCAGCGACTTTTCTTTTCTGAGGTTTAGTATATTTGAATCTAGGCAGGCCAGACCGTCGCCCCGAAAGGGGAGGAAAGTCCGGGCTCCGTAGAGCATGGTACCGGGTAATCCCCGGACACCCTTTTTGGGTGATAGAAAGTGCCACAGAAAACAAACCGCCTGAGGAATCTCGGGCAAGGGTGAAAAGGTGGTGTAAGAGACCACCGCTTCGATGGCAACATCGGAGGCACGGTAAACCTTACCAGGAGCAAAGTCAAGAAGCGGAGAGGTGCTCCCTCGCAATCCGCGGGTAGACTGCTAGAGGGTTTCGAGAACGGAACTCCTAGATAGATGACGGTCTTATACAGAACCCGGCTTATGGCCTGCTTTTTCTTTGTTGAATGGTAGTGTTGGAAGGATCTTGTGGAGGTGGCGGGAATCGAACCCGCGTCCTAGGATGGATACGTCAAGTATTCTACAGGTTTATCCGGTTCTTAGAGTATCGAACAGAGCTAAGCGAACCGGAAGCTTGCTTCTGTCCTTAGTCCGATAAGGTTCTCTCCCATGGTTCGGACCCCATGGTTGAAGAGTCTTGGTTTCTTACAAGTTCTCGGATCCTCAAGACCGCGTATCCGGAACCCGTAGCAGCAAGCTTACGCTGCCGCTAGTTGATAATCTGCTTCGTTGGCAGTTATTTTTGTTGCCGTTTTTAGGAGTTCGGCCCTCCACCTGCAACTTGACACACCTTCATCCTAGTCGAAACCGGTGCACCCCCTTCATAACAGCGTACTAGTAACATAACAAAAAAAATCCCTTTTGGCAATCGCAACCGATTCCTGTGCATGAAGATGAGCGGCACTATCGTACCTTAAACTCCCGTTCCGTTTCCCGTCGCAGATCCCGTTCCTTGATTACTTCCCGTTTATCGGAAAGTTTCTTCCCCTTACATACCCCCATCTCCAGTTTTACCCTGCCATCCTTCAGGTACACTTTGAGAGGTACGAGGGTGTATCCTTTTTCCTCTACTTTACGGGCTAATCGTTTGATTTCCTGCTTATGGACCAGCAGTTTTCGTTCCCGATCGGGTATATGATTGTGGATATTCCCTTGTTCATAAGGAGTGACGTGAAAACCAATCAACCAGAGCTCTCCATCCTTGATCCTTCCGTACGAATCGGAGAAGGAAAAATTTCCCTTTTTAATGGATTTCACCTCAGTGCCCTGAAGAGCGATACCACATTCAATGGATTCATCGATGGTATACTGAAATCGGGCCTTTCTATTCTCTGCCAATACTTTGATGGTTTCCATACAGGCCTACCTAGGAAGGGCTTTGATACGGAAACCCAAATACGGAGTACACCAAGAAGGAGGCTGGGAACCTCGGGTAGATACAGTGATCGTATCAGGGGAGTTAATATAACTTCCCCCTTTCACGATTTTCTCTACACCCCTTAGAAGAAAAACTTCGGGAAACAGGTGCTGAAAAGGGGCAAACCAGTCATCAGTCCATTCCCATACATTCCCAAGCATAAACCGCAGTCCCCATCTACCTCTCTCTCCGAGGTGTACAGGTTTGAGTTCCGTTGGGAAAGAATAGGTCACTTGTTCTGTATTCAGAGAAGCTGCCCACTCCCATTCCGCCTCTGTAGGAAGATCAAAACGATACGTAGGGTGTTTTGTTTGAAGCCATGCACAGTACGCTTTTGCTGCGAAGTAGGAGATCTCCCGCACCGGATAGGAGGGATTGGGTGGTTCGGATGAATCCTTCCACGAGGATAGATACCCCTCATCCACTAATCCTTGTTTCCTCAATGTTTCCCTTGCAACAGGAGCCCATATAGGAGTTTCTTGAAGAAACTTAGCAAACTCCTCCTCTGTTACCTCATGCGCAAGAAGATAGAAAGGTGAAACCTGTACCTGATAAGGCATGAAGAAAGAATCCGGTGAAACAGATTCTGCTTTTGATGCCCAGCCCATGTAAAACGTACCTTCCGGAATGGGAATGAACTCCATTGGCCCGATTCGAAGTACCGGTTGTCTTTTCGTAGGCAATGTAGGAGGAAGTGATTTTTCTTTTTTTCCTTTAAAAAGCTCTTCTCGTTGCTTTAAAAAGACAGAATTGTTTTTGATGGTATTAGAAACTTGAGAAGGTACTATGGATTCGAACCAGTATAGGGCATTCGGTTGTTGATTCAAAAGGGTGGTAAAAAATCTGAGAATTTCTAGGAGGGATCGATGGGTTAAAACAGTTCCATCGGACTGAACAAGGGACAAGGCAGCCAAGAAATCTGAAAACACTCCCTCGCTATTGATCTGAGGAAGGCATTGAATGAAAAATCGATTCCACACCTCTCTCGATATCCTATTCCTACCTTCACCAACACGAGTTAGATCCGAAGCAAGATTCCGTAGGACTGGTGGATTCGGACGGATCGGAGTAGGAGTTTCTGCCAGCACCCAGGAGGCTAAGTCATCATACGCTCTGGAAAAAAGGGCTTCAGACGATTCCAGTGTTAAAGGAACCCGCATCTCCACCTTTTTAGGAAAGAAGAGGCTTCCCAATACTCGTCTATCCACCACGATCGGTTGTGCATAAGGTTGGAACCCCGTCTTCCGTATCTGTATAGTGTGGGAACCTGCTTTTATGAAGGTAGTTAGGGGGGAAACTCCGATTCGAACACCATCTACATACACGGAAGCTCCCTGCGGCACTGTATGAATCGTTACCTTGGATCCTCCATGAAACAAGCCAGGAAAAATTAAAAGGAAGAAAAGAATTAATCCCAATCCGATTCCATAGATCAAGCCAATATAGGTTTTGGGTTGAATCCCCCAGATAGGTTTCAATGTTACTCTCTGGTTGTCTTCGGGAGGAGTCTTCGGTTTCCCTTTCCGCATGGGGGTGCATTATAGGATTCCCTTTCTCTATTGTCAATGTTTGTGAATTTTGATAGCCTCCCATTCTATGGAACGATTCCTCCAGCGCCTTCTATCCTTTACCGAGTGGTATTTGTCCTGGCGAAAACTACGAATACAAAAGAAAAAAGAAGCGCAGGCAAAGAAACATCCGGTAGTAGACTGGATAGAAGCGTTTCTCTGGGCTGCTTTCATGGTCTTACTCATCAATCAATACTTGATTCAAGCGTATCAAATCCCTTCCGGATCCATGATGGATACCCTTTTGATCAATGATCGAATCTTTGTGAACAAGATGATCTTCGGTCCTGAGCTACTCCCTGGTTGGGGCAAGCTTCCAAGCCTGGCGACCCCCAAACGGGGAGATGTGATCATTTTCGAAAATCCCTCGTATCTCTCTCGAGGGCCCGTTTTCGACATCCTGCAGAGAGTGATCTACATGCTAACCCTCTCTTTCGTAGATATAGATAAGGATGAAGTAGGAAGACCAAAGGCTCATTTCTTGATCAAGCGTGCTGTGGGGATGGGAGGGGACCGAATTCGGTTGAGAGAAGGGAATCTAGAGATCCTTCCTCCGGGAGAGGATCGTTGGTACTCAGAAGGGGAGTTCCAAAAACTTTCCCAAGTTTACTACCCTGTAAAACGGATGATCCCTCCCGATCTGTACCGGAAATTAAAACTAGCAGGAATCGGGATCGCTCATCAAGACATGCGTCTCCCTCTGGATCCTCTTTGGGTAGAAGCGATCCAGCAAATTCAACAAGCCGAATATTTGGACGGTTTTGCGTTCGATGAAGTTCGAACGAGAACCTTGTATGGGATGAACCCACACGTTCGGCGGTACGGGATGCGTTGGAGAACCCACGATGTAGGATATTACATTCCAGAAGGGTATATTTTGCCTTTAGGAGATAATCGGGACAATTCGCGGGATGGTCGCTATTTTGGACCCATAAAGGTTCATAAAGTGTTGGGACAAGCGATGATCCGGTATTGGCCGCTGAATCGGTTGGGCCCAATTCATTAGGACCATGAAAAAGAGAAAGTTTGAGTACAAATTTTACCGCGAACGCCATCCTGTTCTTGCAAAGATACGAAAAGGAATCAAGTATCTAATGCTCTTTTTCTTAGGGTATGTAACGGTCCATACGTTCCTGGTACAAACATACCGGATCGATTCCATTACCATGATGCCGGCTTTTAAACCAGGGGATAAACTTATAGCATCCCCTTTACCCATCGGAGCACCGATTCCTTTCACCCATATACGGCTTCCTGGGTTTTCTCAACTCCGTAGAGGGGACGTAGTGGTGCTTACTCCTCCGTATGCAGAGGAGGAATCTTTGTTGGGCAGGACGATACGCTGGATGGCAGGGTTCTTCTCTTTTCAACGCACCTGGGAAACTCGAAAGACTACCGATTGGGTTCGATCGAAGGTGATCAAGCGGGTAGTAGGATTGCCAGGTGATACGATACGAGTACGGAACTTGGAACTATTAGTGAAACCAAAGGGCGCTTCAGATTATGTTTCCGAATTTTCCCTTGCGTATACTCCTTATACGATCCAAAGAGATTTCTCCTCAACCGAAGAGTTCCCACAGGAACTGTACCGGATGGAATCTGAAGAAATTTTCTTACATGAGAATGAGTACTTTGTTGTATCCGATCATCGTTCCGTAGCCCTGGATTCAAGAGTATGGGGAGCTATACGCTGGGAACAGATCCGT
This sequence comes from Spirochaetota bacterium, assembly GCA_026418195.1. Classification (GTDB taxonomy): domain Bacteria; phylum Spirochaetota; class Spirochaetia; order DTKZ01; family DTKZ01; genus DTKZ01. The sequence goes on along the minus strand of JAOABU010000090.1, from coordinate 26,509 downwards.
TCCAAAGTGCTCTTCGTGTATTGGCCAATTCCAAGTGCTAGAAATAGAAACTGAAGCCTATTTGATGAATACCTGTATTCCATTAAGCTCCTGTGCGGTTCCTCTTTCCATCTATCTTCATATCCCCTTTTGTACGTCCAAATGTGATTATTGCGACTTCTTTTCCCAATCAGGAATCGCGGAACCTCTCATGGTGCGAATATTAGAAGAAGAGGTACGGGCACTGGACTCAAGTCTTTCCATTTTGACCCCCCCTTTGATCGATACTCTTTACATAGGAGGGGGAACCCCCAGTGTTGTACCTCCGACCATTCTTCGATCGTTTCTGGAACGGATCTTTACCAGTCTACCGAATATCCCAGCGGAAAATACCATAGAGGCGAATCCCGAGTCGTTCTCGCTAGAGTTCCTTCAGGTGATACGGGACTTCCCCATTAATCGATTAAGTTTAGGAATTCAAACCTTTCAACCTTCATTTTTCCCCCTGCTTCATCGGAACAGTTCCCCAGAAATTAACCGAAAAGCGTTAGATCTGGTTCAAGAACAGTGGGATCGAAAACTGAGTATAGATCTCCTATACGGGATACCGGGAAGTACGGTAAAGGAGGCGCTGATAGATCTGGAAGTGGCAATTCGATACCATCCGCATCATATTTCTCTGTATTACCTAACCCCAGAAGAGAATACGAGGTATGGCGAGCGGATACGGAAGGGAGAGCTGAAACTCCTTTCCTCCTTTCAGGAGGAGAAAATACGAAAAACATTACTCGGACGGGCAAAGGAGTTCGGGTATCGACAGTACGAAATATCAAACCTTGCGTTTCCCGGTGAGGAGTGTAAGCATAATCTGCGGTACTGGGAACTGCGTCCCTACTTAGGGATCGGTCCTTCAGCTGTCTCAACCTTGCCGGGAATAGGAAATAGAATCTTGCGCATTACGGAAACCTCTGATTTAGAACAATATGGCGGACAGCGAGACGAGCAAATTCAAAGGAATTGGGAAGAAATCCCTCCCAAGGTATTTTTAAAAGAAGTGTTCCTTATGGGGCTGCGAACGGTGTTTGGGATTCAGAGGGATTCCTTCTTGCGCATGTTCGGTGAAATAGTCGAGGAGGTAATACCGCAGACGATTCAAAAGTATAAAAGATATTTTACGATGGAGAAAACCCGTTTGACTCTCACGAATGAGGGAAGATGGTGGTTGAACCGAATACTGATTGATCTTTTCGATGAAATCGATCGGTTTCCAAACCGAATCCGATGTGTATGGCCCGTCTGATTGACACCTAGATTTTTCTTGTGATATGGTTTTCTTAACGGAAAGACGTTAGAGGAGAGTACATGTCAGGTCATAGTAAATGGGCCAGCATCAAGCATAAAAAAAGCGCCCAGGATGCAAAACGGGGGCAAATCTTTACCAAGCTGATTAAGGAAATTAGTATTGCGGCAAAACTGGGAGGTGGAGATCCGGAATCCAACCCGAGACTAAGGACTGCGATCCTGAAAGCTAAAGCGGCCAATATGCCGAAGGACAATATTGACCGAGCTATCAAGAAGGGCACAGGAGAGCTAGGGGGAGTAGAGTATACAGAAATGACGTACGAGGCGTATGGTCCGGGTGGTGTTGCCATCTTAATTGATGTTCTTACCGATAATAAAAACCGCACAGCAGCGGATCTTCGCTACATTTTGAACCGTGGGGGCGGTAGTTTAGGTGAGACAGGTTGTGTATCCTACTTGTTCAAACGAAAGGGGATCATCAATTTTGACAAGTCGAAGTATACCGAGGACCAGATCCTCGAAGTAGCCATCGATGCAGGTGCAGAGGACGTAGTAACTACCGAGGATAGCATTGAAGTAACAACGGATCCAGAAGATTTCGAAAAAGTGCTGGATGCTCTCCATAAAAAAGGGTTCGAAGAAACTTCAGCAGAAATCACCAAAGTTCCAGAAGCTTACATTACCCTTGATAAGGAGAAAACTGCCAAAGCCCTCAAACTGATCGAACAGTTGGATGACCACGATGATGTACAGAATGTTTCATCCAACCTAGATATTCCTGACGGTTTCTCGATGGAAGAATGAATCGAATCCTTGGTTTAGACCCAGGGTTGGCAGAAACGGGATACGGAATCATCGAGGAACGAGGGGGAAGGTACATTCATGTCTGTCATGGAGTCATTTCTACTCCCGCTTCGATGGATTTGGGAGAACGGTTAGTATCCATCTACCAGCATATCCACTCCCTTATTCGGACTTACCATCCAAAAGAAGCCGGAGTGGAAACTCTCTATTTTGCCAGGAATGCTACCAGCGCGATCCCTGTAGCTGAAGCAAGAGGAGTAGCGTTATTGGCGTTGGCGCAGGCAGGTTTGACCACAGGTTCGTATCCTCCTCAAGCGATCAAGCAGGCCATTGTGGGTCATGGAAAGGCAGAAAAACACCAGGTACAGGAACTAGTACGGATCCTACTGGGTTTGGATACGATACCTAAACCCGATCATGCAGCCGATGCTTTGGCAGCTGCCATCTGTCATGCCAATACCCGTGGGGGAGTGAGCCGTGTATAACAGTATTCAAGGAGTTCTAACTGGCAAGTCCGCTACCAAGGTCTTTCTAGAGAACCAGGGCATCGAATATGAGCTAGAGGTCTCCTTCAATACCTTAAATAGCCTCCCCGAGTTGGGTAGCAAGGTTCGACTGTTTACCTACCTCCATCACCGTGAAGATGTTCTGAAACTTTATGGGTTCTTCGAAGAGGGTGAAAGGCGTTTGTTCTTGGACCTATTGAAGGTCGATGGCGTTGGCCCCCGTCAGGCATTACGGATCCTGTCGGGTACTACCGTGCAAACCTTTCTAAAGATCCTTGAAACAGAGGATGTGAAAGCCCTGACTCAGATTCCTGGTTTAGGGATGAAAACGGCACAGAAAGTTCTTCTTTCGTTGAAAGGAAAGATCAACCTGGAAGAAGGAATCGTCCCGCGGGAGGAAAAGGACTTGCAAATTGCGTTGGTGGAAATGGGATTCGAACCTACCAAGGCAACCGAAGCTTTGCGAAGAGCCTTGAAGGAATGTAGGGACGAGGGTCTGAGTGGGGAACCTCTTGAGAGAGAAGCGTTTCGAAGGGCGATTGTACTGATGAGTGGGACATACGGATGAAACGATTGACAGATAGCGCGTTCGATCAGGAAGAGGATGAAAAGGAATCCTCTCTTCGGCCAAAGACTCTTGAGGAGTTTCAAGGCCAGCAGGAAATAAAGTCCAACCTTGCGGTATTTATCCAGGCAGCCAGAGAACGAAAGGAATCCATCGATCATATTTTTCTAAGCGGTCCACCGGGATTGGGAAAAACAACCCTCGCTGGAATCGTAGCATCTGAGATGGGAGCTGAGTTCAAAGTCACCTCAGCCCCTGCCCTAGAAAAGCCGAAAGATCTAGCTGGAATTCTTACCACCCTTGCCCCGGGTTCGGTTTTCTTCATCGATGAAATTCACCGTTTGAAGCCTTCATTGGAAGAAATGCTGTATACCGCTATGGAAGACTATGAACTCGATTGGGTCATCGGACAGGGACCCTCTGCTCGTTCCATCCGAATCCCTTTGCCTTCCTTTACTCTGGTAGGAGCCACTACGAAAGCGGGCCTGGTCTCAGGTCCGCTATACTCTCGGTTCGGGATTTCCATCCGTTTTGACTATTATTCCGTGTCAGAACTGGTGCAGATCATACATCGCTCCAGCGATATTCTCCATATACGAATCGATCCAGATGCTGCTGAACTCCTTGCCCAGTGTTCTCGGGGGACTCCACGGATTGCCAATCGCCTTCTAAGGCGGATGAGAGATTTTGCTCAGGTTCTTGGTTCCGGAGTGGTGACTTTATCCGTTGTATCCGAAGGGTTAGAACGACTTAAAATCGATCATTTTGGGTTGGAGAGTCACGACCGGGAAATCTTACGGATTATCATTGAACACTACGGAGGGGGCCCCGTAGGGGCCGAAACATTAGCCATTTCAGTGGGGGAAGGGATCGATACGTTGGAAGACTTTTATGAACCCTATTTGATCCAGCGAGGATTTCTGAAGCGGACCCCTAGGGGACGCATGGCTACCCCACTAGCCTATGAACACTTAGGATTCAAACGACCGGACCATGAAAACCAGGGAATTCTTTTTTGATCTTCCAGAGGAACTGATCGCCCAATATCCCGTGGAAGAACGGGGAGCTTCTCGATTGCTGGTAGTAGATCGATCCAGAGGGGATTTTATCGACAGCACCTTACATGAGTTGCCTTCATTTCTGCCCCCTGATTCCATCCTCGTTTTTAACAATAGCAAAGTCCGTAAGGCCCGCATCTATGGAATCGATTTAAATACAGGGAAAGAACGGGAGTTTTTGTTTATTCGCTCGGAGGATAAAAAACGATGGGAAGTACTTACCCCGAATGCTCGAAGATTGAAAGAAGGCAGAACCTTTCTTTTCCCGGAGTCTAGAGTTGGAACGGTAGAGTGTTCGGCCTCCTCACCAACCCTATACTTGCGTTTCGAAGAACCTCTAGAGGAAGGATACTTTGATACTTACGGGTCGGTACCCCTCCCACCTTACATTCATCGTCCAGCGGAACAATTCGATGAAGAGCGGTACCAAACTATCTATGCCCAACACGCGGGTTCGGTGGCAGCTCCTACCGCAGGTCTCCATTTCACCCAGCCCATTCTGGAAGCATTGGCGACAAAAGGGATCGAACGAGTGTTTGTTACCCTCCATGTGGGGTTAGGAACCTTCGAACCCATTCGAACTGAACACATTGAAAATCATAAAATGCATCGAGAAGAGTATGAGGTTTCATCCGAGGCAGCAGAAAGGATTAACAGAGCCCGAAAAGAGAAAAAACATATTGTAGCGGTGGGCACAACCTCCGTTCGAGTACTGGAATCTGCGTATCAGGAAGGAGAAGTAAAGGCAGGTTCAGGTTTCACAGAATTGTATATCACTCCCGGATACACCTTCAGAATGGTGGATCACCTCTTTACCAACTTTCATACCCCTGGATCCACTCTCCTGGTTCTGGTAACTGCCTTTGCAGGATCTTCTTTGATTAAAAAGGCCTACCAACATGCCATCCAACAACGGTATCGGTTCTTCTCCTACGGGGATGCCATGCTGATCCTTTGACAGGAAAAACTCCTGTTCGTTGGACTTTAATAGGTAGTGGCGTCCATCTCCTTGAAAGCCTTTCGTACCCGTTCCACCCGTTGAAGATGTTCTTGAATCAACGCTGCATAGTTCAGATCCCCCGACTCGATTCGGTGATTCTCATCCTCCCAAGCCTGGATCTCCTCCATATGGAGAACGGATAAGGATATGGCTTTCTTCGACCATGCTTTGGCTTCTTCCCAATAGGGAAGGGCTGACCGGAAAAGGGCTTCTGCTTGATCCAAACTTTCCAGATTCTGCCTCCACCAGGGAGCATTGTAGAAATAGGCTACCATTTTCTGGTATTTTGAGCCCCATAGAAGGATCTGTTCGATAATTTTCAAGTTCACATGCATCTTGAAGAGGTACCTATACCGTTCCCAATGACGTTTGTCGGGGATTTTCGCGAGAGCATAGAGGGGGTTGGCAAAATCCGCTTTCAGAGCACTCTGGAGATAGGAGAGGTTTTCCGCAATCCGTTCCGGATACTGATACATGTGTTGATGGAACAGTTTATAGAACTGTTCTGCATAGAGGATCTTGTATCCAAACGATTCCTGTATGCTTCCCAGTAGAAAGATTAGGGAAAGGATCCACCAAGTAAGCCGTTTCACCATCCTCTAGTATCGGAATTTCTTTAAAAAGTTCCAGATCTCTTCGTGAATGGTTTCCATCGGTTCTGTCCCATCGAAAATGTGAATCTCCATCCCGGATTTCTGGTAGGTGGATAATACCTTCCGATACTGTTGATGGACTTGCTGCTGAAAAGCTAGCACTTCGTAAATTTCTCTTGTTTCCCTCGTTTGGATTCGATGGATCCCTGTTTCCGGAGGGACTTCCAGGTAAAAAAGGATCCTGGGTAAAGGGAACCTGCTGTTCAGTTCTCTAACCTGTCGGAAATCGTTCTCGATGGTTTGGTAGGCTAGGGAGGAAAATAGGTATCGGTCAGATAAAACCCAGAATCCCTTCTCAAGGGAGGAGAGAATTCCTCCTTCTCCGTAGAGATGTTCGTTTCTATCAGCCGCGAATAGGAAGGGCATGGTACTAGGATGCACTTGGTGTTCCCCTTTCAGAATCTGTCGGATCGTTTTTCCGATACAATTTTCCGTAGGTTCTCCAGTTATGAGGACAGGAATCCCTTCCCGCTTACACCTCTCTGCTAATAGCCTAATCTGGGTAGTTGTCCCTGCTCCATCAATTCCTTCAAAGACAATGAATCGATCGAGGATGATCTTTCTTTGATTTCCAGTTCCTATTCTTCCCATGTTATGGTACAGTTTATCGGGAAACTGGATGGAGGGTAAGTAGTCTGTGGCAACAGTACAAAGGAGGAAGGAAAAGATCTTATCCATTTGTGGGATCCTCATTCTATCCCTCACTTTATTCGCTATCCTGCCTTTGAATCGTTCAATTAAGAGGTACGTAGAGGAACTAAAAGGGAGTATCCTTCATCAATTGGAAGAATCTTTCGGAGTAGATCTTGAATATACCTCCATTTCTCCTTCCTTTCTTCGTTCACTGGAAATAAGGAACTTTCGCATCCAGGATCGGAATGATCCTTTTTCTTCGGCTCGAGTCTCATCTTTGAAGATTCGTTATCGATTATTTACCCTTCTATCAGGGAAAGTATGGGAAGGTATCGAAGAAATCGTACTAGAGGATGCATATATCGAGACGAATGAGAGGTCTTTAAGCAGAATACAGGAGAGATTTACCAATACAGGAAGTTCTGTGGTTCCTTTTTCAGATCAGGGGAAAGCGAAATTCCCTAGAGTAATAGGAAAAAGAGTACATCTTCAGTTCGTTTCGTCTTTTGGCACCGCAACAGCTCGAGACCTTTTTTTTTCCCTTTCCCACGAAGGGGAGGCACAGGTTCTTCAGGTAACTACAAATCTAACCTACCAAGGGATTGAAGGGGTTGGATTCCATCATTTTCAGACAAGGGTGGAACTCACCTCACGATTTCGGAATCTTCAAGGGGTCACAGATACTACCATCGTGTTTGAACGGACCAAGATAGATTCTTTTCTTCTGGAACGCCAAGCCTTCAAGGTCTCTACAGAGAATAAAAAAATATCTATCAAACGATTGGAAGATCGAAACCCCATTGATCTATCGGTTTTGTACGACGATATCGAAAAAACCATCTCTGCCACATTGCTATGCGAAACATTTACCCCTTCCTCCCTGATACAACCCTTACAGGTTTCTGAGTTACATAGCTTGTTGAATACCACACTCTCTGGGAAAGGAATTCTAACCTATAACCTGGAAACGAGAAAACTTTTTTATGAGGGAGTGTTTCAGGGGATTCTACCCCAGGGTATTGTACAAACTTCTACCTTTCTGCAGTTGGATTTCCAGGGAAACGCGCAAGAGGTTCGATTTTCAGAACTCTACCTCAAGAATAAACACGGCACGGTAATCTTTAAAGGCTCGATACCGTTCCCAGACCTCATTCCAGAGGGACAGATCACCCTCGAGAAGGTTACCTATCCCACTTCCTATCCCATTGATGGCACGATCCATGTTACTCGGATCGATGGAGGAATACAGTTTGAAGGGCCATTCCTTTCCTGGGGAAGGGCTGGGTTTTATCAATACCGGGCAGCCTTGTATCCTTCAAAGGAATCCAGGTTCGGTTTCCAGAGATTGGAGGCATCCTTCTCTCTTTCCCCTACCTCCAAACCGATCCAACTGTATGGGATTTTTCCAGAGAGTGATCGTACGCAGGCACTCGGAGGAATCAACTTACAGGACTTCCCCCTTCAAAGTAGCTATCTACTGTTAGATCAATTAGGAGGACAGGAAATCCTACAAACCCTGAAAGGACTTCCCCCCCTCATGCTTTCTGCGAAGGTTTTCTTTCAATTCTCCGCTGCAGGATGGGAGATCGACGCACCAGACTTTACCTTACAAGAGGAAGCAAAACAAGAACACTTCGTGCGGGGTTCTTTCAGGCACAATCCCGATGGAGTTTTTCAGATTCCTCATCTAGAGTTTCATTGGAATAATCAAAACGGACAGGCCTCGATTCGAGGGAAACGGTTGGATTCATGGGTTCTGGAGTTTGACACGAACTTAGAGATGTTTGGGGAGGTCTATCGATTCAGTACTTTACTAGATCCTCACGGGTACGCACGTATCACGGGTTCTTACCATTCAAAATTAGAACTACATTGGGGGAAAGATGTTGGGGCATTCGGTTCTATGTCTGTTGAAAACCTTCCCCTGGTAATTCCCTATTTTAAGGAAACACAAATAAGCGGAACATGGGAGTTTTTCTACTCATCTCCCCAATCTTGGGTACTAGATTTCAAACACGTCCACCTATCCCTCTCTCCCCAGTGGGTAGGGAGGTCGATGGAACTGTACATGAGTGGTACTTTACTACCGGGTCAGGGGACTCTTACCTCCCTCTTAATTCAGGATCCCTTCACTACGTTGGAAGGAAGTGGTGTGCTGGAGTTCGCTTTGGAAGCTCCTCGAGCCCAGCTTAGAACCATACTGCACGGAAAAGCGGAACATGAAACGTATTCTATCCAAGTAGCGTACCAAAACGGAACCCTGTCTGTGGACCTAGAGGTTCAGAAGATGCCCTTGATACGAATTTTCCCGGAAGAGAGAATCGGGGGCCTGGTGGAAGGAAGGGTTAGGGGACAGGACATCCTCAATCAGAGAGAGGTATCAGTGGATCTGCGGATTGAGGAAGGAAGATACCAAGTCCATAGGTTTGGGGGCGCCTTTTCCGGAACCCTTTCGGAAACCCGAGTGAATGCTCATCGAATTGAACTTATATACAATGAGTTCTTGACCCTAGAAGGAAAGGCGAACCTAGATGCAGGTAAAGGTTCCTTGGATTGGGATGTCAAGACCAGCGTCTCCCTAGGGAAAAAACCTTTTCAGGGTCGAAGTGAAGGGAAGATCACTTTTGCAGCTCCTGGTACCCTGTTTGAGCTTCCATCGTTGTACCTTCCTGTTCAAAAAGGGGAGAGTTCCTTCACAGTTCTTGATCAAGGAATACCCAAAGAGTATAGGGAATGGAATATCCAACTTGTGAAGGAGGGAACACAGGTTCTTTTTTCCGGAGGTCCGGATCATGCGATCGATGGAAAGATAGATACTACAGGTTCCTTTATACTCCGGGTGAGATCCCCTGTCCCGATCACTTTTGAAGCTGTAGGTTTGTTTCAGGGAGAGGGAAAAGTGAAAGCTTCTTTCAGGAATATCCTGTTCTCTCTTTCCTCCTTCAAACAGTATTTGAACTTTGGGGGGTTCCGTATCGATGAAGGGATTGTTCGGGGAGCCCTTTCAATAGAAGGTTCTCTACAAGACCCTTCCTTTTCAGGAGAGCTCGTCGTAGAATCTGGAAAGGCTCGTCTGGACATCGTGCCAGAAGTCCTTGGGCCTTTCCAGGGCTACCTAATTTTCCGGGAAAAGACGGTTACTTTAAATCCAATTACCCTGACTACCAAAGGTGGAACCGTACAGGTAGGGGGCACCTTTGAACTGGAACGGTATGAATTAGCTAGCGTTTCTATTTGGGTTGATACGGGCCCTACTGGAGGAGTTCGATTGGATGCCAACTTTAACGGGGTTTTGGTGGATGGTATCGGCAGGGGAAGGGGGATAATCGATGTGGAGGACCAGGAGGTTCGAATCAGTGGAAAGGTGAATGCTTCAAACACAAAGATTACTTTGGGAGAAATCTTTACAGAACAAGCCACTACTTCAACGCAGGATTTACGGCTTTCTGTGGACTTATCGATTGAAACGGGCAAACTGGTCGAGTTCGTTTGGCCTACGGAAAATTTCCCCATCATCCGAACCTATGCAGCGTTAGGACAACGTTTACTGATTCAATTGAATACCCAAGATGGATTCTTCCTGGTTCGGGGAAACATAGGGATTCGGGGAGGACAAATTTACTATTTTGATCGAGTTTTCTACTTACGGGAAGGGAGAATCGTTTTCAACGAACGAGGAAGCCAATTTGATCCAGTGATATCCACTCGGGCCGAGATTCGAGAAAATACGCAGAATGGGTTGGTCCGAATTTACCTAATAGCGGATAATACGCGATTGAGCCAATTCTCCCCCCGATTTGAATCCGAACCAAGTCTTTCCCAGCTAGAAATCTTCACCCTTTTAGGGGGAGGGGGGAAGTTGTTGACCTATAGCACCCAGGAGGCGGTGAATCTTTCTTCCGCATTGCTACTGTCAGGAGATCTGTTCTTGCAATCGGAAATCATTCGATCCTTCGAACGAGACATGCGGAATCGGTTCAACCTAGATCTGTTTTCTGTCCGAACTCAGATCTTCCAGAATGTATTGACGGAAGTATTGCTTCCCCAGGAAAGCATACTTCTCAATCAAACGGTTCCTTCCCTAGGAAGGTATCTTGATAAAAGTAGCGTTTTTCTGGGAAAATACCTCGGTTCCGATCTATTCTTGGAGTACCTGATCCAATTACGGGCAGAAGACCCGTTAACGAGTAATATCCGTAGGTTTGGGGGTATTGGTATCGAGTCTGAGGTAGTGTTTGAGTGGAAAACCCCATTCTTTACGTTGGAATGGAGCCTAAGACCAAGAAATCCTGAAGAACTGTTCATCCGGGACAACACCCTGTCCTTTCGATGGAGATATTCCTACTGAGGAGCTTCTATGAAACGATCCGCTTCTTTTATAATTGCTGTAGTGATAGGTTTGTGTGTAAGTTACCCTTCCCTGTTGCAGGCTCAAACAGGGGGAAAAGAATGGTTCCAGGGAAAACCAATACGAGATATCGTGTTTAAAGGGTTGTCTGCGGTATCCATGAACGAACTAGCAGGCATCGTGGAACCGTTTAAAGGAAAGAATTTTTCCGACGATCTTTTCTGGGACTTACAAAGTAAACTCTATGCTCTTGATTATTTCGAGATCCTTACCCCTAATGCCCTGCCGGGTGATCCCAACCGAAACACGGTGATCATCGAGTTCACGGTAGAGGAACGGCCTGTAGTGGGTGAAATACAGTTCCGGGGGAATCGAAAGGTACGGACAGGGGATTTACTCGATGCGGTATTGATCAAGACAGGAGACATGGTAAATACCTCCAAATTGAAAGTTGATGAACAGGCGGTTTTGAACTTATACCTGGAACGGGGATTCCCCGATGCCAAGGTCACAGGCAGCATCGAACCTGATCCAAAGAATCCCAAGAAAAGAATCGTTGTATTTACCATTACCGAAGGAAGTCAAACTACCATTCGTTCCATCCGTTTCAGTGGGAACAAGGTTTACTCGGAAAGCACTCTGAAAAAGGCAATGGAGAGCAAGGAACAGTCCCTTTTCAATAGCGGAGTATACCAGGAAAAGAAATTCCAACAGGATGTGCAAGCTGTTGAACGGTACTATCGGGAACGGGGATTTGTGGATGCGAAGGTTGTGAATGTCACCCGGGATATTGAGAGGGATGAAGAGGAGAATCGTACCTATCTGAACATCACCTTATACATCAACGAAGGGGACCAGTATACTTACGGAGGAATTACATTCAAAGGGAACGAGATCTTCTCTACAGAGCGGTTGAATGAGTTGGTTCGTCAGAAACCGGGTGGTGTATTGAACATGACACGGGTAGAGCAAGATTTCCAACGGGTCGCTGACCTGTACTTCGAGAATGGGTACATCTTCAACTCCATCAACCGGGAGATGATTCGGGATGAACAGAAGAAGACGATTTCCTTCGTAATCAATATCGTGGAACGAAACCGGGCTCATATTGAGAACATCATCATCAAGGGAAACAAGAAAACGAAGGATTTTGTTTTGTATCGGGAAATTCCACTGGAAGTAGGGGATGTATTCAGTAAAAAGAAAGTAGTAGAAGGATTGCAGAACCTCTATAACCTTCAATATTTCTCCTCCGTTGTTCCGGAAACCCCCCAGGGAAGTGCCGAGGGATTGATGGATCTGGTGATCAACGTGGAGGAGACCAGCATGGCCGAAATCATGTTCGGTTTAGCCTTCGGAGGTAGCACAGAGTTTCCCATATCTGGAAACCTGCGCTGGACGGATCGGAACTTCTTGGGACGAGGCCAAGTGTTCAGTATCGATCTAACCGCATCCCCCATCATTCAGACCCTTTCCTTCAACTTCTTGGAAAAATGGCTTTTAGGAAAACGTTGGTCTGGGGGTATAGATTTTACCATTCAGCATAGCAAGAGTTCAGGGATTCCTCAGGATGTTCTTTTCCCCATATTCAGTGGAAGTAACCCGGGGGTGGACGCCTTTCCGGATCCTTTCACAGGAGAATATGTATATAAATCCAACGGAAAACCCTTTGGAAGGAAGCCTACAGCGGATGAAATCAAACAGTATAACTTGGTTACCGATTACGAGTATGCGGGAGGAACTACCGCGATCGTACCTAGTCAGTATAAGATGACCTACGATATCTACAACTTTTCCATCGGCCTAAACACGGGATACAGATTCCGTACCCCGTTAGGGACGTTGGGCACGGGAACAGGGTTCCGAACCACTCTTACGTACTTAAATTACGATCCCGATCTGTTCCGACCATACCTTTCCACGGATAGAGAGAATCGGGGGGAATGGGTATTCTCTAACGCCCTTTCCCTTTCCCTATACCTGGATAAGAGGGATTTTTATTTTAATCCTACTTCCGGATACTACCTGATTCAGACCGCCAAGTTCGTCGGAGGACCCTTGCGGGGGGAAAAGCATTACATCCGAACAGACAGCAAAATTGAGAACTTCATTACCCTTCTGAATGTGAACATCACTGACACCTGGCGCTACCAGTTGGTCTTGGGAGCTCATTCCCAACTCTCCTTTATCTGGCCCCAGATCTGGGTTCCTTCGGGATATGATCGGCTTACTGCAGGTACAGCGGATTTACTCTGGATCGATGGGATGTACATAGCTCGAGGATGGTCCCGTGAACTAGATAAGCGCACAATTTGGGACAACTGGTTAGAATTGAGGATGCCGCTGGCAGAACGGATCCTTTGGTTCGATATTTTCTTCGATATGGTAGGTAGATGGAACACTCCAGAGGAGTTCACCAACTTTAAGATTCAAGATTTCCTGTTTGGGTATGGTGCAGGGATTCGGTTCTCCATTCCTCAATTTCCTATTCGATTGTACATGGCCAAACGGTTCCGTATCAATGATGCAGGGAATATTGAAATGCAGACGGGACCCTTGTTCCGGGATACCCTAGGTTTAGATTTCGTGTTCTCCATTGGGTATGAAATTTTTAATCAGTAGGAGGTAGAGCCAACCATGCGAAAAATTGTTTTCATGCTTTTCTTTCTCCTTCCTTTCGCGATAATGGGGCAACAACTAACCACAGTAGGAATCGTGGACATCGGGAAAGTTACCATGGCATTTTACCGGGAATCCCAAGCTGTACGAGAATTAGAAGAAATGACAAAACGTTTGCAGGGGGAACTAGACGCCATTACAGGAGAGATCAACCAACTGAAGGAGCGCCAATTGGAAGCAGAGCGTATAGGGAACAAAGCCTTATCCCTCCAATTGGAAGAACAAATTACCAGTAAAACCAACTATCTCCGGGAGTACTACAGAATTAAGAACGCTCAACTACAGGAGCGTAGGAACAAACTAACCGAATCATCTTCCTTCCTCAATGAGTTGCAACAAGCCATTTCCTTCGTTGCGGAAGATCAAGGGTACAGTGTCATTTTGAAGAGTAGTGATCCTAACTTGGTATGGTGGAGCAAGCAGGTAGATATAACGGAACTGGTAATTCAGAGACTATTAAAGAATCAGAAGAGACCTTGAGAATGTCCAAATCTACTCCCATGATGGAGCAGTACCATCGCATCAAACTCAAGTACAAAGATGCCATACTGTTCTTTCGTCTGGGAGATTTCTATGAAATGTTTCAACAGGATGCTAAGGAGGTGAGTTCCCTTTTAGGTCTTACGTTGACTCAGAGGAATGGAGTCCCCATGTGTGGGATCCCCTTTCATGCTTCCCAAGGATATATCGCCCGATTACTGAAAGCGGGTAAGAAGATCGCCATCTGTGAACAGCTGCATGTGCCTCCGGCCGGAAAGGGGTTAGCAGACCGAGACGTCGTAGAGGTGATCACTCCGGGGACTGTTACCGATGAGGAACTGTTAGATCGGGGAATGAACAACTATCTGGCTTCCTTAGCAGAGGTTCAGAAGGGGTTTGCCCTATCCTACGTAGACCTCTCTACAGGAGAGTTCGTTGCCACATGGATCCCTACTGAAAGAGGGATCGATACCCTTAAAGGAATACTAGCAAGGTTAGAACTAAAAGAGATTATCCTTCCCGAATCCTTATTGAATACCAACCCAGACCTCCAGCGTCTAATCCTTGCCAATCGACAGTTAGTGATCAACGCTCTTCCCGACTGGAGTTTCAACCAAACAAATTCCCATGATCGACTGTGTCGACATTTCGGGACTTTTGGACTAAAAGGGTTTGGATTCACAGAAAAGGACCCGGAAGTGTTAGTGGCAGGGATTCTGATCGAATATTTAGAGGAAAATGCAAAGAACTTATTGCCCCATATCCGAACTCTCCGTAAGGACTCCCAGCAAGAGTACCTCCTGTTAGATGAAGCTACTCTTCGAAATCTCGAGTTGGTTCAAAACCTGCAGGACGGCAGTGAACGGTACACCCTGAAGGAAGTACTGGACCACACGAAAACAGCGATGGGGAAACGACTGCTTCGAAAATGGATCCTTCAACCCCTTTTACAAAAGAACGCAATCCTGGATCGACAGTCGCTGGTAGATCAATTGTACCATGAACAAGCTTTGTTGCAGTCCTTACGCTCCATTCTGGGAGAAATTCTGGACTTGGAACGCCTCATCGCTCGGGTTGCCCTAGACAAAGCCCATCCCAAGGATTTAGCAGGAATTCGATCTTCCTTAAAACGTGCGTTGGAACTGATGGAACGTATCCCATTCCCTCCGGAACGAGTGGGGTTCATTCCCGAGTCTATCCATACCTTACAGAACCTACTTCAACTTCTGGAGAGAGGATTGGTGGAGAATCCTCCTATCCAGCTGACTGAAGGAGATCTCATCAAACCTGGGTACAATCCAGAATTGGATCGGTATCGGGATCTACGCAAGAACAGCCAATCCGTACTAGAAGAGTACTTGGAATCTGAACGGAAGACCTCTGGAATACAGAACTTGAAGGTTCGGTATAACAAGATCATTGGCTACTTTCTTGAAGTGACAAAATCGAACCTTGCTCATGTGCCTTCTCATTTCATCCGCCGACAATCCCTTGTGGGTGGAGAACGGTACACCACTGAACGGTTAATGGAATTGGAATCCCAACTAGAGCAGGCGGAGGAAAAGAGCCATGCCTTGGAAAAGGAACTATTTTTAAAGCTCCGTGAACAGGTTAAAGAGGAGTTGCCGAACTTACAGTCCCTCGCTGCGGCAGTCGCTCAGATCGATGGAATCCAGTCCTTGGCGTACGCAGCTACTTTGTATGGATATACCAAACCGGAACTATTGGATTCAAAGGACCTGCACATTCTAGATGGTCGACATCCCGTGGTGGAGCAGTATCTTCCACCCGGGGAGTTCGTTCCTAACTCTCTCACCCTGGACGGAGAGGGGAAGTGTTTCGCCCTGATTACCGGGCCCAATATGGCAGGAAAATCCACCTTTCTCCGCCAAAATGCCTTAATTATGATCATGGCCCAGATGGGAAGTTTTGTTCCAGCTCAGGAAGCTAGAATAGGGTTAGTGGACCGGATTTTCTGTCGCGTTGGAGCCCAGGACAATCTTGCCCGGGGCGAATCCACTTTTCTCGTAGAGATGAACGAAACCTCCTTTATCCTTCGAACTGCAACGGATAGAAGCCTTATCATTATGGACGAGGTAGGGCGGGGAACAGGCACGAAGGATGGGCTGGCAATTGCTTGGGCAGTGATGGAGTATCTGTTAGAATGTATCCAAGCAAAGACTCTATTTGCCACCCATTACCATGAACTAACGGCCTTGAATCATCCCCGTATGAAGAATCTCTCCATGGCCATTCAGGAGGAAGGTGGAGATATCGTGTTCCTCAAGAAGGTGCAGGATGGCCCTTCCAGTAATTCCTATGGAATTCATGTGGCAAAGTTAGCAGGATTACCCTCAAGCATTCTGGATAGGGCAAAGGGAATTCTCTCCCATCTAGGTACTAAGCCCGAAGATGTTTCCTCCCCTTCCCCCTCTCCTCACCAAATCCCATTTACTTTCTCATCCCCTGATTCGTCTCTCCTTTCCACCTTGGAACGGGAGGTTCGTGCTTTTCCCGTGGACACCAGCACTCCCTTGGATGCTTTGAACTTCATTGCTCGATGGAAGAAACGCCTTTCCACAGAGAAGCCTTCTTTAGGAAAAAGGAAACCTCCTTCACAAGCTGAATCAATGACTCCTTTTCTTCTGTAATACCCTGTATGCATGGTACGATCCTCGATATCCTATGTCCCGAACGGTGTATTCTCTGTGGGGAGTGGATCTATTGGGATGAGAGAACGGGAGATTACCCCCTCTGTAGGGGATGCAAAGCTCTTTTCCTTACCCATGGGACAGAAACTTGCAGGGTTTGTTCGATGGAACTCACTTCTGAGCTAGGGATCTGCACTGTATGTCGGGAGACGAGTTTTTCCTTTAAACGGAATGTGTCCCTCTTCCCATACAGAACTCACATGAAGGAGTTGATACGGTCGTATAAGTCCAAAGGGTATGAACGGTTAAGTCTTTTTTTTGCTGAACTCCTTCTACCAGTGTGGGAACGAGAGTTCCCCCGGATTCCTCTAGTTCCAGTACCGCCACGACCTGAGCGGATGAAAAAGACTGGTTTCGATCCCATTGGACAGATCTGTCATCACTTGTCGAGGATCGGTTCTATAGAGGTTGTTCCCCTCTTATCTCGGTCTACCGGCTCGAAAGAGCAAAAATTGCTGAGTAAACAGGAGAGAGAGGAAAATGTAAAAAAAGCTTTTTTTGTGAGACCAGAACTGCGTCATCGTTTAAGTAAGGAAAGGAAACTCCCTCTGTCCATCGTTCTTCTCGACGATGTATTCACTACGGGTGCTACCTTGCACCAATGTGCGGGGGTGTTGAAAGGAGAAGGAGTACAAGAGGTATACGGACTAACCCTTGCTCGGGATTGAATATTGACATTCTCTATTGCAATTGGTATGTTTCAATTAGACAGTTTTGGGCATCTGGGAAGAAGAGTCGCCATGTCGACTCTTTTTTTATATCTAGCGGTTTAGGAAAAGGGATGAAAGATCTCGATAGACAGATACTTGAAGATGTGGAACCCGTTCTAGAAGGAATGGGTTACTTTGCTGTAGAGATTCGAACAGTGATTCAAAAATCTGGTCCAAGGGTATACGTAGTGATCACGAAGCAGGGAGGAGTCAATATTGACGACACAGCAGAGG
Organism: Spirochaetota bacterium; assembly: GCA_026418195.1. Classification (GTDB taxonomy): domain Bacteria; phylum Spirochaetota; class Spirochaetia; order DTKZ01; family DTKZ01; genus DTKZ01. The sequence goes on along the minus strand of JAOABU010000090.1, from coordinate 8,847 downwards.
TACTGCAAATTCTTAGGCCTAGGATTCAGCTCTTACTAGAAACACAGGACGTATACCTAGAGGTATCCTCGCCCGGTATCGATAGGGTCTTGAAAAGCCCTCGTGAGTTCCGGGCCTTCATCGGAAGAGGAGTAAAAGTCCTCAGGGAAGGACAAAAGGAATGGGTTGGAGGAGTGATCGATTCGGTTAAGGAGGATCTTCTCCATCTTCGAAAGGATGAACGAGACATTCCTATTCCCTTTGAACAGATAAAGAAGGCAAAGCTTGATTATACAGAGGAGGTTCATGGTTCATATGGCGTCTGATCTTGCCGATGCGATTCGCATGCTAGTACAAGAAAAAGGGATTTCGGAAGAATTGGTATTGAAAACCATTGAGGATTTCTTGCTAGCTGCATACAAGAAAAAGTTTGGAACCATGGAAAACGCCGTGGTACGATTTAGCGAAGACGGGTCTGAGGTTACTGTTTTTGCAAAAAAGAGAATCGTGAAGGACGATGAAGTGGAAGATCCTGTGTTAGAGATCGGTCTCTCCGAGGCAAGGGAACTAGCCGAAGATTGCGAGGTTGGGGATGAACTGTTGATTGAAATTAGCCCGAAAGAGTTCGACCGAGTAGCGGTACAAACTGCCAAACAAAAAGCACGTCAAACGTTACGGGAGATACAGAAGGACACCCTGTACTCTGAGTTTAAGGACAAAGTGGGGGAAATGATCATTGGGTACTATCAGCGGGAAAGGAACGGAAACATCTACGTAGATTTAGGAAAGACAGAAGGAATTCTACCGAAAAAATACCAGTCCCCTCGGGAGACGTACCGACCCAACGATCGAATCAAAGCGCTTATCTATGAGGTGAACAAAACACCTGGAGGACTTCAGATCGTTCTCTCCCGTACCCATACAGAGTTCGTCAAACGGATCTTCGAATTGGAAGTTCCGGAGATCTATGATAAGACAGTGGAAATCTATAAGATCGTTCGAGAACCTGGATACCGAACGAAGATTGCGGTGTACTCTACGCGGGAAGATGTGGATCCTGTGGGAGCCTGCGTAGGTTTGAAGGGAGTGCGCATACAGGCCATCGTGCGGGAGTTGGAAGGGGAAAAAGTAGACATCCTTAAGTATGATACCGATCCCCGAGTGTTCATCCGAAATGCCTTGTCTCCCGCCGAAGTATCTCAGGTGATCATTCTGGACGAAGGGAAACGGCAAGCTTTGGCAGTGGTTCCGGATAACCAGCTATCCCTCGCCATTGGGAAGCAAGGAATGAACGTTCGACTGGCCAATCGACTGGTAGATTGGACCATCGATGTGAAGACTGAGTCTCAATTTGCGGAAATGGATATCTCGGCGGAAACAAAGAAGGCTGTGTCTGCCCTCTTTGGTGAAATTGGGGAACCCATGGAAGAAGAAGAGATCTCCTTCATCTCGGAACTCCCCAATATTCCTGATTCCATTGTGGAAAAACTAAAATCCCACAAGGTTGAACTGATCGAAGATCTGATCGAGCTTAGTAACGAAGAACTTCTAAAAATGGGTCTTTCCAGCGAGGAGATTCATACCTTGCGGAGTATTTTGGCTGAAACCATCGAAATTGTACAGGAAGAACCTCCTACACCCACAGAAACCAGTAAACCAAAAGTAGAAATTACCGAAGGCGAAGAAACGTACGAATGCCCAGAGTGTGGGGCTGCCATTACACTGGACATGACGGCTTGTCCAAACTGTGGAGTTGGGTTAAGTTTTGAGATTGAAGAAGAGGAACAGCAAGAATAGGTATGACAGAAGAACAGGACAAACAGAAACCGAAAATTACATTGATCAAACACAAGAAGGATGATCCGCCTCCTGCTCCACCACAGACTCAGGAAACGACCAAGAAAAAAGTAGTGGTGGTCAAGAAAAAAGTGGTGGTAAAGAAGGCTGGCCCTTCCGAGACGAGCGCTCCAGTGTCTCCGGAACTCGTCTCTGTTTCGAAACCGGGGGAGGTAGAGCACCCTGAACCTATAAAGTCCGACAGTCCTCAAGGGACTGCTGCTGTCGAAACGGTAAGGAAGGAACCGATTCAGGATGAGAAGCCAGTTCCGGAAACACCACCGCAGGTACTCAAACAAACTGAATCACCCATACAACCTACACCTGAACAGGGACTCGAAACTCCGGTAGCAGAACAGAAACAGGATGTCAAGCTCAACCAAGAAGTAGCCCCTCCTGAACCATCAGCACCTGTCAAGCCTACCCAGGTTCCTCCATCCCCCTCTCCCAAACAACCTCAGTCTTTCCCCACAAAACGGGCACCCCAGGACTATGGAACCTCTTACAGAGGCCAGGGAAGAGGGTATCCAGGTGCAGGAGCTACCTCCTATGGAGACCGCGGAGGGGAGCGTCCATCTCGATTTGGGACTCCTCCAGGTTCTAGACCTTCTGGGTATTCTCGAACAGGAGGACGGGCAGGAATTGTAGGTGGAAAGCCAGTGAATCCTCCTGTAAAACCAGTTGCCCCTCCTCCCGTGGTTCCTGCGGAAGAAAACAAAGGAACTAGCAAGAAGGTATTCAAGGCAAAGAAGAAAGAGTTTGTAAAACACGAAAAAATCCAGGAAAAGGAGATTCAGCTCAAGAAAAAGACAGTTACTCGAACCAATCCAGTTCCAAAATCAATCGATATCATGGAGGTGATCACCGTTTCAGAACTGGCTCGAAAGATGAACCTAAAGGCTTCTGAGTTGATCGCCAAACTGATGTCCATGGGTATGATGGTTACCATCAATCAACAGATCGATGCAGAGACAGCAGCGATTCTGGCGGCCGAGTATGATTGCAAAGTAAACATCGTTTCCCTTTACGACGAAACCGTGATCCATACGAAAGAGGACAGGGAAGAAGATCTACAAAAACGGCCCCCCATCGTAACCATCATGGGACACGTAGATCATGGAAAGACCAAACTTCTCGATGCTATTCGAACCTCCAATGTGGCAGAAGGCGAGTATGGAGGAATCACTCAACACATTGGTGCCTACATGGTAGAAGTAGGAAATGAAAAGATCACCTTCCTCGACACTCCTGGCCATGAAGCATTTTCCATGATGCGAGCACGGGGTGCTCAGATAACGGACATCGTAGTACTGGTAGTAGCCGCAAATGATGGAGTGATGCCGCAAACCGTGGAAGCGATAAACCACGCAAAAGAGGCTAAAGTACCCATCATCGTGGCCATAAACAAGATCGATCTGCCCGATGCAAACCCCGAACGAGTGAAAAAACAACTCTCTGAGTATGACCTGATTCCGGAAGAATGGGGAGGGAAAACTCTCTATGTGAATGTTTCGGCTTTGAAAAAAATCGGGATTCAGGATTTACTAGAGACTATCCTTCTTCAAGCAGAAATGATGGATTTAAAAGCCAACTACAATTGTCCAGCAGAGGGAAAAGTAGTTGAATCTAAAATTGACCATGGCCGAGGGATCGTAGCTACGATCCTTATACAGAGAGGAACCCTTAGGATTGGAGATACCTTCGTTGCTGGAATTTATCCTGGGAAGGTACGAGCTATCTTTAACGATCGGGGAGTAAAACTAGAAGAAGCTACTCCTAGCATGCCTGTAGAGGTGCTCGGGTTTACGGGTATTCCCGAAGCGGGGGATCCCTTTCAGGTAACCGAGAACGAAAAGATTGCCCGCCAGATTGGTGATAAACGTCAGGAACTAAAAAAGATGGAGGAAGCCCGGAACCTGAAGAGAATCACGTTGGACAACCTATATGAGAGCATCAAGGAAGGGGAAGTCCAAGAACTTAAAGTGATCATCAAGGGGGATGTACATGGTTCTGTGGAAGCTCTTAAAGGCGCATTGGAAAAATTGAGCACACCGGAAATCCGTCTCTCCGTGATCCATGCTTCTGCAGGGGCAATAAACGAAGGGGATGTTCGATTGGCAAGCGCTTCCAATGCCATCATTATCGGATTCCATGTAAGACCTACACCAAAGGCTCAACAGTTGGCCGAGGTGGAAAAAGTGGAAATCCGGAAGTACAACATCATCTACGATGCAGTAGATGATATTCGGGCTGCCATGGAAGGTCTATTAAAGCCAGAACTGAAAGAAGAAACCCTGGGCACGGTGGAAGTACGGGAAGTTTTCAAGGTCCCCAAAGTGGGAACTGTAGCAGGTTGCTATGTAGTCTCTGGCAAGATTCGCAGGAACGCCCAAGTGCATGTAATCCGTGAAGGAATTGAGATTTACACCGGTAAGATCGCTTCATTGAAGCGATTCAAAGAAGACGTTCGCGAGGTAGAGGCCGGGTTTGAGTGTGGTGTTTCCTTAGAGAACTACCAGGACATTCGGGTAGGAGATCAATTGGAAGTTTTCGAAGTGAAAGAGTATGCGAAAAAATTAGGGGAAGGGTAGGATGGAATCACATCGCCTTCAACGGGTCGGAAATCTTCTCCGAAACGAAATCAGTGCCATGATTGCCAGGAAGGAAATCAAGGATCCAAGGGTGTCTACTCTTGTCACCGTTACTCATGTAACAGTTTCGAAGGATCTCTCCTATGCTAAAGTGTACATCTCCTCTGTAGAGGGGCCGGACAAGTTGTCAGATGCTGTGCTAGGACTGAACCATGCAGCGGGATTCATTCAGGGTTGTCTCGGAAAAAGGATTCGTTTGCGGACTACACCAAAACTCTCCTTCATTGAAGACCATTCCATCGATGAAGGGTTCCGGGTATTGCAAAAGATCAAGGAATCATTAACCTGATGAGTTCTTTGGATGGCATCCTTCTTCTCCACAAGCCACAAGGCATTACCTCCTTTGAAGTACTCCAATTCGTGAAGAGGCATTTCCATACCCTTCGAGTTGGACATACAGGAACTCTTGATCGATTTGCCAGCGGACTATTGGTTGCAGTGGTTGGAACCTATACTAAGCTAGCAGATTTAATCCAAGAGTTGGAAAAAGAATACAAGGGAGTGATTGAGTTCGGTCGGGAAACGGATACATTGGATCCTGAAGGTGTGGTGGTAGCGCATGGCCCTGTTCCAACCCTCGAAGACATCAAAACTCAGATTCCTTCTTTCACAGGAGTCATACTACAATCCCCCCCTGCCTATTCGGCTGTCCATGTGGCGGGGGAACGAGCGTATCGAATGGCCCGGAGAGGCCTATTGGTAGATCTTCCTCCCCGCTACATCAAAATTCAGTCCCTTCACATCGAGAACTATCGAGCTCCTTTCCTTACCTTGCGAGTAGTGTGCAGCAAGGGAACTTACATACGAGCTCTGGCCAGAGATTTAGGTAGAAAATGCGGTTCAGTTGCATACCTAAAGGACCTGATACGTCTTCGGATCGGTCCCCTCCAATTAAGAGATGCAGTGCTACCTTCAGAGCTAGGAAAGAAGGATACCATATACCAAGGTGTAGAGATTCTATCTCTCTTGTTTCCGGGTAGAGTGTTACCTGTGGCTCCTTCCTCAGGGGTCCTACAGGGTAAGCCATTACATCCCTCTCTTTGGAAGAATGTACAGTTTCAAGAGGGTCCCTATGTGCTCACATCTCCGGAGGGAAAGCTTCTAGGTGCAGTCCAGTATCAGGCGGGAACCCTTTCCTATAGATTCGTTGTGTCCCAGAAGGATCTATGAATGTTTTAGATTGGAATACTTTTTTAAAATCCTATAAGGTTTTTACTGATCCTGTAGCTCTTAGTATTGGTGTTTTCGACGGTTTGCATCGAGGGCATCAGGTCTTAATCCAGGAAATATGTTCCCAAACAGGTTTGTGCCCTTGGGTGATCACCTTTCATCCTCATCCCATACGAGTTCTCCATCCCCAGGAATACCCGGGTGATATTATGACAAAACGTCAGAAGATCGATGGATTGAGAGCCCTAGGATTGGGAACAACCGTGCTAATTGACTTTTCTTGGGAATTCGGTAAACTAAGAGGAACGGAATTCTTGTCATTGGTCCAGAGGAACCTAGAAGTTCGGTTCATTGCAGTTGGAGAAAATTTTCACTGTGGATACAACATGGACACCAGTGCATGGAGAATGAAGGAACTGTTGGAACCGAAGGGAATCAAGGTACAGATCCTTCCATCTGTCCGCCGAGGGGGGGAAGTCGTTAGCAGTACCCGTATACGGAACGCGATCTTGGAAGGTGACATGTATACTGCTATGGATCTGCTCGGTCATCCCTTTGAATTGGATCTGACCGATCTCCCTGTGTATACGGAAGAAGGAAGATCCCTCCTTAACCGAAAAGTCGTCCCTCAGGTACTTCCTAAACGGGGTACCTTCTCTGTGCAGTATCGGTTCCAAGGGGGTAAAAAGAAAGGGATTCTGGAAATCGACGAGAAGTTCCTGAGTTGGCATTCTAATGGCTCTGTTGATGCCATAACATTTACTTAATACAGAAGGAGAATTGTATGCCCTTAAGTCGGGAAGAAGTAGCTACCATCGTAAAAGAGTTCGGGGCTAACGAAAAGGACACGGGTCGAACAGAGGTACAGATTGCATTGTTGACAAGAAACATCGAAAAATTAACCGAACATCTCAAGGTCTTTAAAAAGGACCATGCCTCCCGGCGAGGCTTGTTGAAAATGGTAGGGCAAAGAAGAAGGCTACTTAAATACTTGAAGAGGACTGATCTGGATAAATACCGATCCCTCATCGAAAAACTTAATCTAAGAAAATAACAGCAAGTAAAGAAGGATGATCAATGATTCAAAAGGTTTCATTACGCATTGGAGATACGGACCTAACCCTAGAAACGGGTAGGATGGCAAAGCAAGCCAATGGAGCCGTGTTCGCTACCTATGGAGGAACAGCGGTTCTGTCTACCGTATGCTGTTCTGATAAGGATGTAGAGGGACTCGATTACGTTCCCCTTTCCGTTGACTATAACGAAAAGTACTATGCTGCAGGTAAAATTCCGGGCGGGTTCCTAAAACGGGAGGGTCGTCCTAGGGACAAGGAGATCCTCGTATCCCGTTTGATTGACCGACCTATGCGGCCTCTGTTCAGTAAGAAATTCAAACGGGAAATCCAAATCGTTCCTACCACCATTTCCGCGGATCAGGTGAATCCCCCGGACGTGCTAGCCATCGTTGCTTCTTCGGCTGCAGTTGTGATTTCCGACATCCCCTTTGATGGACCGATCGGGGCAGTGCGGGTTTGTGCCGTTGGGAACGACCTTGTGGTGAATCCAACATACGATCAGATTAACAATGCCAAACTAGACATCGTAGTCGCAGGCACAAAAGAAGGGATCACCATGGTGGAAGGGGGAGCAGGGGAGGTATCGGAGGACCTTCTCATTGCAGCATTAGATAAAGCGCAGGAAAGTATTATTCGTCTGTGTGATTTGCAATTACAGTTAAGAAGTTTGGCGGGAAAAGAAAAGCTTCCTCTCAGTTCGGAGGCGGATCCTGTTTTGGAAAACCGGGAAGAAATTTGGAATTATGCCTATCCCAAAATGGAAGAAGCATGTTTCGTAAAAGGGAAGCATAACCGTTCTGCAGCGGTAAAACAGGTGCACAAAGAAACCTTCGAAAAGTACAAGGACACAATTCCCGAAACCCATGTAAAAGCGTTTGAAGCTCTGATGGAGGAATTGGAGTACCGCGTTGTACGAAAATCCATCATCGAACGCAGGGTCCGAACGGATGGCAGGGGCCCAGAGGATATTCGGCCCATCACGTGCGAAGTGTCTGTTCTTCCTCGCACTCATGGCTCGGCCCTGTTCACCCGCGGAGAGACCCAAGCCTTGGCGGTAACTACCTTAGGAACCGTATTCGATGAGCAGATCATGGACGATATCGAAGGGGACAAACGGGAGAATTTTCTCCTGCACTACAACTTTCCTCCCTATTCCGTAGGGGAAACGGGAAGGTTGGCCACAGGGAGGCGGGAAATTGGGCACGGGCATCTAGCGTATAGGGCTCTCAATGCAGTCCTCCCAGATAAGGAAGTGTTTCCCTATACAATCCGCGTAGTATCCGAAGTGCTAGAGTCCAATGGTTCTTCTTCCATGGCAACAGTGTGTGGAGGAACCTTATCTTTGCTGGATGCGGGGGTACCTCTAAAAGCGCCTGTAGCAGGGATAGCCATGGGATTGGTGAAGGAAGGGGATACCACGGTTGTATTGAGTGATATCCTAGGAGAAGAAGACCATCTAGGAGACATGGATTTCAAAGTTGCAGGTACCGAGAAGGGAATTACCGCCTTCCAGATGGACATCAAGATTTCAGGGGTTAGTATGGATATCATGCGTATAGCCCTTGAACAAGCCCGAAAAGGAAGGCTCTACATTCTAGAAATCATGAAGAAAACGGTCAGCGCACCCGCCCCCCTTTCTGAGTATGCTCCTAGAATCATTACCTTCAAAATCGATCCCGAGAAGATCGGTGCAGTGATTGGATCCGCGGGTAAAACCATCAAAAGCCTTTCGGAGCGTTTCGATGTAACTATCAATATTGAAAACGATGGAATGGTGACGATTTACAGTAAGACCAAAAAGGGAAGCGAAGAAGCGAGAGAGACCATTGAGAAGATGCTGGAAGAGCCGGAAGTAGGCAAAGTATACAAAGGCATCGTCCGTCGTATCGTAGACTTCGGTGCGTTCATCGAATTTTTACCGGGGAGAGAGGGGCTTTGTCACATTTCCAAAATGTACAATAAACGAATCAATTCTGTGAACGATGTCCTCTCTCTCAACCAGGAAGTGATGGTGAAACTTATTGAAATGGACAAGATGGGGCGGATCAACTTAAGTCTATTGCTGGATTCACCAAAACCGGAAACGGTCAAGAAACCTATAGGGAAGTAAGGGATGGAGCGGATACGGGTAGAAT